>CACMHW010000001.1:0-90000 GCA_902613545.1 uncultured Pelagibacteraceae bacterium
AGATTATATGGAATTTCTAATCTTGACGAGAGAATTAATGAAATTTCGAAAGATTTAGATATAAAAAATTTTTTTGGAAGGAAAACTGGTGAGTTATCATCTGGTCAAAAAAATAGGGTATCGTTGGCTAAATCCTTAATTAATAAACCAGAAATTTTACTTCTAGATGAACCAACCGCTAGTCTTGATCCTGATATTGGTGATTTTATAAGAAGCTATATACAAGAATATAAAATAAAAAATAAAGTTACAATTTTATTAGCGTCTCATAATATGAGTGAAGTGGAAAGACTATGTGATAGCGTGATAATGATGCGTAAAGGAAAAATAATAGACAAAGGAACATGTGAAGAACTAATAAAAAAACATGGGCGAGATAACCTTGAAGAAACATTTTTAAAATTAGCAAGGAGTAAAGATGAATTTTAATAAAATTTATGCTTTGGGTTTAAGACATCTATATCTTATAATGAATTCATTTCCGAGGGTATTAGATTTAATTTATTGGCCAACTGTGCAAATTTTTTTATGGGGATTTATATCGAAATTTTTTACTTTAAGTTCTGACTATTACAGTAATACTGTAGGTATAATTTTAACTGCAGCTATACTTTATGATTTTTTATTTAGAGCTAGTATTAGTTTTAATATGATGTTTTTAGAGGAAATCTGGAGCAGAAATTTTACAAATCTATTTATCGCCCCTATCAAAATAAGAGAAATTATTGCAGCCCTAACGATTACTGCTGTTATTAGAACCTTAATCGGTTTAGTGCCTGCTGTTTTGATTGCAATTCCATTATTCGGTGTTTCTGTTCTTAAACTTGGTTTACCTTTAATTTTTTTATTGATTTCTTTATATTTGTTTGGAATTACCTTAGGTTTGCTAGTAACATCTGGCTTACTGAGATATGGACCTTCTTTTGAAAACATTGCTTGGGCTAGTTTATTTTTTTTAGCTCCGTTAGGATGTATTTATTACCCAATTGAAATACTCCCTGGGTTTTTACAAATAATCGCAAAAATACTTCCGTTAGTTCATATTTTTGAGGAAATGAGAAGCATTTTAATGACAGAGACTGTGAATTTCCTGAATATTTTTAAGTCAATTATAATCTCAATGATCTACTTTGGTTTTGGGGTTTTAGTTTTTTATATTTCATATTTTGGGGCAAAAAAAAGAGGTACACTAATAAATATGGGTGAGTGATGCATAAATTTTTAGAAAAAATAAAAAGCTCTGAACAAAAACCCTATGTGATAAAAAATTTTATCAGCTTAGATGAAGTAAAATTATTTCAAAAACTTTATAATGAATTACCTGTTGAAATTAATAACAGGAGACAAAAAATTATTAAAAAAAAATGGTCTGTAGATTTTGATTTAAATTTACAAAAGATTTATCTAGATAAATTAAGGTTAAATCTTGATAATTTCAAAATGGATAACCCAAAGACTAAAGATGGAAAAGATAGTTTAGGACTTTTTCAAGAAAGTTTTATGCCAGTTTCTTTGCACGTAGACTCTGGGTTTGACTTCAGTAAGGTAATATTTAAACAAACTTTATTACCTTTATCTGATATGGGGGAGACAGTAATTTTTAAAAATAGATTTTATGGATGTGCTACAACTTTCTCAATAAGCCCAGAGGAATTAAAGGCAAATGGATATAATAAAAGATCTTCCGAGCATATTGATCTTTATGGAGGAAAAAGTTTTGATGAAAATACGCATAAAAATTATTTAAATCATGAGGATATAAATAATCTTAAGGGTCTTGAGGTTGATCTAATTTATAAATGGAAGTTAGGAGATTTACTAATTTTTGATAGAACAAGTTTACATTGTGCCTCAAGTAATTTAATAAATAAGAAATTAGGTTTAACATCACTCACAATAAAATTATGAAACTAATTGATTGTTTTATGTATTTTGATGAAGATTTGGTGTTGGATATTAGGCTTAATACTTTAAATGAAAAAGTTGATAAATTTATAATTGCAGAGGCCACAAAAAACCATGCGGGAGAACCAAAAAAACTTAATTTTGATATAAATAAATTTCCAAAATTTAAAGATAAAATAAATTATCTAATTATTGACGATTTGCCTTTAGATGTGAAGTCTTTTAAAAAAGGATGGCATGAGAACCACGCTAGAGATCAATTCCAAAGGAACTCACTTGAAAGAGGATACAAAGAGTTTTCCGATCAAGATATTATTATGATATCAGATATAGATGAAATACCAGATCCCGAAAAATTAAAAGAATTTAAAATAGAAAAAAAATACGCATGTTTCTTGCAAAAAAATTTTCAATCTAAATTAAATTTATTAAATATAAGCGATGGTGATTGGGCAGGAACTAGAATTTGTCAAAAAAAATATTTAAGATCTCCTCAATGGTTAAGAAACTTTAAATTAAAAAGAAAATCTTTTTGGAGTATTTTCGGAAATAAAATGCAAATAATCAATAATGGAGGATGGCATTTTAGTTTTTTAAAAGATCCTCAATCAATTAAACACAAGATTATGTCATATTCTCACCAAGAGTATAATACTGATGAGTTTACTAATACAGATTTAATTAAAGAAAAAATTTCCAAAGGGAAGGATTTATTTAATAGAGATATCAAATATGAAAAGATAAGTATTAACGATAATTTCCCAAAATATATAATAAATAATAAGGAAAAATTTAAAGATTGGATTTTATAGTTTGGTGCGCCGGATAGGAGTCGAACCCATAACCTCCGGAGCCGAAATCCGGCGCTCTATCCAGTTGAAGCTACCGGCGCAATATATGATAATCTAAATTAATTTATGAATAAAACAATGAAATTCTCCGTTGATAAAAGAGACGCTGGGACTAGAATTGATATCTATTTAACTAAAAAGATAAGTAAATTTACCAGGTCATTTTTAAAGAAAATAATACTCACAAAAAATCTTAAGATTAACAATACAGTCGTCTCTTCTCCGTCTACAAAGATAAAAACAGAGGATATAATTTTAATTAATATTCTATCTAGTGGTGAAAATAGATTAATTCCAAAAAAAATTAAAATTGATATTGTTTATGAAGATAATGACATTCTTATTATTAATAAACCAAAAGGTATGGTGGTCCATCCTGGGGCCGGAAATGTTGAAAACACTCTAGCTAATGCTCTCGCTTATAAATATAAGAAAAATTTATCTAATTTAAATGGTGAATTAAGACCTGGTATTGTTCACAGAATTGATAAAGAGACTAGCGGATTATTAGTCGTTGCTAAGAATAATTTAGCCCATTCAAATTTAGGAAAACAGTTTAGCTATCACACTATTAAAAGAAAATATTTATGTTTAGCTTGGGGAGTTATAAGGCCATTAAATGGTCGTATCAAAACATTAATTTCAAGAGATAATAAAAATAGACAACTTATGACAGTTAGTGAAACAAAGGGAAAAATTGCAATTACAAATTACAAAACTTTACGAGTTTATAGTATCAAAGATATACCAAAAATTAGCTTTCTAGAATGTGAACTAGAAACAGGTAGAACTCATCAAATCAGAGTTCATTTAAAATCAAAAGGAATTTCGCTTGTTGGAGATAACCAATACGGAAAGAAAAATCTTAAATTTAAAAGGATTAATAAAATATTTTTAGAAAAATTGATCAATATCAAAGGACAAGCTTTGCATGCCCAAACACTGGAATTTGATCATCCTACCAAAAAAAAATGGGTTAGTTTTAAAACAAATGTTCCAGATGACTTTAAAAAAATGTTAGATTTACTTAATAAACTACATAGTTGAAAAGTGAATAATAATATATAAGTCTATGATATGAAAAATAATAAAGAAATGATCAATTTACCTAGCCCAGCCATTGGAGGTTTATCAGTTTATCTTTCTCAAATAAAAAAATTTCCAATGCTAGACGCTGAAGAAGAATATATGTTGGCTAAAAATTGGAGAGAGAGAGGAAATTTACAGTCCGCACATAAATTGGTAACAAGCCATTTAAGATTAGTCGCTAAAATTGCAATGGGCTATCGTGGTTATGGTTTACCTGTTAATGAATTAATATCTGAAGGAAACTTAGGTCTTATGCAAGCAGTAAAAAAATTTGATCCTGATAAAGGATTTAGATTAGCTACTTATGCGATGTGGTGGATAAAAGCAGCAATTCAAGAATATGTTTTAAGATCTTGGAGTTTAGTAAAAATGGGAACAACAACAGCACAAAAAAAGCTTTTTTTTAATTTAAGGAAACTTAAAAATCAAATCGCTCCAGGTCAAGAAGGTGATTTAAAAGATGAGCAAGTAAAAGAGATTTCTAAAAGGCTTGATGTTGACTCAAATGAAGTAATAAATATGAATAGAAGGATGATGGGTCAAGAAAAATCTCTCAATGATCCTATTAAAAGTGGAGAGTCTGACGAATGGCAAGATTGGCTCGTTGATGATAGCCTGGATCAAGAATTAATAATTTCACAAAAACAAGAGTATGAAGATAAAAAACAATTATTAAAAAATGCTATGAATGTTTTAAATGAAAGAGAAAAAGAAATTATTAATGCAAGAAGATTAGTCGAAACTCCACTGACATTGGAAGAATTAAGTAAAAAATATAAAATTAGCAGAGAAAGAATTAGACAAATAGAAACTAAAGCTTTTGAAAAATTACAGAAATCAATGATTAATGCTAGTCAATCAAAAAATTTACTTCCTCAAAACTAAACTTTAAAAGGGTCCTCAATTAAGATTGTGTCATCTCTCTCAGGGCTTGTTGAAATACTTGAAACTTTTGCACCTATAAAATCTTCTAAAAAGTAAATATATTTTTTTGCATTTTCTGGTAAATCTTTCATGTTTCTTATACCTTGAGTAGTTGTTTTCCAGCCAGGAAAAGTTTTGTAAATTGGTTTGATTTTAAATTGATCTTCTGAGGCTGCTGGCAGGTAATCAATTTTTTTTCCATTTAATTTATATTCAATACACATTTTTATTTCATCTAATTCATCCAATACATCTAATTTTGTTAACGCTATTCCATTAATTCCTGAAATTTTTATAGTTTGTCTTACCAAAACCCCGTCAAACCAACCGCATCTTCTTTTTCTCGCTGTCACAGTTCCAAATTCCTTTCCTCTTTTTCCTAACATTTCACCAATCTTATTTTTTAACTCTGTAGGAAATGGTCCGCTTCCTACTCTTGTTGTATATGCTTTTGTAATTCCCAAAATGTAACCAATTTTATCTGGACCCGAACCTGATCCTGTAGCTGCCATAGCTGGAACTGTGTTTGATGAAGTCACAAATGGATAGGTTCCATGATCAACATCTAAAAGAATTCCCTGTGCTCCCTCAAACAATATTTTTTTTCTGTCTTTCTTAAATTCATCTAATTTCAGCCAAACTGGTTTCGCAAACTTTAAAATTTCTGGAGCAACTTTGAGTAATTTTTTTTTTAATTCATTTTTTCTATAAATCTTTTTTTTTAATCCTTTTCTTATTGCATTGTGGTGTAATAGAACATTTTCTAACCTAGCATCCAAATTGCTTTCTGATCTTAAATCCATTACTCGTATTGATCTTCTTCCAACTTTATCTTCATAACATGGTCCTATACCTCGTCTGGTAGTGCCAATTTTTCCTTTACCTGCTGTATCCTCTCTAATCTCATCCATTTCCTTATGGAAAGGAAGTATTAATGATGCTGATTCTGAAATCATGAAATTTTTAGGAGTTACGTTTATTCCTTGTTTCTTAATATCTTTTATTTCCTCTATTAAAGCCCAAGGATCTATCACTACGCCATTCCCTAGAACAGAAATTTTATTATCCCTGACTATTCCCGACGGTAGTAGTCTCAATTTGAATACTTTTTTATCGATTACTAGTGTGTGTCCAGCATTATGACCCCCTTGAAAACGAACTACAATATCTGCTTCACTAGATAGCCAGTCGACTATTTTTCCCTTACCTTCATCTCCCCACTGTGAACCAACAACTACAACGTTTCTCATTATTTAAATTTTCTTTTCATTCTGATTGAGTTCAAATGATTAATTGGACCATGTCCTTTACCATAATTAAGATTAGATTTAATTGCTTGGTTAACATATTTAATTCCTAAGTCACAAGAAATCTTTAAAGGTTTTCCACATGATAAAAAGGTTGTTATAGCGCTTGATAGCGTGCAACCTGTTCCATGAGTATTTCTAGTTTTTATTCTTTTATTCTTAAAAACTTTCATTTCTCTTCTATTTAAGTAAACATCTTTCACCAGTTTTGAGTTCTGATGTCCTCCTTTTATTAAAACATTTTTTGCACCAAGTTTTAATAAAATATTACCAGCAATCTTTACATCATTTAAAGTATTAATCTTTATTCCACTCAAGATTTCTGCCTCTGGTATATTCGGTGTTATTAAAAAAGCTTTTTTTATTAATTTTGATTTTAGGGTTTTTATTGCAGAACTATTAATTAAATTTGCTCCACCTTTTGCAACCATTACAGGATCTAAAATAATCTTTTTTAATTTTAATTTTTTTAGAGATTTTATAATTGAAAGTATTACCTTAGAGGAATGAATCATTCCAATCTTTACAGCATCTGGTTTTATATCAATACATGAAAATTCAATTTGTTTTTCTATTTCTTTAGGTTTAATTGGAACAACTGATTTTACACCTGTTGTATTTTGAGAAGTAACTGCTGTAATAGCAGTCATAGCATAGCTACCTAATGCAGTAACCGTTTTAACATCAGCTTGTATACCCGCTCCACCTGAAGAGTCAGAGCCAGCTATTATTAATATTTTTGATTGAGGTTTCAATTTTAGTTAATTGATCTTTTAATGATTTTAATACATTTATAAATTAACGACTTATCATTAGACTCTGCCATAATTCTGATCTTTGGTTCTGTTCCAGATTTTCTTACTAAAATTCTACCTTTATTTCCCATTAAAACATTAGCTTTACGAATAGCATTTTTACAATTTGAATTATTAATTATTTCTTTATCTCTTACAATTACATTTTCTAAAATTTGAGGTAAAGGTTTAAATACATTTAGCAGCTTACTAGCTTTTTTTCCTTTTCTAAGAGAAAACAAAACCTCTAGGGCAACTAAAAGTCCATCTCCAGTTGTAGCAAATTTCCCCAAAATAATATGACCAGATTGCTCGCCGCCAAGATTAAAGTTCAATTTTTTCATTTTTTCTTTTACATATCTATCACCAACTTTGGATCTCAGAAATTTTATTTTTTCCTTACTTAAAAAATTTTCTAAACCATAATTTGACATTAGGGTGCCTACTACACCACCTTTTAAAATTTTCTTAGCTTTCCATCTTCTCGCCAACATCGCAATTATTTGATCTCCGTCTATTATTCTTCCATTTTCATCACACATAATTATTCTATCTGCATCTCCATCAAATGAGATACCGATGTGTGCTTTGAATTTTTTAACAGCAGATCTTATTTTAGATGGATAAGTCGATCCACATTTATCATTAATATTTAAACCATTTGGTTTTACTCCGATAGGAATTACTTTAGCACCAAGTTCTTTTAGTAGTTTTGGAGCTGATTTATATCCTGCGCCATTAGCACAATCTAATACTATTTTTGTCCCTTTAAGATGAAAGTTTTTTGGAAAATTATTTTTGAGTATCTTTATGTATTTATCATTGCCATCTTCGAGTCTTTTAACTCTTCCGAGTTGTTTTGGATTAGTTAGCTGTTTTGTATTTTTAGCATCAATTAATTTTTCAATTTTTTTTTCTATTCTATCTGACAACTTCATACCATCAGGCCCAAATAGTTTTAAACCATTATCGTAATAAGGATTATGAGAAGCAGTAATCATAATACCCATGTTTGCTTTCATTGATTTAGTAAGCATAGCTAATCCGTTAGTAGGCAAAGGACCTAGAGTAAAAACGTGCATACCGCCTGATACCAAACCTGAAACGAGTGCTGGCTCTAAAGTATAGCCTGACAATCTTGTATCTTTTGCAATCACAGCAATTTGTTTAGTTTTTTTTTGATTTTTAAAAAATGTCCCAGATGCTAAGCCAAATTTAAAAAATTTTTCTCCAGTAATATTTCCTTTATTAACAGTTCCTCTGATACCATCTGTTCCAAAATATTTATTTTTCATTTATTCATTAATATTTTTTCAAATACCAAAATACCTTGTTTAACCTCATTAACATTATGAACTCGAAAAATTTGAATGCCTTGAGATAACAAAAACAAAATTGAAGCTAGTGAACCACCTATTCTCTCTACACTGTCATTTTTACCTGATATCTGACCTATAAATCTCTTTCTTGATGTTCCAATCATAATAGGTAAGCCTAAACTATGAAACAAGGATATATTTGAGATCAAAGTCAAATTATGTTTCAAAGTTTTACCAAAACCGATACCGGGGTCTAAAATAATTTTTTTATCTTTAAACTTGGTGTTAATTCCATTTTCAAAATAATCATAAATATCAAGTAAAACGTTTTGATATTTAGGATTATTTTGCATGGTGTTTGGTGTTCCTTGCATGTGATGCAAAACTTTTGAAATATTTTTATTGTTTACTTTTAAAAGTGAGTTGGAGTCATAATTAAATCCAGAAACATCGTTAATTAAATCCGCACCAAGTTTTATACTTTTAATCATTATTATAGATTTTCTAGTATCAATTGAAAGACAAGTTTGCTTATATTTTTTTTTGAATATTTTTAAGACCTTTTCTAATCTTCTCCATTCAGTCTTTGGGTCTATTGTTTTTGAACCAGGTCTTGTAGACTCTCCACCTAAATCTATAATATTTGCCCCAGACTCAATCATTCGTGATATCTGCGCTATTGATTTATTAAATTTATTAAATTTTCCTCCATCAGAAAAACTATCAGGGGTAAGATTCAGAATTCCCATGATTGATGGATTGCTAAAATTTACATTTCTAAGAAAGTTTTTTCTTTTTGCAGAAATCTTTTTTATATCTTTTGAAACTTTTTTTTTCTCAATTTTATTAAGTTTTTTAATTTTTTTAATGTCTAAAAATTTTTTTTTAATTTTATTGTTTTTTCTTTCAAATACTTCGATACTTGAAAAGGCAATATACTTATTTCCGCATAAAGGTAGAGCCCGTTTTTTATTTATTAATTGATTTGCCCGATGCCCATATATAAAATTACACGCTCTTGTGTAATATTTTATCATACTGCTAAATTGCAGGTTTTGGCTTCAATCCTAGCGATCCAAGCGCGGAGGATGATTTTCCATCATCGTTCTCGTCTTCTTTAAAAGATCTAGTAGGTTTAATATCTCTCAAAATTAAATCTCTTATCTCGTCTCCGGACAAAGTTTCATATATCAAAAGAGCTTTTGCAATTTTATGTAAATCATCTATCTTTTCATTTAAAATTTTCTTAGCTCTTTCATATCCTTTATCAACAATCTTTTTAACCTCCGCATCAATTTTTTTTGCAGTTTCCTCAGACATATTTTGTTGTCTCGTTACGGATCTACCCAAAAAAACCTCCTCTTCATTTTCTCCATAAGCAATAGTTCCTAATTCTGTGCTCATTCCATATTTAGTAACCATGTTTTTTGCCATTTTTGTTACCATATCTATATCTGAAGATGCACCAGATGTGACTTTGTCGTGACCAAAAATTATTTCCTCTGCTATTCTGCCTCCCATTGCTACTGAGATATCTGCATACATTTTTTCTCTTGTAACTGATAACTGATCTCTCTCAGGCAATCTCATTACCATTCCTAAGGCTCTGCCTCTTGGAATTATAGTTGCTTTATGAATAGGGTCTGATGCTTTCTCATTTAAAGCAACAATTGCATGACCGCCCTCATGATAAGCAGTTAATTTTTTTTCATCCTCAGACATCACCATTGATCTTCTTTCAGCCCCCATCATCACTTTGTCTTTGGCTTCCTCAACATCTGACATGGTCACAACTCTTTTATTTTTTCTTGCAGCAAGTAAAGCGGACTCATTTATTAGATTAGCTAAATCGGCACCAGAAAACCCAGGTGTTCCTCTTGCAATTGTTCTTAATTTAACATCAGGACCAATGTTAATTTTTTTAACATGTACTTTTAATATAGCTTCTCGTCCAATTATATCTGGATTCCCGACTACTACTTGTCTATCGAATCTTCCCGGTCTTAATAAAGCTGGATCTAATACGTCAGGTCTATTTGTAGCTGCAATCAAAATTATTCCTTCGTTTGTATCAAAACCATCCATTTCTACCAAAAGCTGATTTAAAGTTTGCTCTCTTTCATCGTTACCTCCACCTAAGCCAGCTCCCCTACTTCTACCAACCGCATCAATCTCATCTATAAAAATAATACAAGGTGAGTGTTTTTTTCCTTGTTCAAACATATCTCTAACTCTAGAGGCTCCAACGCCAACAAACATCTCTACAAAGTCAGATCCTGAAATTGAAAAGAAAGGAACATTTGCTTCTCCTGCAATAGCTTTGGCCAGTAAAGTTTTTCCTGTACCAGGAGGACCTATTAATAAAGCTCCTTTAGGAATTTTTCCTCCTAATCTACTAAATTTTTTTGGGTCTTTTAAAAATTCAACAATTTCTTCTACTTCCTCTTTAGCTTCCTCAACTCCAGCAACATCGTTAAAAGTTACCTTGCCTTGAGCTTCATTTAACAATTTTGCTTTTGATCTACCAAAGCCCATTGCACCACCTTTACCGCCTTGCATTTGTCTCATAAAAAATATCCAAACACCTATTAATAAAAGCATAGGGAACCATGAGAGCAATATTCCTAAAAGAGAGGGCATTTTATCTTCTTGAGGTGTAGCGTTAATACTTACTCCACTAGAGGAAAGTTTATCAACTAATTCCGGATAGTTTGGAGAGAAAGTTTTGAATGTTTTTCCATCAGCTAAAACTCCAGTTATATTGTTTCCTTGAATTTGTACTTCAACAACTCTACCTGCGTCTACCTCACTCAAAAAACTTGAGAAAGGCAAAGAGTTTTTCTCCGAGTTAATTTTATTTGGATCTTGAAACATGTTGAATAGGCCTACTGAGAGTAAGACTATTATGACCCACATGATTAAATTTTTTAAATTCATTACATTTAAATAAGCATTAATTGCTTTTAAACAAGTATATTTTAAAATTAATTAAGTTGTAAATAAGACAAAATATAACAAATTTCAAAAAAGTTATATTTTTACTCCTTTTTTAGGCATAATTTGTCTTTTTTAACAAAAAAAATGCAGCCTCCTAAGGTTGCATTTCTAAAATTTCTATTCTCTAATTTTTTAATCAAATTTAATACTTTTTTGGATCTAACAGGATAATAGTTTCTTTTTAAGGTCTTGATAGATTTGTTTAATATATTTAACTTTATCTCATTATTAAATTTTTTATATTTTTCCAAGTCCACATAAACAACATTTTTAGATCTATTTATGGTATCCTTAAAAATCTTGTTTAAATAATCATCAAGTGTTTTTCTGCTTGAAGCAAGATTTTTAATTGATTTAATAATTTGATCATATTTAATTCCACTCTCAGCTAGGTGTTTTTGCAGTTTTCTAATTTTTGTTCTAAGATATTTACTATTTGTATTAGAGGGATCATTAAAAAATTTTCCAAATACATATTTACTTAATTTAATCAAAAGCTCTTTTTTTATATCTAACAAAGGTCTTGATATTTTAATATCATTATTTAGCTTGCTTACATTTTTCATCGCTGATAAACCTTTTAAACCGCTACCTCTAGATAGTCTTATAAAAAAAGTCTCAACTTGATCTTCCAAATTATGGCCGGTCAATATAGTTTTGATTTTTTTTTGATTACAGAATTTTTTAAGTAATTCATATCTAATTTGCCTTGCTTTACTTTGAATATTATTAGTAATTTCTTTTTTATTATTTAATATTTTTAGATTAATTTTATATTTTTTTAATAAACCCTTTACCATCAGAGCTTCTTTTAAAGAATTTTTTCTAATATTATGATTTACTAACACAAATTGTAGTTTCATTTTTTTTTCGTAGTTGTAAGCTTTGATTAATGCTGCAAGAGCTAAACTGTCAGGACCGCCAGAGATCGCAACTAGAAATGAGTTAGTTTTAAATCTTCTGAGTTTTTTTTTAAAATCTTGATAAATATTAGAAAATCTCTCAGTACCTTCTAAACACTTTTTAAGATTTACACTTGAATTTTTTTTGCTCATATTGAGCTTTTTGTAGCACAGACTTGCTTGCTTTTGGGTATTCTTTTTTTAGTCCTAATATCATTTTACATCCCTGATCTTTTTCTCCAAGTTGAACCATAGTAATTCCTAATTTTAAAAGATTATCTGGTGCCTTTTTGCTTTTAGGATAATTTTGATAACCATCTAAATAAGCGGTAGCAGCATCTGAATAAAGTTGTCTTATTCTAAATGTTTCTCCATACCAGTATTGTGCACTACCGGCTAGATCATGGTCTTTATTTTTATCGATAAATTCTCTTAATGCGAATTCAGCTGTTTCATAATCACCGATTTTCATAAAGCTTACAGCAAACTCATATTGCTCTGGTGTTGATTTTTCTGGAAGTAAAGATTCTTTTTTTTCTGGTCTTTCAGTAATTACAGTTTGAGCACTCTCTACAGAATTTATACTTTGTTGAGTTGGTAAATTTGAAGTTTGATAACCGGGATTTGCCCCAAAATCTTGTGGTTTACTAGTACCTGGAAGAACGGTTTGTTGATTTTTAATTTTTTTATCAGGATTGAGGTTACCGCTTTCTAAATCCGAAAATCTTAACTGGTTATCTGATTGAATTTTAGTTACACGTGATGACAATTTATCTAATTTAAAATTTACTTCCTCAAATTTATTTGTTAATTCCCTAAATTGATCTTCAATTTCATTTAATTTTAAAAGATGTTTTGTTAAAATATCTTCATTTAGACCATCAGTATTTTTTAAAGTAGTGCTTGATACAGCAACGTCTGATTTCTGATAAACAGCTTTTTCTAAAGTTTTTAGATCTTTAGTTATTACCTGAATTTGATCAGAAATAGCTTTTAAATAAATTTCTTCCTCTTCTGCATAAATACTTGTAAAAACAAATGCAGGTAAAATAATAAATAAAATTTTAAAAAAATTTTTATACTTTTGCATGATTCTTTTCTAATCAGATAAAATGGCAAAAAAAAGACCCTTCGATACTTAGTAAAGAAGGGTCTTTTAATTTGATAAACTTAAATTAGTTTACTTTTACTGTAACTGATCTTCTGTTTTGAGACCAAGCTAATGGCGATGATTTTGGATTAACTGGCTTCTCTTTTCCATAACTTATTACAGAAATTCTCTTTCCAGAAATACCATAAGTCATCAAATAATCTCTAGCAGCATTAGCTCTACGCTCACCTAATGCTAAGTTATATTCTCTCGTACCTCTCTCATCAGCGTGACCTTCAATAGTTACATTAAGATTTTTATTTTTTCTTAAAAATGTAGCTTGTTTTCTTAGTGTAGCTCTAGATGCAGTAGTTAGTGATGATTTGTTTGTAGCAAAAAATACTCTATCAGGAACACCAGCAGCTAAATACTCAACTGTTTCTTTTCCAGTATAAACGTCTCCATCAATATCTCCTGTTTTCTTAGCTGTAGAACATGCGCTAAGTATTAAAGTTGCGAAGATTACAAGTAATATATTTTTTAAATTCGATTTTAGTGTCATTTTTTCCCCTAGGTTCATTGTGGTTATTTCAAATTATTGCAATTTATTCAAGTATATTTTACATAAAATTCAACCTCACTTAGATAATAATGAGGACCAAGATGGGTCTGAAGCATCAGTTTTAGTGGAAAGTTTTCTCTCATTATATCCAGTTATATCTATAGACCATAATTTAGCTGTAAATCCCTCTCCTTTATCACCTGCTTTAGTTTCTCTATAAAAAACTAGAACTCTACCATTTGGTGACCAGGAGGGAGCCTCTTGATAATAGTTTTCTGTTAATAGTCTTTCTCCAGTTCCATCAGTTCTCATCACTCCAATATAAAATCGCCCTTTATGCATTTTAGTAAAGGCAATTAAGTCACCTCTTGGTGACCAAACAGGTGTTCCATAAATACCTTTGCCAAAAGTTACTCTCTTTACGTTACTACCATCGCTTCTCATCACATAAATTTGTTGTAATCCACTTCTGTCAGAATTGAATGCAATAAATTTTCCATCAGGTGAAAAAGATGGTGAAGTATCAATTGAAGAATGCTCAGTAATTCTCTCAACAACTCTTGACTCTAAATCCATTGTATAGATATCTGAATTACCATCTTTAGCAAAACTCATAATTATTTTTGTTCCATCAGGTGAAAATCTTGGTGCAAAAGTCATTCCAGGAAAATTCCCTACAACCTCTTGAGTACCTGTTTCAATATCAAGCAAGTACACTCTTGGCATATTTCTAAAATAGGACATGTAAGTTACCATTTGATTTGTTGGATTAAATCTAGGTGTTAAAACTAACTCGTTGCCTAAAGTTAAGTATTTTGTATTAGATCCATCCTGATCCATTATTGCTAATTTTTTAATTCTTTGGCTCTTCGGACCACTTTCTGCAACATAAATAATTCTTGTATCAAAATACCCTTCCTCTCCAGTCAATCTCTCGTAAATCTTATCAGATATAATATGCGCTACTCTCCTCCAGTTAGAGGGTGTCGTGGTAAAAGCTAAAGCTGTCATTTCTTGTGCTGCTGTCAAATCCCAAAGCCTGAATTCAACTTTTAATTTTTCATCCTTAATTAATAATTTCCCTGTCACTAGTGCTTGAGCTTTTATAAGTCGCCAGTCTTCAAATCTTGGTTTTAGGTGAGCAATATCTGGTTTTTGAACAAATGCATCTTTCTTTAATGGATTAAATAGACCGGTATTTTTAAAATTCTTTTCTATAATCTCAGAAATATTTTCTCCTAATTCTTTTACTTTTAAATCTTTATAATTATCTGATTTAACATCTACATGTAATGGAGATACAGCTATAGGTAGTGGATCTAAATTACCTCTAGTGATGTCTACCTCAATTAATGCAAAAGACTTAATCAAAAATAGAAAGTAAAATAAAAAAGTAAATATAATTTTTTTCATATCATCCTTTTAACATTTCTGTTGGATTGAAATTTAATTGTAAATCTTTCCACTTATCGTAGCCAGTAGGAGGAACTTTCAATGGTTGACAAAGTCTTACCGCTCTTAGTGCGCTCTCAGCTAGTACTTTATAAAATTTTTGACCTGGTCTATTCATTCTTTCATGATCCAAAATTTCAGATTTCATTATAGTTCCATCTTTTTTAAGTTCTAATTTTATTCTGACCAATAAATTTTGATCATATGGTAAACCCAATGGAATACTCCAACATCCAAATATTTGAGCTCTAAGAGCATCTTCTTCTGACAAAGTAAGGCCTGATGCAAATGAATTTTTTTGAGAACTTTGAGTCACTTTATTACTTTTTTTTTCCTTAACCGCCTCAACTTCTTTAGCTTTATCTATTAACGCAGCAATTTGATTTGTATCTATTATTTCTTTCTTTTCAAACTCTGAAGATTGTCTTATTTCTGGTTTTATTTCCTCAGGATTTTGCTTTTTTTTTATTATTTCTTTTTCTTCCTTTTTCTCATTAGGCATTGGAATTCTATCAGGTTTTTCTTTTGCTTTAGCTGCAGGAGGTGCTTGTTCAGAAACCATTCTCTCCTCTTCTATTTTTTTTTCCTTAATCAATTTTCTTGCTTTTGGAGCATAAGGAATTTTTGTTTTATCTGAAATTTGTATTAATTCTACAGAAACTATTGGAGGCAAATCTACTGGCTCTCTAAGCATAAATGGTAAACTCAATACTGTTAGGATTATCATTAATGAGTGAAAAGAGATTGAGTAAATTAAGCTTTTTATCATACATCATCCTAATTTTTGTAAGGTTCAGAAATAAGTGCAACTTTTGAAAAACCAGCACCTGATAAAGTTCCCATTATTTCTAACACTCTTCCATAATTAATATTCTTATCTCCTCTTACATAAATCCTTGTATCAGTTCTATTTTTTGCAATAGCTAATAGCTTGGGAACCATTTTTTGATATGTCACTTGATGTTCTTGAATATAAATCTCCCCTTTTGAATTGATGCTAATTGTTAGTGGTTCTTGATCGTCTGGAAGTGAATCAGCTGCAGATTCAGGTAAATCAACTTGAACACCTACTGTTAGTAGTGGTGCGGTTACCATAAAAATAATTAATAAAACAAGCATTACATCAACAAATGGTGTTACGTTAATTTCACTCATTGGTTCATTTCTTGAGCGATTGAATTTAAATGCCATTATTTTAAATTATTGATAAAAATCTTTTAGAAAAATTATCTATTTTTGAAAAGTACCTTCGAGAGTCACTATTGAATTTATTATATGCTACTACTGCTGGAATAGCTGCTAACAAACCTAACGCTGTTGCAAAGAGAGCTTCGGCAATACCTGGAGCAACTATGGCAAGACTTGTGTTTCTAGAAATAGCTATTGATTGAAATGAATTCATTATCCCCCATACTGTACCAAATAATCCTATAAACGGGGCTGTTGAACCAATCGTCGCAAGATATGTAAAATTTTTTTCAACTTTTTTCAATTCGTTATCAGTAGCAATTTCTAAAATTCTCTCAACTCTCGCAGCTTGAATTGCAGATGATTGTCTTTTGGTTTTTAAAAGTTCTGCCATTGCTGCTTTAAATATTAAAGTTGCTGGATCGCTTGAATTTACAGGAAGGTTATTATTAAAATTTTCAGCGGATTTCGCTTTCCAGAATTTTTTTTCAAAGTCCTGGGTAGACTTATTTATATTTTTAAACAACTTAAATTTATCAAATATTAGTGCCCATGAAAAAATTGAGCTCGCTATCAATAGAATAATTACAAACTTAACTACAAAGTCGGCCCTCATAAAAAGGCTCCATAATGTGAAGTCTGTTGCACCTCCTAATCCTACTACTTGTGCAGCAATATCTTGTTCCATTAAACTTAATTACTTTTAGAATGTGTCATGAATTTGGCGCTTTCTTAAGAAAATAATATTATTTGCTAACTTTTAATCTTGTCTCAGTGTAGAATCTGGCGATCAAAATAGCGTCTGATTTATTGACGTCTTTTTTTTTAGCTAATTGACTCGATAAAGATGGGTACATTTCTATTACTTTAGTTCTGCTAGAGTCTTTTGAAGAATTAATCAATTCAAAATGCTTTTTCCATTTAGATGGTCTTACAAAAAAAATTGGAAGTTCTAAAGCTGCACAAACTCCTTTGATTGCACCAAAAGTTTGACCAAAATTGAACATACTGGTTACGCCTTGTCCTGGCATTGCATTTACTTGCTCAACTACGACTGCTATTTCAGCATCAGGTTTGGTGCTGTCTTTAATAATACTTACTAGTTGAGCGCTATTTAATTGTCTTTTGTTCTTTTTTCCTTCTGCCATTACTGGCATATCAAAAATATTTAATACTTTATTATCCTCTAAAATTGCTATCGCGCCGCTTAAACCAGGATCTATACCAACGACTATCATTTTATTTATTTTCTAAATTTGCATTAGTAAATATATTTTGAACATCATCAAGCTCCTCAAGTGCATTTAGAACCTCTATCATTTTTTTACTCTGATCTTTATCTAAATTTAAGTTATTTTGAGGTCTCCACTCTATGGCTGAATAAGCAAAACTGTCTATTTTCTTTTCAAGTTCAGTTTTAATCTTATAAAAATCATCTTTTTGCGTAACTATCTCATGAAATCCATTTACAATGGAACAATCTTTTGCTCCAGAATTGATTGCTATATTAAATACTTCCTCCTCGCTAATTTTATTTTTCTCTATATGTATAACTCCATAATTATGAAACATATGCTTAGTCGAACCGGTCTCTCCCAATCTACCTCCGCTTTTTTGTAAAACAGTTCTTATACTTGATGCAGATCTATTTTTATTGTCAGTGAGAGTTTCAATAATTAAAGCTGTATTAAACGGACCAAAACCTTCGTATCTTAAATTTTCATAATTTTTATTTTGATCACTTTCGGACTTACTAATTGCTCTAGAAATATTATCTTTTGGCATGTTTGCCTGTTTAGCTGCCTGTATTGCAGTTCTTAACCTGGGATTCATGTCTGGATCTTTATCACCTAATTTTGCTGCAACTGTTAATTCCCTAGACAGTTTTGAAAATATTTTCGATCTTTCTTTGTCAGCTCTACCTTTTTTATGTTTTATACCTGCCCAGTGAGAATGTCCTGCCATAACTATTTATTTAATACTCCCCCAATAATTAATCTAGAAATTTTTTTTGCTAAACCAGTTTCTGAATTTGCTTCTACAATTATACCGGACAAAGTACCCTCGCCCTCTGATGGGTAGTGTTTTACCGCATCTTTATCTTTAAAAAATTTTTTTATTGAGTTTTCTTTGTTCATACCAATTACCGAGTTATAATCACCACACATTCCAATATCAGTTTGATATGCAGTACCTTTCTCTAATATCCTTGTATCAGCAGTAGGAACATGGGTATGGGTTCCAACAACACAAGTAGAGATACCATCAAAAAAATGCCCTATAGCCATTTTTTCACTTGTAATTTCTCCATGAAAATCGACAACAGAAAAATCAACACTATTTTTTAATTTAATTTTTTTAGTAATTTCTTTTGCAATTTTAAAAACATCATCCGTTTTTCTCATAAAAACATTTCCCATTAAATTTATAACCCCCACTTTATATTTTTGGTCTTTAGAAAAAAAGATTCCATAACCCTTACCAGGAGATCCTTCTGCTAAATTAGCGGGTCTTAAAAGTCTTTTTTCTTTATCAATAAATTTAGCTGTCTCTTCTTTATCCCATATGTGATTTCCGGAAGTAATTACATCTATTCCTAAAGAAAAAAATTCGTCAGCTATTTCTTTGGTTATACCTTTGCCATCATCTGCTGCATTTTCACCGTTAATAACAGAAAAGTCTATATGATTTTTTTCAATAATTCTTTTAAGATTTTCTCTTAGTGCTTTTCTGCCTGATTGACCCATAACATCTCCCAAAATCAAAATTTTCATTTAATTATTCCTTTTTCAGTAATTATGAAGTTTAATTTGAAATCTTTTTTATTCACCGGCAGTTTATTGTATTTTTGAAAAGAAAAAGCAACACCGACTGTTAAAATATTTTTATGAGTATTAATATACTTAAAAAGATATTTATCATAATAACCTTTGCCGTATCCCAATCTATTTTTATCTTTATCGAAGGCTAAAAGAGGAATTAACATAATCGAAGGTATTATTTTAATCGTTTTTGTCGGTTCAGGTATTCCATATTTATTTACGTATAATATTTCATTATGTTTCCATTTATAAAATTCCATCGAATTATTTTTTTGTATAATTGGCAAAAGAAAATTAAATTTTTTAAAATATTCAATTTTAAGAATTTTCAATACATCAACCTCAAAAGAACTTGGATAATAAAGAGAAATAAAGGACTTTTTGCTTATACCTCTTTTTTTAATTAAGTTAATTAGAGGTAAAAAAAATTTATCGCTTATTTCAAAAAAATTTTTTTTTCTTTTAAGAAAATATTTTTCTCTAATTATGCTTTTTTTATCCATCTATTGTATTTTAGATAGGGACTCGGTGTTAGAAATTATCTTCTCTAACGATTGTGTAGTTTTATCTAACAAGGATTCGTAAAGTATATTACTTTCTTCAATTGTTTTTTTGAAAATCTCTAATTCATCTTTAAGTTTTTGAATTTCAATATCTTTATCATCTTTATACTTTATGGCTAAAGTTTTTATTTCTTTGAATTTGTTTGATATTTCATCAAGTTTAGTTTTTTGAAGCGTTACTTTCTGTTTTAAGTCGAAATATTCATCGATTAATTGTATTGTAGTAATTAATAATAACTTATTTTCTCCAATATTGCCTAATTTATCTTTTAGTTCTGCATATTTATTATCAAGAAATTTCGTCAATTTTTTTAAAGACTCTTCTTGCCCATCGTCACAAGAAAGAAGGTAGTCTTTGTTATTAAACTTAATATTTACATTTGCCATTTTTCAATTTCTGAAACCAAATTTTCAGTTTCCTCGCTCAACTCATCAATTTCTTGATTAAAATTTTCTTCAAATTCTACTTTTTTTTTAACTTCTAATTGTAAGTTTTTTATTTTCTCTTTTAAATATTTGTGTTCCCTGAGTAATTCTTGATTTTTTTTTTCAATTTCAATTTTTTGTCTTAAAATTTCGTTTTTTTCAGTTTTTATTTTTTCTACTTCGTATGTGGGTTGTGAATAAGTTAAAGTCAACGAATTAAGTTTGCTAATTAATTGATTTAAATTTTTTTCTTTCTGCTCAATTGTACTCATAAAATATTATATCATATTATTGATATACTTAGTTTAAGTCTATATAGGTTATTAAAAGTGAGAGTAAATTTTAATCAATTATCAAATGCAGTAAGATTTTTATCAATCGATGCTGTGCAAAAAGCCAATTCTGGCCATCCTGGAATGCCAATGGGTATGGCAGATGTTGCAACAGTTTTATTTAAATACCACCTGAGGTTTAACCCAAAAAATCCTAATTGGATAAACAGGGATCGATTTATTTTATCAGCAGGACATGGGTCTATGTTGCTTTACTCGCTTTTGTATCTTTGTGGTTACAAAAGTATTTCAATTGAGGATATAAAAAATTTCCGACAACTTAATTCTATCTGTGCTGGACATCCCGAGTACAAAAAAGGCTCTGGAATTGAGACGACTACCGGACCTTTAGGACAAGGGTTAGGAAACGCTGTAGGTATGGCAATAGCAGAAGAAATATTTAGAAAAAAATTTAGTTCTTCTGTCATTAATAACAAAACCTATGTGATTGCGAGTGACGGAGACTTAATGGAGGGAATTAGTCATGAAGCAATGAGTCTAGCTGGCCATCTAAAATTAAAGAATTTAATAGTTTTTTTCGACAATAATAAAATTTCAATTGATGGTTCAACCTCGCTTAGTGTTTCAGATAATTACAAAAAAAGATTTGAGTCGTACGGTTGGAGTTTTTTAGAGGTAAACGGTCACAATGAAAAACAAATTTCAAAAGCGATCACAAAAGCATCAAAATCAAAAAAACCTACAATAATTTCTTGTAAAACTATAATAGGATTTGGATCACCTAATAAATCTGGTAAAGCTTCCTCCCACGGCTCTCCTTTAGGAGATGAGGAAATAGCTTTAGTGAGAAAAAAACTAAAATGGAACAACCAGCCATTTGAAGTACCTCAAGAAATACTAGATGAATGGAGAAATATAGGTAACAAAGGCGAACAACTAGAAAATGAATGGCTCGATACAGTCAATAAAAAAAATCCTAAAATTAAAAGTGAACTTAACGGCGCTAATGAAAAATTAGATTTGAACGGTTTAGAAAATTTAATTCGTCAAGAAAAAGATAAAAATTTTGAATCTAAGCCAAGTTTAGCTACACGACAATGTTCGATGGCTGCTATAGAAAAAATTTCTGCTTTTCTTCCTGAATTAATAGGTGGTTCTGCAGATTTAAGTGGTTCTAATAATACAAAAACAAATAATTCTAAAATTATAAACTCTAAAAATTTTAATGGAAATTATATTCATTACGGAGTTAGAGAACATGGTATGGCAGCAATTATGAATGGTTTAGCGCTTTATGGAGGTATAATCCCTTATGGTGGAACATTTTTAATATTCTCAGATTATTGTAAACCCTCTATAAGACTCTCTGCTTTAATGGGTCTTAAAGTAATTTATATTTTTTCACATGACTCAATTGGTCTTGGTGAAGATGGTCCTACTCACCAACCTATAGAACAACTTACTGGGTTGAGAGCAATTCCGAATTTAAATGTCTTCAGGCCAGCAGATATTAATGAAACATTTGAATGTTGGGAAATAGCTTTAAAAACTGAAAATACCCCAAGTGCTATTGCTTTATCGAGACAAAAAGTTCCTTACATCAATCCGAGCAATTTAAAAGAGAATAAATGTGAAAAAGGAGCCTATGTAGTTAATTTAACTTCGCATGAGAGTAATGTAACATTGGTTGCTTCAGGTACTGAAGTAGAACTTGCCTTAAAAGTTCAAAACAAACTTAAAGAAAACAATATCCACTCAAAAGTAGTTTCAATGCCATGTATGGAGCTTTTTGATAAACAATCTGAAGATTACCGGAAAGATATTTTAGAAGAAAACTCATTGATCTTCACATTAGAAGCTGGAAGTGTAATGTCTTGGCAAAAATATATTAAAAATAAAGGTGCCAATTTAGGTATAGATAAATTTGGTGAAAGTGCTCCTTATAAAGAAGTTTACAAACATTTGAAATTATCAGAAGAAGATATAACAAATTTTATTCAAAAAAAATTAAGAGAGTAATGGAAGTCGATGGGCGAAATAAATTTCTTTCCTGACGATTTAGAAATCAAAGATCAAAAGATAATTCTTAGATTAGATTTAAATGTTCCAATTAAAGATAAAGTTATTAAAGATGATACAAGAATAACTTTATGTTTACCTTTTATAAATAAACTAATTGAAAAAAAGGCAAAAATTATAATTATTAGTCATTTAGGTCGACCAAAAGGAATTAATGTCCCTGACCTGTCTTTAATACCCATCTACAAATATCTCAAAGATGCGCTTAAAACTAATGTTTATTTTTTTAGAGGAACTTTTGATGGTGAAACTAAAGAAAAATTTTCTCACCTAAAAGGGGGTGAGGTAATATTAATTGAGAATATAAGATTTTTTAAAGAAGAAACCGAAGATGGCCAAGATTTTTCAAAAAAGTTAGGTGAACTTGGTGACATTTATATTAATGATGCATTTTCATGCTCCCATAGGAAACAAGCTTCTGTGCATGGTATAACCAAATTCGTAAAAAAAAGTTATGCTGGTCCATTATTAAAAAAAGAAATAAAGGCAATAAATCTTGTTATAAAAAATAAAAAAGATCCGGTCACTTGCATTATCGGAGGATCAAAAATTTCTACAAAGATTAATGTTATTACTAATCTTTTAAAAAAAGTAAACAATATAGTAATTGTTGGGGCAATGGCTAATAATTTCTTCGTTCATAAGAATTTAAAAGTTGGTAAATCTTTAATTGAAAAAAATACAAAAGAGATAATTGCAAATATTTATAAAAAAGCAGAGGAACATAATTGTAAAATATTAATTCCTGAAGACTGCATGGTAGGAACAGACTTTGAAGGAACTGGTAAAAATAAAAATCTTGATGAAATTCAAGAAAATGAAATAATTTTAGATATTGGCTTCAATACAATCAAAAAAATTAAAAAAAAGATTGATGAGTCAAATACTGTTCTGTGGAATGGACCAGCCGGGTATTTTGAAAATAAGAATTTCTTAAAAGGCACTTTATCGATTGCAGAAAATATCTCTAAAAATACAATTGAAAAATCTCTAATATCTATTCTTGGAGGTGGAGACACTCTTGCAGCAATAAATAAAAGTGATGATAAACTTACTTTCTCTCACTTATCAACAGCAGGAGGAGCGTTTTTAGAGTACTTAGAAGGAAAAGACTTGCCTGGTATAAGTGTTTTAAAATAAATAATCGCTATGACATTAAATGAAATAGCTAAAAAAATGTGTGCTAAAGGAAAAGGTATTCTTGCAGCAGATGAAAGCACTGGAACAATAGCTAAAAGATTTAAAAGTATAAATGTTGAAAACATTGAAAAAAATAGACTAAATTTTAGACAAACTCTTTTTAATTCAAGTGCTATGAAAGATTTTATTGGGGGAGTAATTTTGTTTGATGAAACAATAAGACAAAAAACTACCTTGGGTCCATCAATTCCAGAATTAATATCTAAACATGGAGCTGTACCAGGAATTAAAGTTGATAAAGGTGCAAAACCTCTTGCTGGATCAAGTGATGAAACTGTAACAGAGGGTTTAGATGGTTTACGTGAAAGATTAATGGAGTATTATGATTTAGGTGCGAGATTTACGAAATGGAGAGCTGTCTATAAAATTTCAGATAAATTTCCATCTGCCCAATCTATTAAGTCTAACGCCCACGCATTAGCAAGATACGCTGCTTTAGTTCAAGAAGCTAAAATGGTACCGATAATCGAACCAGAAGTTTTGATGGATGGTTCACATAACATTGATAAATGTTATCAAGTTACAACGAATGTACTCAATGAGTGTTATAACGAACTAGAAATACATAAAGTTGATTTGAAAGGAACTGTTCTTAAGCCTAATATGGTTATACCTGGGTCGGAGTGCAAAGATAAATCTAATGCAGAAGAAATTGCAAAAAAAACTTTAGACTGTTTAAAGAAAAATGTTCCAAGTGATGTTCCTGGAATAGCCTTTTTATCAGGCGGTCAGTCTGAAATTGAGTCTAGTAAAAATCTTAATGAAATAAACAAAATAAATGATAGTAATTTTTTAATTACTTTCTCTTATGGAAGAGGGTTGCAAGCAAGTGCATTAAAGGAATTTGGAAAAAATCAAGAAAATACAGAAAATATTCAAAAAGCCTTTAACCATAGAGCTAAAATGAATGGTCTGTCATCTAAAGGGGAGTGGTCTGAAGAATTAGAGAAAGAATTTGCGGCCTAAAACATTTGAAGAAATTAGTATACTTAATTTCACCTAATAAAATTGATCAGAATTTTTTCACTAGTTTAGACAAAGTATTGTCATTTAAGAATGTGAAGTTTTTTCAATTAAGATTAAAAAATTTGAGCCGAAAAAAACTTCTTAATTTCTCTAAAAGAATTATAAAAATTACTACTAAGCATAAAGTTAAGTTTATCATTAATGATAATTTTATTTTAGCATCGAAAATAAACGCTGATGGATGTCATATGGGTCAACATGATGGATCGTTTTTAAAAGCAAGAAAAAAACTCAAAAATAAAATATTTGGTGTCACATGTCATAACTCAAAAAAACTTGCAGTTAAAGCAATTAAAAATAATGCAAGTTATATTGCTTTTGGATCTTTTTTTAAATCCAAACTTAAGCAAAATACAATAAAGGCCAATCTAAATATTTTGAGATGGGCAAAAAAGAACATAAAAAAACCTATTGTGGCAATAGGTGGAATAAATAATAAAAATTACAAAAAATTAATAAAAGCAGGAGCAAAATATATTGCAATATCAAGTTTTATTTGGGATAACCCCAAATTAAAGCCAGAACTTGCGATTAGAAAATTTAAATGAAAATAACTGCTATTGAAATAAAACCTGGAATGATAATTGAACATAAAAATGATTATTGGAATGTTCTTAAAACTCAACATGTTAAACCTGGGAAAGGTGGGGCTTTTAATCAGGTAGAATTAAAAAGTGTTATCAAAGGTACAAAGCTGAATGAAAGGTTTAGATCAAGCGAAACAATAGAAAAAGCTGAAGTTGATGAAAGAAAATTTAACTTTTTGTACTTAGATGGAGATAGTTGCCATTTTATGGATAACAATACTTATGAGCAAGTAGAAATATCGAAGTCTATAGCTGGAGAACAGTATAAACTATTAAAAGAAAATTTAGAAGTTACAATTTCTTTTATGGAAGATAAGCCGATATCAATTGAGTTACCAAACAACATTGAATGCACAATTGAAACAACAGATGCTGCTATTAAAAATCAAACAGCTTCATCATCTTATAAACCTGCTCTGCTTGATTGTGGTATTAAAATTAATGTCCCTCCATTTATAGAAAGTGGAGAAAAAATAATTATTGATACTCGAACACTTGAATATGTAAAAAGAGTAAATTAATGAGATTAAATTCTCCTCAAATTAATTTAATAACAAGGGCATGTATGAAGGCTTCAAGATCGCTTATAAGAGATTTTGGAGAAATAGAAAATTTACAAGTTTCAACTAAAGGTCCTGGAGATTTCGTAACATCAGCAGATAAAAGAACTGAAAAAATTATAATAGACGAATTACAAAAGGCTCACCCAGATTACGGGATAGTAACTGAAGAAACGGGAATAATAAATAAATCTAATTTAGATAATAGATGGATAATTGATCCAATAGATGGAACAATGAACTTTTTAAATGGCATACCTCAATTTGCAATATCAATAGCTTATGAGGAAAATAGTGAAATTAAATGTGGTGTTATATTTAACCCAATTATGAATGAAATGTTTTGTGCTGAAAAAGGTAATGGATCTTACCTCAATAATTCAAGAATAAGAGTTTCCAATAAAAAGAAAATCAATGATGCTCTTATAGTAACTGGCGGCCCTAAAGGAGCTAGCAAAATTAAAGATAAAATTTTTTCTGAATATATTAATGTCTCAAAAAATGTTTCTAATGTAAGAAAGTTTGGAAGCGCTGCCTTGGACATTGCTTATGTGGCTTGTGGTAGATTTGATGGTTATTGGCAAAGAGAACTAAACTATTGGGATATTGCAGCTGGAATTATTATTTTAAAAGAAGCTGGAGGATTTATTGATTTTTTTGAGGAAGATGCCAACGTACCTTTAAAAAAGAATATTTTAGCATCAAATTCCAATATTCATGAAGAATTGAGAGGTCTTATAATTAAAAAAGATATTGAGTAAAAACAATTATTAATATAGATATTTGCAAATGAAAAAAAACTTGCATCCAAAATATCACAAAATTAAAGTTGTCATGACTGATGGATCTGAATTTGAAACAAGGTCTACTTGGGGAAAAGAAAATGATACTCTGAAGTTAGACATTGATCCAAAATCTCACTTCGCTTGGACTGGAGGTGCTCAAAAAATTTTGGATAAAGGAAGAGTGAGTAAATATAATAAAAAATTTAGTAATCTTCGGAACAAAAAATAATTTATGCCTGAAACACCATTTATGCCGAAAGCAACTGCTGTTTGGCTAGTTGAAAACACAACACTTACTTTTAAGCAAATCGCTGAATTCTGCAACTTACATGAGTTAGAAATAAAAGGTATAGCTGATGGAGATGTTGCGAAAGGCATTAAAGCTTACAATCCAATATTAGCAGGTCAACTTTCTAGAGAAGAAATAGAAATTTGCTCAAAAGATCCAAATAAAAAATTAAGTTTACTTAAAAAATTAGATGAAGTCGAAGTTAAAGAGAGAAAAAAACCAAAATATACTCCATTATCAAAAAGACAAGATAGACCAGACGCAATATTATGGTTATGTAAAAATGCCTCGGAACTTACTGACGGTCAAATCTCAAAACTAGTTGGCAGTACTAAAGGTACGGTATCTTTGATCAGAAAAAGAAGTTATTGGAATTTTTCTAATTTAAAACCTAGAGACCCCGTAATTCTTGCTTTATGCACGCAAGAGGCTTTTCAAAAAAGTTTGGATAAAGCGAAAAGAAGAGTTGAAAGAGAGCGAAAAGCTAAAATTAGAGAGGAAAAAAAGGCTCAAGCAGCTTCAGCCTAGACAAACTAGGCGTCTAATGATAACAACCATAAAAATTAACCGGAGGTTTTTATTAAAATAGACGTAAAAGATAATAACGTAGAACAAGCTATTAGAGTGCTAAAAAGAAAACTTCAAAAAGAGGGTTTCTTCAAAGTTATGAAAATGAAAAGCACTTATGAAAAGCCATCTGAACGAAAAAAAAGAGTTCAAACTGAAAATCTTAAAAGAATTAAAAAGCTCCAAAAACTAAGAAATAGATATTAACTTGAATTAAAATGAAGGGATTAGAAATGCCATCAGGTAAAGTAAAGTGGTTTAACGCCAAAAAAGGCTATGGGTTTATAACAGATGATGAAACTAAAAAAGATATTTTTCTACATGTATCAGCACTTGAAGAGTCAAAACTTAGAGTGCTTAAAGAAGAGCAAACAATTGTTTACGATATAAAAGAAGAAAAAGATAAACTCCAAGCAATTAATATTAAAAAGAAATAATTTAACGCGGGGTGGAGCAGTCTGGTAGCTCGTCAGGCTCATAACCTGAAGGTCGTAGGTTCAAATCCTACCCCCGCAACCAAATGACAAACGAAATTAGAAATATCACAATCATTGCTCATGTCGATCACGGTAAAACAACATTAATTGACAGTTTAATGAAGCAAAGTGGATCGTTTAGAGAAAATGAAAATGTTGAAGAACGAATAATGGATTCTGGAGAGTTAGAAAAGGAACGTGGTATAACAATTCTGGCTAAACCAACTTCGATAAATTGGAAAAATTCAAGAATTAATATTATCGATACACCAGGTCATAGAGATTTTGCTGCTGAAGTAGAGAGAGTATTGCATATGGCTGATGGGGCATTATTATTAATAGACTCTGCTGAGGGTGTTATGCCTCAAACAAAGTTTGTTCTCTCAAAAGCTTTAAAACAAGGTTTAAAGCCAATAGTAATTATAAATAAATTAGATAAAGCTGATCAAAGAGCTAATGAAGTCTTAGACGAAACATTTGATCTTTTTGTTAATTTAGATGCTAATGAAGAGCAGTTAGATTTTCCAGTTTTGTACGCAAGTGGTAGGTCTGGATGGGCAACAAAAGATATAGATGGGCCAAGAGAAAATTTAAAGCCTCTTTTAGATTTAATTCTAAAGCACGTAAAACCAACTGTTACAGAAAAAACTAAACCTTTCGCAATGCTATCTACTTTATTATATGCAGACAGTTTTTTAGGAAGAAGTTTAGTAGGAAGAATAGCTCAAGGCACAGCAAAAGCTAATCAACAGATTAAGGCAATAAACTTAGAAGGTAAAAAAGTAGATGAGGGACGATTGACAAAAATTTTCAGATATGAAGGAACTAAGAAAGTTCCAATTGAAGTAGGAGAAGCAGGAGATATTGTCATTATAGCCGGACTAGAAAAAGCTAACGTCGCGGATACGATTTGTGATCTGAAATTGAATGAGCCAATAAGTGCTACTCCTATAGATCCTCCGACTATGTCAATTACAATTACAGTTAATAGTTCTCCATTAGCAGGCACTGAAGGGAACAAATTGACAAGCACGCAAATACGTGAACGATTAATATTAGAAGCTGAAAATAATGTTGGTATCAATTTTGCAGAAAACGAAAATAAAGACTCTTTTTCAATCAGCGGACGTGGTGAATTAATGTTAGAAATTCTTTTAACTCAGATGAGACGTGAAGGATTTGAAATGACTGTGAGCCCTCCCAAAGTTTTAATAAAAGAAAATAATGGAAAAAAACAAGAGCCTATGGAAGAGATCACAATGGATCTAGATGAGGAATACTCCTCAAGAATCATTGACTCAATGAATAAAAGAAAAGGTAAATTAATTGAATTAAAAGATACTGGAAAAAATAAGAAAAGATTAATTTTTCATGCACCTACAAGAGGTTTAATGGGTTATACAAGTAGATTTTTAACTTTAACTAAAGGAACTGGAGTAATAAATAGAATCTTTCACTCTTACGGAGACTTCACTGGTGAGATGGAAGGTAGAAGGAATGGTGCTCTGATATCTATGGAAACTGGAAAAGCGGTAGCGTTTGCTATTTTTAATTTACAAGCAAGAGGTGAAATGCTTGTAACTCACAATGACCCAATTTACGAAGGTATGATTGTTGGTATTTCATCTAAAGCTGGTGATCTTGAGATTAATGTTATGAAGGGAAAAAAGTTAACAAATATGAGAACACAAAATACAGATGAAAATATAGTTTTAACTCCGGTAAGAAAAATGGCTATTGCTGAACAATTAAGTTTATTAAATACCGATGAAGCTTTAGAAATCACACCACAATCATGTAGACTTAGAAAATTAATTTTAGATCCAAATGAAAGAAAAAGACTATCAAGGGCAAAAGCCAAGGCTTCTTAAAATCTAAATCTTGATTTTTTACTATCATTTAAAAAACCTTTAACAGTATCAAGTGTCATAGAGTTAAAGCTTTTTCCAAATCCATTTATTTGATTTATGACTTTAGGTGGCATAGTAATTATATTGCAATTAATTTGTTTGGCTTGGGTGTAATTGTAAGCTTCCCTAGTGCTGGCCCAAAGAATTTCAATATTTTTGTTCCTTTTAGTTAAAGAAATACTTTTTTTGAATATCGGAAGTGGATCTTTGCCTTTATCTGCCATTCTTCCAGCAAATATGGAGATAATAGATTTAGTTTTTTTACATAATTTTTTATAAATTTTTTTAGTTTGCTCATACGTGTAGACAGCAGTTATATTTAGTTTGACTCCTTTATAGCTTAATTCCTCAATTACAGAACCAGTAAACTTTCCTTTTGAGTTAACGACTGGGATTTTTACATAAACATTTTTACCCCAAGAGTTAATTTCATAAGCTTGTTCAAGCATATCATTTGAATTATCTGCGAATACTTCAAAAGAAATTGGTTTTTTTTTACAAACCTTTAAAATTTTTAAAGAATAGTCTTTATAATTTTTTGCACCAGCTGACCTCATTAAACTTGGATTAGTTGTAAAGCCATCAACCAAAGTTTTATTATTAAAAAATTTAATGGTTTCATAATCGGCGATATCACAGAATATTTTTGTTCTCATTAATCTAAATTTTTAACAATATCCTCTGTCATTTTTTTTGCATCTGCAAACAACATTAATGTATTATCTTTATAAAATAATTCATTATCTATTCCAGCATACCCAGGTGATAAACTTCGCTTAACAAATAAAACAGATTTACATTTTTCAACATCAAGCACTGGCATTCCAAATATTGGGCTTTTAGGGTCTGTTTTAGCTACGGGATTTGTTACATCGTTTGCTCCAATTACAAATGCGACATCGGAATTGGCAAAATCATTATTTATATCTTCTAACTCAAAGACTTCATCATATGGAACATTTGCCTCAGCTAAAAGAACGTTCATGTGTCCAGGCATCCTACCAGCAACAGGGTGTATGGCATACGTAACTTTAATATCGTTTTTTTTTAATTTATCTACCATCTCTCTTAAAGCATGTTGAGCTTGCGCTACTGCCATTCCATAACCTGGAACTATGATTACTGATGAAGCATTTTTCATTAAAAAAGCTGCGTCTTCTGCATTACCACTCTTAACAGGTTTTTGGTCTTTCTTCTGCTTTGTATTATCGGAAGAACTATCTGCTCCAAAACCTCCAAGTATAACACTTACGAAGGATCTATTCATAGCTTTACACATTATATAAGATAGTATTGCTCCTGAAGATCCTACTAGCGCACCTGTGATAATTAAAGCGGTATTTTCTAAAGTAAAACCTATTCCTGCTGCAGCCCAACCTGAGTAAGAGTTTAACATTGAAATTACTACTGGCATATCGGCACCACCTATAGGTATAATTAATAAAATACCCACTAGAAAAGAAATCATTATTACTGTCCAAAAAATATTTGCTGACTGCGATATGCATAAATAATAAATTAAGACAAAAATTCCGATACCTAGTATTAAATTTAAAAAATGTTGCCCACTAAAAGTTATTGGAGAACCAGACATTATCCCTCTTAATTTTAAGAAAGCTATTATAGATCCAGAAAAAGTTATTGCTCCTACTGCTGCACCAATAGACATTTCTATTAAACTCGCTAGTTTAATTTTCCCAACAACTCCTAAGTTAAAAGCTTCAGGATTTAGGAAAGCTGCTATAGCAACAAAAACTGCTGCTAATCCAACTAAACTATGAAAACCTGCAACTAATTCTGGCATTGCGGTCATTGGGATTCTAAAGGCAATAAAAGCTCCGATTAATCCACCAATTAAAAGAAACATTATTACATAGGTTAATGAAGTAGAAAAATTACCTACTGATAAAAATGTTACTACAATTGCAATTATCATACCTGCAATTCCGAAATAATTTCCTTGTCTAGATGTATCCGGAGATGATAATCCTCTTAAGGCAAGAATAAATAGTATTCCAGAAATTAAATAAAAAATTGCTGATAAATTTGCGGATATCATTTCTTTTTATCTTTTTTTTTTTTATACATTTGAAGCATTCTTTGAGTTACCAGAAATCCCCCAAAAATATTTATTGCAGCCAGCACAATGGCTAAAAATCCAAAAATGCTTGATATACCAAATATGTTCTCAGACGACCCAGCTAGTGCTGCTATTATTGCACCAACAATTATGACAGATGAAATAGCGTTTGTAACAGACATTAAAGGTGTATGTAGAGATGGTGTAACACTCCAAACAACATAATAGCCGATAAAAATTGATAAAATAAAAATACTTAATCTAAATATAAATGGATCTATTTCCATAATTAAACATCCTCTAGTAATGATTTTGTGATTATCTCGTCCTCTAAATTAATATTAAAATTTTTTTTTTCTCTACTATATAAGTTTCTTATAAAGCTAAATAAGTTTTTGGCATATAAACTTGAAGCAGTTAGTGGTAAACTATTCATTAGACTTTTTACACCAATCACTTTTATTCCCTTAACTGTATTTATTTTCCCGGCCTCTGAGTATGCAGAGTTACCTCCTTGTTCTGCTGCCAAATCATAGACTATAGAGCCAGGTTTCATCAATTTTACTAAATCTTCGGTTAATATTCTTGGTGCAGGTTTACCAGGGATTAGTGCAGTACAAATAACTATATCATTTTTTTTAAGTGCTTCTTTCATCATTTCAGCCTGTTTTTGTTTATAATCATCTGAGGCTTCTTTTGCATATCCACCTGCTGTTTCCATATCTTCTGCTTGATCAACAGTTAAAAATTTTCCACCTAAGCTTTCAACTTGCTCTTTTGATGCCGCTCTAACATCAGTCGCTGAAACTATTGCACCTAATCTTTTTGCAGTGGCAATCGCTTGTAAACCTGCCACACCTGCTCCGATAACCAAAACTTTAGCGGCTGGTACAGTCCCAGCAGCTGTCATCATCATCGGTACAGCTTTTTCAAATTCAGCGACACAATCTACTACCGCTCTGTATCCAGCTAAATTTGATTGAGATGATAGTACATCCATTGATTGAGCGCGCGTAATACGAGGTAATAATTCAAGTGAAAAAGTTTTAATCTTTTTTTTTAAAATTTTATCTATTTGAATTTTATTAATTGACGGATTGAGCATTCCAATTAAAATTGTATTGTCTTTTAATAAACTTATTTCATTTTCAGAAGGACAATTCACTTTAATTATTAAATCACTTGAGTTTAAAACTTCACTAGAAGAGTCTTTAATTTCTGCGCCAGTTTTTTCATATTCGTTATCCTCGATACCTAAGTGGGTTGCGTAATTTTTTTCAATTAATACTTTTAGACCTAGTCCTTTAATATTTTTTGCAGTTTCAGGAGTTATGGAAACTCTTTTTTCTAATGCTAAATCTTCTTTAATTGAACCTACTATCATTTTTAAATTTCTTTGATTTTAAAGTAAAGTAACTGCTAAAATTACTAATACAGCAATTACTGCTAGTGTTCCCCATAACACAAACTTGGTGAAGCCACTATAGGTTTTTTTGAAGTCGTTTTCGCTCATTTCTAGCCTTGACGAGCTTTAAATTTTGGATTTTTTTTATTTATAACGTAAAGTTTTCCTCTACGCTTCACAAGTTTAGAGTTTAAATCTCTTTTTTTTAGTGATTTTAATGAGCTAGCTACTTTCATAAATTACAAGCCTGGCAACGTCCTACTCTCCCATATCTTAAGACAAAGTACCATCGGCGCTGAAGGGCTTAACTTCCGAGTTCGGAATGGGATCGGGTGTGACCCCTTCGCAATAATTACCAGGCAAAATCTTATAATATTTAAGTCTTATAAAGTAAAGGTTTATTATTTGCTGAAAATATAGGATTGGTGGGCGTGATAAGAATTGAACTTATGACCTCTACGATGTCAACGTAGCGTTCTACCACTGAACTACACGCCCATTCTGAAACCATATTTCTTTATTGAATTTATTGATATTGAAAATATCGATAGCAAATTATCAATAAAAGAAAATTTGTTAAACACATTGTTATATTTCCATAAATAATAAATACTTTTTAATTTATTTCTTGATCTAGAATTTTTTAAAATCCTATAATAAGCGTGTGTTTTGTTAAATTTTTTTGCAAATAAATTCTTATTTTTTTTAAAAACTTCACACTTAAAAATATAATCCTCATGTTTTTGAATATTTCTAAATTTAATTTTTTTTATAATATTCCTTCTTAAAATCATTGTAGAGGTATTTATTGATGAATTTCTACTAAAAGATTTTAAATTCAATATACTAGGGACATTTGTGCGTTTTAAGAAATTTTTATTATCTTTATGGAAAGATATATAATCAGTATAACTAAATTTGACATTATTGGCATTCATAAAATTTATTTGGGAAGATAATTTATTTTTTGGCCAGTAATCATCTGAGTCTAAAAAAGATAAGTAATAAGATTTTGATAATGACATACCTATATTTCTACAAATAGCAGGTCCTTTATTTTTTTTTAGAAAAATTATTTTAATCTTTTTCTTTTTTCTGAATTTTTTTAAAATTTTTTTAGATTTGTCTCTAGAATTATCGTCAATTATATATAATTTCCAATACTTATAAGATTGTTTTAAAACTGATTTAATTGCTTCCTCAATAAATTCTTCTTTATTATAATTGGGCATAATAATATCAACAAAAATCTTTTTTCTTTTCATCATTTTTATGTCTCGCCGACTATCCTCCTAGAAACAAAATCTGGAAAGAAAAATATAATTAGCAATTTTAATTTATTTAAATTATTTGGGTACATAAAAATTTTAAATAAAACTTTCCAATTTCTTTTTTCTTTTACCAATGTGAGGCTAGAGTGAAATCTTTCCCATTCAGTTAATAGCTTTAAATCCTCAACGGGTCCAAATATTTCTTTTGATCTAATTTCATTATACCATTTACTAAACTGTATAGATTTTGTTTTAAAGTTTTTTTTTTGCATTTGATTATTATGTTGTCTATAAATCCCAATACATTCTTGTACAGCAGCAAATTTATATTTTAATGAAAACCTAAGTACAAAGTCTAAATCTCCTAAATAATTATACTTAACTTTAAATATTTCCTTTTCTTTTTGAATGAATTTTTTTCTAATCATAATTGTTAGTAAACCAACAGGATAACTTTTAAGTAAGTTTTTAGTTATGTATCCCTCAGGTAAGTTTTGCTTTGTAATAAATTGTTTTTTTCTGAATAAACTATCTTTATTATATTTTAAAAATTTTCCATAAACCAACCCAACTTTTTTGTCTTTAAATTTTTCTAACTGTAATTTTAATTTATTTGGTAACCAAGTGTCGTCAACGTCTAAAAAAGCAACAAAATTACCCTTTGTTTTTTTTATAGCAGCATTTCTAGAAACATATAGACTCACCTTTTTTGAAGTATAAAAATATCTTAACCTTTTATCTTTAAAAGATTTGAATATTTTTTCACTTTGATCTGATGAGCTGTTATTCCAGAAGATTAACTCCCAGTTTTTGTAAGTTTGGTTTAATACGCTGTTTATTGCCTCAACTAAAAATTTTTCTCCATTATGACAATTCATAATGATTGATATTTCTGGTTTTTTAACCATTATAAATTAATTTTCAATTAGGAGGGTACTCACTTTTTCCAATTATAAGATCTACTAAAGATAATAATAAAGCTTGGTGCGCGTTTTCAATTAAGTTATATGCCTTACTATCAATCCAAAAATTAATATCTCCCAGTTTTGCAAGTTTGTTTTCTTTATCATTACCTGTAAAGGTTATTATTTTACTGAATTTTTTCTCTTTAGCCTTTTTTGCACCATTTAACATATTTTGAGAATTCCCACCTGCTGAAATTAAGATGACTGCATCATCTTGGTCACCATAATATTCAATACATTTTTCAACCCATTTATCATATCCAAAGTCATTTGAAAAACATGTAAGCAAATCTGATTCATTATAGTTTACGCATCTTACTCTTGCATTTTTTGTTAAATCTACACTAAAATGACTTGCGATTGCTGCACTACCTCCATTGCCAAATATCATCGTTTTTTTTCCTAAGTTATTAGCTTTTAAAAGAATATCGCTTACAGCTATAAGGTTTTTAATTTTTTCACTATCAAAATTTATTATATTTCTTAAATCATTAAAATATTTTTCAAGATACTTTTGCTTATCCATAACTTTAATAAAATTTGAATAGTTATTGTCTTACCATTTTAAATTGATAAATTTTATAAAAAATTTCAATTAAAAATGAGAATAATATTGTTGATATTGCGCTATAGGCAAAAAATGGAATAGCAGCGGTATAGCAGGAAATTATTCCATTTAATGAATATTCGTACATTCCAGAAATCCAAACACCAAAATTTGTCACTATGAAAAAAATAATAGCTCCTACAAGTGCACCTGATAATCTTTTGATTAATGTCTTCCCAAAAAAATTAGAAATCAAACCAATTAAAAGTACACTTCCCCATGTAAAAAAAGTGCCATAATGATATCCAATCACTAGATCAGTTATTGCGAAACTTAAAATAACAGCTGGTATATATTGCCTGCCAAAAATAGCCGGTACGTAAAAACTCAATGCAATAAGACTAGTAAAATTTGGAGGATGAGGAACAAATCTACTAACCGCGAGCGCCAAGAAAATTCCTAAACAGATGCTTATTTTTTCCATCATAAATGTTTAGTATACGCTTTTTAATCCTATATTAAAAGAACGATCTAACTGAGAATAGTCTCGAACCGTTTCATATTTTTCGTCAAATATATTGGTTATATTGAAAAATAAATTATAACTGTTCCACAATTTATAATTAATTGATAAATCATTTACAAAATAATCGTCGATTCTCTCATCTTGAAAAGTCCTATTCCCATTTCCGTAATCTCTCGCCATATCTGACCACTTGGAATTCAAAATATAGCTTAAATTTTCATTTTTTGCCGGCTTATAACTTGTTTGAAGATTAATTATATTTCTTGGAACTCTTACCATCTGAGCATTAGTATAATTCTGATTTTTGTTGGGATCATCTTGTTCTGCGCCATCATATGTCGAGGTATAAGTATAATTCAAATTAAAATTTAAATAATCAGAAGCCCGCCATCCTGACATAATTTCTAAACCTTGAGATTTTACTATACCATCAGCGTTTTGAGTTGTATAAGCTGCCCCAGAGCTATTATTATTTTTCCATCCCTCCAACACATTGTCATATTGTATGTCAAAATATGTTAAGTCTAATTTTATACCATATTCTAAGAAACTTTTTTCAAATCCAATATCAAAACTTTTACTATTTTCTGCTTTAACAAAAGGTAATGAATTTGAGTTTGCAGCATAAACATAATACATTTCATACAATGAAGGAAATCTAAATCCTGTTCCGTATGAAGATTTTATTTTTGTAGATTTATCGTCAAATAAATATGCAAAAGTAGCTCTATGTGCTTCCTCATCGCCTGCAACGGAATTATCATCAAACCTAGAACCAAATGTAGCAAAAATATTTTTTGTAAATCTTTTTTGATAGTCAAAATATTTAGAAGTGGTGTAAAAAGACTCAACTTTTTTGCCTGTTAAATTTTGATTGTAACCAATCTGATCATCTTCTCTTTCAATGCCAAATAGTAAACTATTATCTAAATCGAAATTATAATTACCTTTGTAACCATAATTATATCTATCTCCATAATAATTATCTTTTACAGTATTTCCACTTCCGGGAGCAGCATTATATATTCTTTTTATATACGTCTTAGCTAAAGAAACTTCATTAATAAAATTTTTATTATATTTATACTCTAAAGATATGTTGGCAGAGGACTGTAAACTATCCTCCGACTCATTGTGTGCAGCTGTTGCAGTATCAACTTCTTTATCATATTGTTTATATGTATCTGAAAATCTTAAATTACTCTTTAGATTAAGGTAATCAGATAATTTTTGGTTATAATTTGCTACAATAGAATTATTTTTATAACCATCTTCTTCATCATTATGAGTCATTGCTGACATACCACTTGTTTGAAATCTCTCAAAGCCTATATAAAAATCCTTATCTTCATCTGCACCTGAATAATTAGCTGAATAATTATTAGTTCCATAAGAGCCTGTGTTAAACATATAATTTTTTTGTCTTCCTGGTTGACCTTTTTTTGTAGTAATATTTATTGTTCCTCCTATAGCTCCGCTACCATAAACTGAGCTTTGATTGCCTTTTAAAATTTCAACTCTTGAAATTTGACTTGTTAAAATATGATTAAAATCAAAGTCTCCTGAAACACTTGACGGGTCAGACATTTTTACGCCATCAATATAAACAGTCGAATATCTTTTTGGCAAACCTCTCAATTGTATAGCTGAAGTAGATCCGTGCCCACCATTTTGAAAGAAGTTTACGCTTGTTGTATTTCCTGATAATACGTCACCTAAAAAATACTCATTGGTATTTTTTAAGAATTCTTCATCTAGAACTACGACTGAGGTACCCACAGTAGACACTGACTGAGGTTTTTTGCTCGGTGCTATCACAATAACTGGAATGTCTTGTGAAAATGAGACGCTATTGAATAAAAATGTTAAAAATAAAAAATTTACTAAAATTTTTTTTAGCATTGGCTTTCCTTTGGTTCGTTGGAATGTTAGTTCCAATTTATTTTTTAGCCACTGCTAAATTTAATTGTAGAACTAGACTTTTCCTGGCCATTGTTCAACAGCGGACTATACTGGGTGGCGCTCCGACTTTACGGTTGCAGGAACAGCAAATGAATTACACACTTATTTCCCACCATGCATTTCAGTAATATAATGAGAATACAAAAAAACTCTAATTAGTCAAGAGTTTTTTAAATTGAAAATTCTTATTGATCATTTTATTAATCTTAATAATTTTATCTTTTTCTTTTAATCTATATTCAAAAATATTTTTATCTAGTTTCAAAATATTAAGCCTCTTCCAAAAATAATTATCAAATTTTTCTAAATCAGGATCGCTACAAATATGGAAAGCTCTGCTCCCTCGCTCTAAACACTCTATTACTGATGCAGTAGATCCAAAAAACAAAGAGAGATTCCTATTGCTATGTCTATTTTTAAATAATTTTTTGTTTTGAATTAAGTATTTTTCTATCTTATTTTTTAAATTCTTGTGTTTATATGACCCTTCCATACTGGGATGATTTTTAACTTTTAATTTAGGGAAAAATAAATTTTTTTTAAGATTGATTAATTTTTTAAAAAAATAAAACATTTTATTTTCATCTTCTATAAAATAAGGAAGAAAAATATTTCCTTTAAAATTTATTTTATCAATTATATTATATCGTAAGGATACGATATTTCTGACCTCTTTTTCTTTCCATCCAAGTTTTTTACACAAAATATTTTTTTGATCAATTCCATTCACTAATAAGAGATCTGGATGTCCTTCCCTTTTTATATAATCCAAAGGAACTGGTGGTATCACTGTATGCATATATCCAATAATTTTTAATTTATTATTATTTCTTTTAAGTTCTTTAGTAATAAAATGTTGATGAGGTTGAGCTTCATAAGGAAACAAAAAATTTCTAATATTTTTTTCTTTTACTAATTTTACTAATATATTTGATAAATCTTTTGAAAAGTTTGTATTATTAAAATCAATCATTTCTAGATTTCTAAAAAAAAAACTTCTAATAAAGTTTTTTAGGAAATAAAATAAAGATATAAGAATATTTTTATAAAAATTTTTAAAATCACGATTAATAATTAAAATATTTTGATCATTTTTAATATATGTTTTATTTTCACTTATAGGTATTAAGACCCATAAAGTGCTCTTAGTATCGAATTTAGTATTCAATGAAAAATACTTATCAAAATAACTACCATCTTTTTTTAAATTTTTTGGAAAATAGTATGTTAGAATTAAATTTTCATAATTCCTATCATTACCATTATAATTTATTTTTAATTCATCTCTATTAATTGAAAAAAATTCTTTGAAAATAATTTTATATTTTTCAAAAATTGAAATATTTTTTTTATTAAACTTTTTAATGTTTAGATAGCCAATAGTATTTGACCAACTAGTAAGAAAATAATTAGGATTAAAGGAGATTTCATTTCTTAATAATTGACCTTTTTTAATAAAAGTTTTACTTTTTTTTAAAGTTGAAGCTAAACTCATAAAATTTAGAATCTTTTATTCTTAATAATTTTTATCAGTTCTATTATGCCTTTTTTGAAGTTCAGCACGTCTGGTCTAAAATAATTTATAGTTTTAGATTTTTTAAAAGGTCTGGGTTTTCTATCGTAATGACCTTTTTGTGTTTTATTTAAAAAAACTGGAAAAGATTTTATTTTTGTGATTTGCCTTAAATCGTTAAGTAATTTTTTAATTTTTACCGACTTTCTCCCCTTAATTAAAACTACTTTTTTATTAAATTTTTTATTTAAAATATCTGAGCTTGCTTTTGCAGCATCTATTACATGTATGTACGATCTAACAGCTTTGCTGGTCCCCCTATAAATAATTTTTTTCTTTTTTATTGCGTCATATACTATTTTCAACAAACCATTTTTCAAATTAGATCTAGGTCCGTATATTGAGCCGTACCTTAAAATTGTAAAATTTAGATCAAATACTTTGCCGTACTCCTCTGTCATTAACTCACAAGATTGTTTACTTACTCTATAAAAACCTCCTTGGCTGCTGTCAGCATAAATAGAACTAGCCAAAACATATTTTTTAACTTTATTAACTACACATGATTTAAGAATATATGCTGAGCCTAAAATATTAATCTTAAAAGTTTTAATCGGATCATTGTACGACTCTTGAATATCTGCAATGGCAGCAAAATTATAGACTACATCTATATTTTTTGTAAGATTAAGAATTTTCTGCTCATTTTTTATGTCGACTTTTTTAAATTTTATACTCTTTGTTATATTTGCGGGTTTTTTTATATCTGCAATAATTACTTGATGTCCCTGAGCATGGAGCACCTCGGCAACATGTGAGCCAAGAAATCCAGAACCACCAAATATGATTACTTTTAATTTCTTTTTAGATATTTTTTTAGCCACCATTTTGTTGCTTCTATTTGCCATGGAAAATCGATATCTCCAACACAGCTATCTTGAAATATGAAGGATGTATTTTTAGACATCCAATTGAATGGAAATGGATTTTTTTTCATGTTTTTTAAAGTTTTTGCTCTAGATATTGTAAATGATTGCGTACAATAATAAGAATGTACACTTTTATCCCTATCACACGATAACGGTGTAAATCTTTTTAACTCTTTATTTGGAATATAATTTAATAACTTTTTCCCTTTAATTTTTTTTGCTCTCACTGGAGAAAAGTTATTAAACTTAGAGACAGTAGTTACTGTGTCAATTTTATTAGAACTATTTAAAATTTTAAATCCTTTTTCAATATCTTTTGTTCTTACACAAATTGAGTTGCATAAAAGTATTACAAAATTTTTTATTTTATTTTGATTCAAGTTTTGACAATAGTTAACTGCGTGTTGAATGGCTTCCTCAAGAAGAGCCTTATCATTACACAAATATTTTGGTCTTTTAATTGGTATACATCCTTTTTGCTTTGAATGATTTAGAATGTAATCTGAGTCTGAGGATACATATATTTTAGTAATATGTTTAACTTTTTTTACTGCATCGATAGGATACATAAACATTTCTTTTGAAAGTATTTTTATTATATTTTTATTTTTAATACTTTTGCTATTTTTTCTTCCAAATAGTATGGCAACGTTCATGCAAAATTAATGTTAATGTTATGAAATTTTCTCTTTAGAGGAAGAGAAATAATTTCATTATTTTTACTTGATATATGTGTAGCAAATATACAGCTCATGACAATAACTGCATTATCTAAATTTTTATATGAAAATTTTTTTTTGAATATTTCTTTTATTGTAAAACATGTCATCTTATAAACATTAAATTTGTGCTTTACTTTTAATTTTGTAATTTTTGGTTTGAAAAGGTAGAAGTATAAAGGTTTTTTTTCCATTTTTTTTGGTCTTTGTTTAAGAGTAACGTTATTATTAATTTCATCAAATGTTACTTCAAGATTTTTGCTTCTTATTGTAATCGTATAAGGTAACCCTGTATTTTCACTTAAATCAAAAAAAAGTTTTCTTTTATTATTGAATATAATTGTACCGTACCCCCCCGGATCGTAAAACTCTTTTCCTCTTGGATTTATAGTCCCTGTTTTATCTATAATCCCAAAAATTTTTTTTGGTTTTTCGTTAAAAAAAAGTAACCCTAAATCAAAAAAAGTAGAGCCCATATTACCAAGTCCAGCCGAGGGAGAATTTATAAAAATTTTAGTTGGCTTTTCTTGATGTTTATTAAATATATTTTTTAAAAATAAAAAATTTGGCGAATAAGATCTGTGAGTATTTATCAATAGTCTTATTTTATGTCTTTTTGCTATTTTTTGAATTTTTAAGCAATTTTTGTAAGACGTAGAAAGAGGTTTTTCGGTAATTATTTTTTTAATTTTTCCATTTTTACAAAATAGATTTAAAATATCTAATCTTGATTTAGTATTGGCAGCTACACACAACAAGTCAGCATCAAAATTGATTAATTTATGATAATTTTTTTCTAATAAAATATTTTTTGGTAATTCTCCTGATAACATATTAATATTTTTGTCACAGATAGCTTTTACTTTAAATTTTAGATTTTTTAAGGCTTGGAAGTATCTCTTACCCATACCTCCGTAGCCTATTAATATTGCAGTTTTAGACATTTAAAAATATTTATAGAATAGTCTTTTAACATCATTGTCTTTAGTCAAAATTTTAAAATTAGAATTTTGTTTATTTACTTTCTTCTCACACATAAAAGTTAAAAAAGAGATTTTTTTATTGATCTTAAGATATTTTTTTTTATAGGGGAGATTATCGTGAAAAAAAACAGCTTTATTAATATTGTTCTTTTTAAAAAGTTTTTTTAAAAATAAAAAATAATCTAGAATATTAATAGTATAATTATTAACAATATTATTTACCTTTACATCTGAAGGAAATCTATTTGACAGGTTAAGTTTTCCAATAAAACTTTTACCAGTATGTACTCTTGGAGAGTCAATGAAAATATATTTGGAAGAAACTCTGATTAATTCACTAATTATAATTTTGTAATCACTACTATGGTTTAAAACGCCGGTGCTAAAACTTAGAGAATATTTATCTTTTTTTTCTTTTAATTTCCCCGATTTTATATGAGAAAATTTTACTCGCTTATTTTTAAAAAATTTTTTTCTAGCTTCAAATATAGCGTTCTTCTCTATATCTAAACCGTGATAATTAATTTTATAATCAAAATAAATTCTAAATATCTTGTAAAAACCACCAACTGCACATCCGTAATCTAAAATAGATTTAATTTGTTTTTTTTTTATAAAAGATAGAGGTTTTTTTTCAGAGTCGTATAGATCGCTTATTTTATCTCTATTATTTGCATAAAAGTTGATAACATTCTTTTTTCCCCACTGTGTCATTTTAGTTTAGATTTAGTGCAAGTTTCAATTTATTTATAAATTTTTTCATAATTTTTGTACCGCCAATAGTAGCTCTTATATATCTATCGTCATTTTCGATCACCATTGGGCGTACAATAAACTTATTTTTAAAAAGATATTTTATTACTTTGTCCACCTTTTTTTTATTATTGAGCTTAAATAAAACTGTATTTGAATACTTTCCTATCATTTCAATTTTTTTTGTTGCTAAAAATTTCTTAAGTAATAACCTTCCTTTCGAAACTTCTTTTACATAGTTATTCATTACGTTTATATTTTTAATCAATATTCTTACCAGCTTCATATTAAATGCATTTATTTCATAGATCGGTTTAATTGAAAGCATATAACCGATAATTTTTTTATTTGAAATAGTATAGCCAACCCTCATGCCTGCCACTCCAAAAGCTTTTGAAAATGTCCTCACAACTATTAAATTTTTACATTGTTTTATTAAAGGTTGAGCCGTGATGTTATTAAAATGATAATAAGCTTCATCTATAATAACTAAAGAACCAAATTTTTCTGCTAATTTACAGATGTGTTTAATTTGTTTTATATTAAGCATCACCTCTATTGGTTGATTGGGATTTGCAATTGCTACCAACTTTGGTTTAATTTTTTTTATTTTATCAGTGAGATGTTTGAAATAATCATAGTTTTTTACTTTTAAATTTAAAGGGAAATGCTTGGCACCAAACATTTGGCAGTAAACCGGATACATTGCGAAGCTAGGATTGCAAGTAATCACTTTATCACCACCACTTATAAAAACATCAAAAACTCTTAACAGTCCTCCATCCGCACCCTCATGTATAACAATTTGATCGCTTTTTACTTTTAACCATTTTGCTACTTCCTCATATATCAGATGTGTGTCTGGATAAGTTCTTAGATCAAATGATTGAATTTCTTTTTTGATTTTATTCATGAAAAATTTCGGAAAGTCGTCGACTCTCTCGTTTCTTTCCATGGTGAAATAACCTTGACGATTACTCAACCAATGAGGCTTTCTTTCTACGTAATACACAAATTTTTTTGGTTTTATTTGCATTTTAATATTGAGATAAATTGAAATCTTTCATTTTAAATATAAGGCTATATTTGCTTAGTTATAATTATTTTAATATTGAGCTAATTTTCTTAGAAACGATCTTATATCCTAAATCTGTTAAATGTAAAGCATCAGCAAATAACCATTTATTATCCTCGCTAAAACTTTTAAGTGTTTTATTAAGATCTAAGTAAGAAATATTATTTTTTTTGCAAATATCTGAAAAAAAAAAGTCTATTTTTTTATAGTCGTCTTGATTAAAGTTTTTTAAAACCTCGTACGTTTTAATTTTTTTATTCTCAATTTCATGAAATATTTCTTTTTCTTCACTTGAAAAAATCTGTTTTGACCATTTGTAATATGGTTGTAATGCAAATATAATATTGAAGTTAAATTCTTTTGAGAGTGATTTCCATATTTTTAAATTTTTTTCAAAATTTTTCTTCCAATTAAATGATTTATCTTCAAACGTTTTTGATTTTTTTTTGAGGAAATTTTTTAGAAATAATTTATGCCAAAATGAATTTGTAAAATCTATAGCGAAATTATCGATCTTGTTTTGATAAAAAAGAGGAGGTGAAACTATAGATTTTTGAGTGACATATCTATCTATCAATATATCGTTAAATCCAGATACGATAATAACAGTTTTCAAATTTTTAAATTTATCTAATACCTGTAAAAATAAAATTAATTCTTGGAAGCTATTACAAGTTCTTAAAGAAAGATTATAAACCTTTCTTCTAAGAAGATTAGATAAATTAGATGAAATAGTTTTTTTATCAGAAGAGGAACCAATTCCAAAAGCAGTTGAGTTACCAGTAATTACTAATTGTTCATCATTTTCATAAGAAGGTGTGTCATCAACTATTGTATATTTCCCATTGCTATCGGTATATCTAAAACCGAATTTATCCGTGTTTAAAGTCTCGTTATTAATATTTGGTTGTTGTTTTAAAACTATATATGGAGACCAAACATTCTCAACTTCATCATAATATTTCATGTAAGGTAAATATTTGTTTATTGCATTGAATGACATTTATGCCTCTAGTTTTTTAAACAAATTCTTAATATTAAAGGAAATATTATTTCCATTTAATAATTTTTCAAAATCTAATTTTGAATAATTGCTTCTAATAAAATCAATTTTATTAGATAGGTTGGTCAAATCATTTACATAAAAAATAGGAAAAAAATTTTCTCCGCTATTTACTTCGCAATGCTTATATCTTTTCCATTTATCAAGTAATATTACAGGAACTTTTGAGTTAATGGAGTCTTCAATTACTGATGATGAGTGACTTATGGTGATCATTGAATTGTTTAAGATCTTATCAATTTTTTTGCATTCAAAAGTAATTTTAGGAAACATTTTTTTTAAATTATAAATACAATCTTTATGAGAACCATGAATATTAGTTACTACTTTAACATTCTTATTGATTGCAAGTTTATGAAGATCTTTTAAATTTTCAAGAAATTCATAATACATTTCTACGCCTAAAAGTTGTGTGCCATGAAGAGGTTTAAGAGTGGTAGCAAATAAAATTGAATTATTTAATCTTCCCTTTGCGTTAGAAAAAATCAAATTTCCGGTTTCAAGAGAATTTTTTTTAATTTCCTTGTTTGTATTTTTTAATGAATTTTTACAAATATTTGATTGTATAGCAAAATAATTGCTTGGACCTGAAAAGACTGCTTCAGAAATTGTTTTTTTATAAATACTGTCAAATTTATCAAAAGACTCGGCTATAGTTCCATGACTAATACATACAGTTTTAGTTCCAGTTGAGTTTAGTATTTCTGTCACAGCGCCATCGAAACCTCTAACAACATTTGTAAAATAATAATTAAAATTGTTTTCCTCTAGGAATTTTTTAAATGCATTGGATTTGTTTAAGATATCTGTTAATTCATACTCCAATTCAGAAATTCTAAAATTTACTATTTCAGTGATATCATAAAATTTATAATTAATACTTTTTTTTGTAATATTTACCTTTTTTAACTCACTTTTAATTTTTGAGACTTTAATAATTTTTAAACCTAAAATTTTATAAATTAATCTTTTAATGAAATTTAATTCAAATCTTTGATATTCAACAGTAAATGTTTTGATACCTAAAACTCTACATTGTAATATAATTCTAAAAAAATTGTAATAAACACTATTAACTAATAATTTTTTTTTATTTGAATTTATATTAAATTTTTCCAACTTATATTCATATAAATTGTTTTTTTTGTTATCAAAGTTTTTTTCCAAAATTGTGACATTTTTTTTTAAATTCAAACTTTTTATAACTCTAGAAATAACAAATACGTTATTTGACTTGTATTTTGAAAAATTTACTGAGTCCCAACCTGAAACAATTATTTCATCGATATTATTTTTTTTTAATATTGTCTCTAAAAAATCTATTATAAAGATAGTATAGTTTAAAACAAATCTTATATGACCTTTATATTCAATATTCATGCCATGGTAATCAAAATTTTGATCTGGTAATTTTTTCAATTCGTTGTCTACATACGCTATTGCTTTCTGTTGAAAGTCAGGCGGTATAAATTCTTTAGGATTTATGAAACTTAAACCATTTAATATTAAATATGTTTGTGACTCTAAATTAAAAGGTACAAATTTGATTTCTCCAGATAATTTTCTCTTAATAAATTTTGTTTCTTCTTCCGATTGTACTAAAGCAATTTTCATTTTTATATTGTTGATTGATAAAATTTTTTTATTTGTGAACAAATTCTTTTAAGTTCTTTACTAGTTAAGTCTAAGCTTGAGGGTAACCATAAAACTTTATTGCTTATGAAATAGCTTTTTCGCATTTTATAATTATTTTGAACATGTTTAAAAGACGATAGAGGCCGCCAAATTTTTCTGCACTTTATGTTTTTTTTTAATAAAAAATTAAATAGATGATCTCTTCTTTTGCATATTATTTCTGTCCAAATACAAACTTCGTTCTCAAATTTTTTGTAAAATTTGATTTCTTTAATATTTTTTAAATTTTCTCTATAAAAATTATTATTTTTTTTTGCTTTTAAAATTAATTTCTCTAATGAATAAATTTGAGGTAAGAGTATTGATGCAAGAATGTCATTGTACTTGAAATTTCCTCCAAATAAATCATGTGTATCATCTCCTCCAATTTTTTTTTTTGTTCTTCCTTGATCTTTTATACTTCTGATAATTTTGGCTATAGCTCTACTTCTTGTTACAACTGCGCCTCCTTGAGCAGAAGTAATAATCTTAGTTGGAGTAAATGAAAAGCAACCTATGTCACCCAAAGTTCCAAGTTTTCTTTTACTATCAAATTTTGATCCTAAAGCCTCTGCTGCATCCTCAATGACTTTAATTTTTTTTTGTTTTGCAAAAGAAAGTACATTTTTAAAGTTTCCTGAACGACCACTTATATGAACAAAAATTATTGCTTTAGTTTTTTTATTAATCTTTTTTTTTAAATCATCCAATTCAACGGTAGATGTTAGTGTGTTTACTTCCACAATTTTAGGTTTAGCGCCTGTAAGTTTGACCGCATTTAACGTTGCTACATAGGTAATATTTGGGACAATTACCTCATCATTTGCCTTAATACCTAAAGATCTTAGTGCTAAATAGATCGCTGATGTGCCACTTGAGGTCATAATTACATTTTTAGCGCCTAAAAATTTACTCAATGCTTTCTCACATCTTGAGGTCATTTTTCCTTCACTGATAAAATTTGTTTTTATAAGCTCATTTAAATAATTGTTATTATAATTATTTATTTTTGGAACATACCAATTGATTTTTTTCATTTTAAGACTCTTGAATTTTTTGAATTAACTTTTGAGTTAAAAGAGCTGAATTATAATTTGTAAGATTTTGATTTTTATTCATTAATAAATCCTTAAGTTCTTTAAAATAGCTTTCTTGAATATCCTTTTTATTAAATTTTTTTATAATTTTTTTATTCTTTTTTAAAATTGTAATTCTTGAATTTAATAAATCTGCTTTTAAGTTAAAATTATAACCATTAATAAAAATTACTCTTTTTTTAAAAAAGGAATAATAATTTAAGTCTATAATGATACTTGATCTCTTATTTTTTGCAAAAATTTTACAATTGTCTTCTGTATCTATATTCAAATTTGATTTTTTTGACTTTAAAACGTTTATTATTTTTACGTCACCTATCATCCATCTAACTAAATCTATTTCATGGCTACAGTCTAAAATTACTCCTCCTCCAAATTTTTTTTTTGCACTAGAGGACTTCTGATAATCTATATTTTTTCTCCAATTTGGAAGGTAAGAGTGATTTAAAAAATAAACATCATATATCTTATTTTTATTTTTTCTAATAAAAGATTTTACAAATTTTATAATCTTAAGAGTTCTTAAGTTGAAACCAACAAATACCTTGTTATTAATTTTATTAATTTTTTTAAATTTATCAAATAAAGGTTTTTCAATTAAAATTCTTCTATTTCTAAATAACGAATTAATTTTTTTTAATTGATCAAAATGTAATTTTGTAGGCGAGCAAATAATAATAAAATTGGGGTTAACACTTTTAATATCTGAAATTTTCTTAATGGTATTAAATCTAATTTTTTTTTGTTGACTTAAAATAAAAATTTCTATTCCGCTAAATTTTTTTTTTGCTATATTTGCAAATCTTCTACCTGAAGAACCATATCCTATAATAAGCAATTTTTTTTTCATCTAGTAATTTAAATAATAGTGACGCCACCATCAATTACTAAAGTTTGTCCTGTCATATGTCGTGAGGATTCTGACGAAAGAAATAAAACTGCACTAGCTACATCTGATGCTTCAGCCATAGTTCCTAACGGACTTTTATTTTTGTATCGTTGCAAAAATTTTTTTGATTTTAAATTTTTATCTTTTTTATTTAAAACTCCACCTGGACAAATATTATTAATTCTAATTTTATTTTTTCCATAGTATGATGCCATTTGTCTTGTAAAGTTTATAATACCTCCTTTTATAATTGAATAACTAACATTTTCTCTTAAACTAGTTCCCTTATACAAACTCATATCTTGACCCAACAATCCATAAATAGATCCTATTTGAATTATTGATCCAATTTTTTTTTTCTTTCTCATCTGATCTGCTATTAGCTTAGCAAACCAACAAAAGAAAATTAGATGTAGATTAATATTTTCTTTTAACTCTTTAAAAGTAATTTTATCAAAATTGTTGTTTTTCCAATTTTTAGTTTTCGGATATGCGCAATTTATAAATATATCTGGTATAGAATATTTTTTTATAATTTTATAAAAATCTTTCTTGAAAAATTTATCATCGTTTTTATAAATTATTCTTTCAAAATTAATTTTTTTTTGTTTAAGTAAATTTTTTGTATTTATATTTGGCTTTTGAATATCAATTATTACTACTTTAGCACCAGAATCAGAAAGAGCTTTTGCTGCCTCCAGCCCTATTATTCCCAAGCCTCCTATAACAAAGGCTGTTTTATTAATATTATAACTCTTTTCTATGTAATTCATTTAAGTAAAAATTTTACCAATTTAAAGTCAAGGTTATTATCTATATCAATAGATCTCTCTGGTGGCATTACGTAAACAGATGTTTTTTTATTAAACAGATTATACGATTTAAATAAATAATCTTTTTTCCAAATGTATATAGATGCATTCAAATCATATGTTTTTGGAGCTTTTTGACGATTAAATATTTTGTTTGAATTTTTAACTAATTTAACTCTCTTATTTTTAATTTCAATTAAGTTGAAGTACGGATTTTTTTTTGATTTTGTGACAGAAATAAGGTTTAAAGACTTTTCTCTTTTAAATTTTTTAAAGGACTCGTGTATGTCTCGCAGTTTCCTCAAAGGAGATGTTACATCTAAGTCAAAAATGTATTTATATTTAATTTTATTCTTTTTTTCACAAGTTTTTACAGCATGTCTAATTACATCTAATTTTTTTGCATCATCACTTGCTAGATTTTTTGGTCTTTTTATAAAAATAATTTTTTTTTTATTTTTACCTAAATCAATTTTATTTTTATCAACTGTTACAGCAATTTGATTAAAAATTTTTGTCTTAATAGCCAAATCTAATGTATGCCTTAACAAACTTTTTCCTTTAATCTTTAAAAAATTTTTATTTTTTAATCCTTTAGAATTCGCTCTAGCACAAATAGTGCATAAAATAGTCATATTAAATTATGTATTGATTGTTATTTGAACTTTTATTTTTCTTAAACCATTCTATTGTTTTTTTTAGTCCATCTGATAATTCTGTCTTAGGTTTCCAATTAATTAATCTTTTGATTTTTCTATTGTCGCATTGAAGTCTGCTTACTTCACTTAATTTTGGTCTTTTTCTCAAACTGTTAACTTTTATTGATTTTTTATATTTTGATAATTTTAAAATTTCATTACAAAGAGTTTTTATTGATATCTTTTTATTTGTTCCTACATTTACTACATCTCCAAAAATTTTTTTACTTTTCATTATTTTAATAAACGCATCAACCGTATCCTCTACATAATTAAAATCTCTACAAGGATCTAAATTACCTAGAGAAATTATTTTATTTTTATTAATTACTTGATTTATGATAGTAGGAATTATCGCTCTCTCAGATTGCCTTGGACCATAAACATTAAAAGGTCTAATTATTTTTACAGGAGTGTTAAAGCTTTTAAAATAACTAAAAGCTAATTGATCTGCAGCAGCTTTAGACGCTGCATACGGAGATTGACTATTAATTGGATGTTCTTCATCAATAGGTAAATATTGTGCAGATCCATAAACTTCACTCGTGGAAGTTATAATAATATTTTTACATTTTGTTTGCCTAGAGGCTTCTAAAATATTATATGTGCCCTCTAAATTTGTTTTAATATAAGCCTGTGGAGAGTAATATGAATAAGGTATTCCTATTAAAGCAGCTAAGTGAAAAACGGTACTACAACCTCTCATTGCAAACAAAACAGAGTCAAAATCTCTTATGTCACCTAACAAAAATCTACAATTATTTTTTTTAGTTTTTCTCAATTCATTTAACCAAAAAAAATCATTATTAGAATTGTATCTATCGAAAGCAACTACATGATATCCTTGATTTAATAATTTTTCTGTTAAATGAGAGCCAATAAATCCAGCAGCGCCTGTAACTAAAATCTTATTTTTTGTCATAAATTTTATCTTTGTTATAATTATAAATATAATTATTAATAGTCTTTTCTATTACAACATTTGTGCTAAATCCTTCATCATAAAAACTAATTAGGTTACTTACAAAATTTCCTACTCTTTTGCCGCCCTCTCCATCCATGAATGGATCATGTTTTTCAGGTTCGTTCCATTTACCTAATTCTGGTTCATTTTTATAATTAGTTTTAAAATTTCTAATTTTTTTTATCATCAGACCAAGATCTCTAAAAACAAGCTTATTTTCACCTACATAGTATAAATCTTTTTCTATATGTTTTAGATTACTATCGTCATATATTACACCTCTGAAGTTTTTATTATTAATCAAACAATGAAATAAAGCACCTTGTATATGAGGTGAAATAGAGACAGTAATATTTGCAAAAGATGAATAATGTGATGGCAGCTCATTTCTTTCATTTAGAAAAATACATTGATTATTTTTTTCAAGATTTTTTATTTTTTCATACACTTCAGATAAGGGTTTTAAATTATCCTTTTTTTTTGATTTAAATATAAACCCTATTTCGGGATCTATTTTGTTTAAACTTAATAACTCTTTAAAAAATTTGTCCATTTTTTCTTTATATATTAATTGCCAAGTATAATTTTTGTTTTCACTAAAAGAGCTATCTAAAACTAGAATTAAAAATTTAATATTATTTCTTTTTAATTTTGAAATTTTTTCTTTAATTTTTTTTTCTTTCTCTAAATCTATTTTAGGATAGTGGTCGCCTGTTATAACTATTTTTTTAATCAAGTTTTCTGTTTTAGAAATTCGTCTTGCAGACTCCTCTCCCCATGCAAAAAAAATATCATTAGGATGAAAACCTAAAAAATCTCCTTCTATTTGAGTAGGATAAGATCTTGTTCCTCCAAAGGAGCAACCATCATTAAGTTGAATAGCTATTTGTCTTAAAATATTTGAGTCTCCAGACTCTTCAAAATTAAGATGGACTTTAATATTATTTATTTTAAAAAAATTGTACATGTATTGAATTTTAGACAAAAAAATTAGTGCGTTTTTTTTAAAATATTTTTCCTCTCTATTGACTGGTAAATCAGTTAGTTTTTTTCTTATTTCGTCAAATTTTTTATTTTTTTTAAAATTTTTTAAATTATATAAGTTTAAAAAGTTTATCCCCATATCTTCCAATTTATTGAAGAATTTTTTTTTATTTTTAATTCTTTTTTTTAACCTATAAGAATTTTCTGAGTATATAATTATTTTTTCTGAAAATTTTTTTTTGTCGTACCAAAAAAAATTACTTCTCTTTTTAAGATCGATATCCTCCAAAAAATTCACTGCAATTTTGTTACCATTTTTTTTGATTTTATCTTTGTCTAAACAAAATATATTAGAAAGCAAAGTCAAAAAGTTGTAATTTTTCCATAAAAAATTTGATAAATATTTTCTCAAAATTTTGTAATTTAACTTCTCTTTTTTAATGAATGTAAAATTACTAAAATTCTTATTATTTTTTAAAATATTTATTAATTCAAAATTAGTCTCTATAATTTTAATTTTAGATTTTTCATGTTTTCTTATAAGTAATTTACTTGAAGTTGTAAAAACTTCTTCAAATATCAATTTTTTAAATAGCAATAAAGTGAGTTCTTTAGGAAGTAATTCAGTTAAAATATGAAATACTTTTGACTTTGAAAAAATTCTAACACCATCCTCAGCAATCTCTAAACTTGTTGGGAATGCTAAAAAACTTAAAAACTGTCCGTTATTATCTCTTTTGTCTAAGTACATTTAGTAAATTTTAAAAAAATTTTTTAAAATTTTTAATCCAGTTTCACCACTTTTTTCTGGATGAAATTGGCACGCAGATACATTTTCATCTTGAACAACTGCTGTAACTTTATGACCAAAATAATTGATAAATGCTGTTTCAATTTTTAAGTTAACCAGTTCAGCACGATAAGAGTGAATAAAATAAACATTCGAAAAATTTTCTATATCTTTTAAAAGATTAAGACTTGAGTTTTCTTGCTTTATATTCAATGAGTGCCAACCAATATTTGGTATATCGATTTTTTTATTACTCTCAGCTTTATCAAAATTAGGGATAGGCTTTATCTCTCCTTTAAAAACTGACAAACCCTGGGTCTCATCATGCTCAAAGCTTTTTTCAAAAAGTAGTTGCATTCCAACACAAACTCCTAAAAAATTTTTATTTGTTTTTTTTATATTTTTTAAGAATTCAAAAAGTTTTTTTTCTTTTATCTTTTTCATAGAGTAAGGAAAAGATCCGTCACCTGGTAAAATTATATTTTGCGCATTTTCAATTTCATTAATATCTGATGATATAGTTGTATCTATTCCACAAAATTTTAGGGCACTTCTTAAACTAAAAATGTTACCTATCTCTAAATCTATTATCGTAGCTTTTTTATTCATGGTCTATTAATTTGAAATTTATTTTTTTTTAAAAAATTTTTAATCTCTTTAATTTTCAAATAATTTTTATGTAAGGCTGCGCCTATTGCAAAGCTATAATTATTTGTGTGGAAAAATAATTCATCAATATGTTGTATTTTACTTATCCCTCCGCTTACTATTAAAGGAACATTAATTACTTTTTTAATATTTTTAACTAAGTCTATATCTGCTCCTTTTAGAGTTCCATCCTTATCTATCGAGGTAAGTAAGATTTCACCAATTCCATGTTTACATGCCTCTCTAGCCCATTCTATAGCGTCCTTTCCAGTTTTTTCTCTTCCATTTTCTGTGAATACTTCCCATTTTTTTTTTCCAACTTTTTTTGCATCAATAATTAAAACCAAACATTGATTACCAAATCTTAATGAGATTTCTTTTAATATTTTTGGGTTATTTACAGCCGCGGTATTAATCCCTACTTTATCAGCGCCAGCATTTAAAAAATTTCTTGCATCCTCTACAGTTCTTATTCCTCCGCCAACTGTTATTGGTATAAAAACTTTTTCTCCAACTTTTTTAACTAAATCTAATAAATTGTTTCTTCCGTATAATGTTGCTACAGTATCAATGTAAATTAATTCATCTATACCTTCAAAATAATATTTTTCAGCAAACTCAATCGGAGAACCAAGAACTCTTAATCCTTCAAAACTAATACCCTTTATTAAATTAGGGCCTTTAATATCAAGTCTTGCTATAGTTCTATTTCTTTTAAGATTTTTTATTTTAACTGTTTTCGGAGGTACCATTTGTTATTTTCAAAAAACCATAGATGAGGTGATCTAAAAGTGTTACAAAGATTATTAAAATAGGTTTCATCTAAAATAGGCTCTTCAAACATTTTACTTGCTTGGGGAAATTCTTTTTTATTGATACTTAAATATTCTAATAATTCATTTAAAAATCTTTTTGGATATTCTCCATCAAATTTTTTAACAAGCGCTACTCCCTCTTCTCTATTTATATCTCCTGATCTAATTTCTTGTGAGGCATCATATGTTGCTCTTCCAACTCCAAACTTCATAAATGTTGTGTAATAATGCAGATCATCGACTTTATCATCGATACTATTATACTTCGAGTAAGTCCCAGAAGTTCTTTCAGGAGATGCCTCAAAATCTGCATGTTCAACAGAATAATAATAACAGCTTTGAGGATGCCATTTTAGATAGTATCCAAGATAGTGAAAATCGACTTTAAAATTTTTTAATATATTTTTGTTTTCAGGTACATAAGATCTTAAATCGCTTTTATTGACGCCAAAAAAATCAATTAAATCTTTTATCTTCACTCCGCCAAGCACCAGATTTAAATATTCCTCGTCAGTAGAAAATAAACTTTCATTAACTTTTGATGTCGACGCTTCAGCAATTGGATTTCCATATTCAACCTCGGACTCACCATAAAAAATAAGTGGTATTTGATACATTTTTGCTATTTTCACTGCTAACGTTTTTTGTCCCAAAATAAATGGTTGAAATGGATGCAATAAATTTTCTAGTGCTAATCTAGTCAATAATCTATGTGTTTTTCCATTTGGGGTAAATAAAATGTTATCAGATCCAGTCTTAATCCAATTTTGAAAATTTTTATATCCCCAATTTGTATATAAACTAGGTGACCAAGTAATTGTAAGTGGATTCATATTATACTTGTTTTTTAAAATATGAGATGCGTAAATACTATCTTTACCTCCAGACCCTGGGACGACACAATCATATGAACCATCATTTTTTCTAAATCTATCGCATAACTCTTTTAATTTTTTTTCTCGTTCAATCCATTTGATTTCTTTTTTTTTATCAGCAAATAAACATGCATCACATATCCCATCTTTGTTAAAGTGAAGTGTTTTTTTTTGTTCATGAATTGAGTTTTTGAATTCTACTGTAGAAGTTGGACGCTGATTACTCTGAACGCATTTTTTGCAATAAATAACCTCTTTTGGTAAGCCGTATTTTACCATGGGATTATTAATTCCATTTTTGAAAATTGAATAGTCAATTTTTTTTGGTTTTTTAATAATTTCCATTAATGTCTAGATCTTTGAAATGAGGTTTTTCTACTAGTGTATTTGATCAGTCGATTGTAGATTTTTATCTAAACTTTTCTTTGCCTCGGCTTTTTTTAGTTTAGCTAAATTTTTCTCTAATTTTCGTTTTTCTTTTTTCTTTAAATACTCATCAAAACAAGCTAAACCCTTTAACTCTGAATTATTTACTTTACTAGTTTTAGAGTTAAATCTGTCTCCATCAGAACTTGTAGCTTCCCAGTTAACCATGCCGTCCATTATTTCGTTGCCTTGATGAATATTTTGTTTTTGTTTTTTTATATCGCTTGCTGATAACCCTGCCTTACCAAGTGCTCCGTCACCGTGCCTGAATCCTCTAAAGTTTACGTCTTTATCTTCGTACAATTGAGAGATTTGTTTTAAGGTTCTGTCTCTCTGTTTATTATAATAATTTTTCATAAGTTCTGTATTTGCCCATTTTAAGCAATCGTAAAACTCGTCATCCGTTAACTCTGTAAAATTAGTACATATTAAATCTGAGTTTAAATGTTTTCTTTCGTAAAAGTCCTCAGCAGGGTTATCTTTATCTAAACTACCCATTTCTATTGCATCGTAGTATAAAGGTGAACCTGGGTAAGGAGTTACTGGTCTTATTGTTCTTTTTTGGGCAAAGTCATCGTATTCAATTAAAAAATTTACAGCTTTCTTTATTGTCTCTTTATTATCTCCTTTATTGCCAAATATAAAATTCAATCCAGGGCTAATTCCAACTTTTAAAGTATCTTTAATACCTTGTTCGATTATATCTGGTCTTAGTCCTTTTTTCATATTATTTAGAACTTTTTGGTCCATACTTTCTATTCCGTAATTTATAAATACGCACCCTGCATCTTTCATAAGTTGTAAAAGCTCCTCGCTGCAATAGTTAAGTCTACCATTACAAGCCCATTTAACAGGTACGCCTCTTTTAAGAAATTCTTTACAAACATTTTCAGTATGTTCAACAGATGACATTAATAAATCATCTTGAAATGCAACATATGTAATACCCCATTTTTTATTTAACATTTCAACTTCATCCAAAAGATTTTCTGGTGACCGAACCCTGTACCCAGGATCCATTCTGTAACAAAATGTGCATTTAAAAGAGCACCCTCTTGCTGACATCAAAGGAAAAACAAAATCAGTTGGATTTGAATTCGGCATCCTTTGCATTCTGTAATACTCCATTGGAAAAAGTTCGTACGGTATCGGTGGTAAAGAGTCCAAATCATGAATTAGAGGAGCTCTTAGGGTCTTTTTTAATTTACCGTCATTATCAAGCCATGCAGTTCCGGGAACCTCCTCAAGCCAATCGCCAGGCTTGTAACTTCCTGTTTTTTTCTTTTGAACTTCTAATTCTTCCATCAATTTGCAAACTGTTATTTCACCTTCACCCATACAAACTACATCTGCCCCTGTTTTTTTTATAAAAAACTCAGGTTCTGGTGTAGGTCCATAGCCGCCCATCATGAAAAAAGGTCTCTGCTTAGACTGATTAATTGCATTTGATAAAGATAAAACTTTTTTGTATTGATAATAACCTGCGATAACACTTAAAACTACTACATCAAATTTGTTTTCGTCTAGATAAGTCCTTAAATGATCATCTGGCCAGTGATGCTTATCCTGACTCCATACAGTGATTTCATGACCATCTCTTTTTAAAACAGCTGCGAGAGCGCCAAACCCCATAGGGAAGATATGGTCATATGAACCGTTATCGTAAACTACGAATAAAATTTTTTGTGACATCTTTATTTATTCATTAATCTATAGGTAGATGGCTCCCCAATGTCAACCCAATCTTTGTCTCTTATAGGGTAAACTGAGACTGAATATTTTTTCTTAATTGCCAGCTCTATTAGTTGATTCATATGAAAAAGTCGGTTTTTAGGAATTAAATTTAAAATTTTAGGTTTCATTATGTAAAGACCTGTATTAACAAAATATTTAGATTTTGGCTTTTCTACAATCTTTTTCAATTTCCCATTTTTAGTAATATTACAAATGCCGTAGGGAATTTCATAATTTTTTGTTGAAACTATTACAGTTAAATCGCTTTTGTTTTTTTGATGAAAATTATACATTTCTGCGAAATTTGCATTTATTAAAATGTCACAATTGCTCAAAAAAATATCATTTTTCATTAATTTTTTTTTATGTAAATGTAGTCCACCGACTGTTCCTAATGGTTCTGTTTCTTTTAAAAGTTTTAATTTATAAGTTGGACTCAATTCATTAAAAAAAGATTTTAAAAGTAAACTTTTATAATTTACTGAAATAAAAAATTGTTTTGCGCCATAATTTAAAAATCTTTCAATAATATGTTGAATTACTGGTTTATCATTAATAGGTAATAACGGTTTAGGAAGAACTTTAGTAAAGGGAGCAAGTCTAGTGCCTTTACCACCTGCCATTATTACAAAATTGAGGTTTTTAAGAGAATTATTTTGTTTTTCATCTCCAAAAATATTATTCCAAGTTAAATAATTTATTACTAATTTTTTACTATTAAGAACTGGTATTATAGGTAAAAGACTTTTTCTCATTAAACTCTTTGCTAAATTTAAAGAGAAATTCTTCTCAAACATTACAACTGGTTTTCTTTGATATAAGTTTTTAATTGGGGATTTGCTAGACATTCCTTTTAAAATTCCACGTCTTATGTCTCCATCATTTAAAGTTCCAAGAAAATATCTTTTCTTGCCAACCACAATTAAACATCTTGAACTTGTAATTGCTAAAAGTTTCATTGCATCAATTATTTTAGCAGATGAATTTATAAAAATATTTTTCATGTTTTAATAATATCGTAAAAACTTTTTTTTATTAAATTTTTAAAATTTAATTTTTCTAAACACCTTATTATTAACTTAGAAGTATTTTTTTTAAAATACGGATTAAAAAATAATTTCTTGTCATTTATTTGTAAATTTAATAATTTTTTAATAGCTTTTTTCATTTGGAAGACTTCTATTTTACAATTAAATACTGATTTGGATTGAATTCTTCCTTTTTGTCTATTTCCAAGATTAATCGTTAATGTTTTTAAACTTGGTGCCTCAATGATGCCACTTGATGAGTTTCCAATAACAATCTTACATAATCTTAAACAGGATAAATAATCTTCTTTACCAAAGGATTTTATATAATAAGCGTTTTTATTTTTTTTAACAAAACTTTTGATTGCTTTAATTATATTTTTGTAACCATGGTCAGCATTTGGTGAAGTGAAAACTAAATTAACATTACTTAAAAATTCAAGAGATTTTAATATTGATTGTATATATTTTTTTTCAGTTCTAGGTTCCAAAGTTACTGGGTGAAAACATATCATAATAGTATCTTTTCTTAAGTTAATATTATATTTATCTTTAAAATATTTTTCTTTTTTAAATCTCAAGTTATGAATTTTTTCAATACCAATGGACCCTACGTAAAATACGTTTTTTGGATCTTCTCCCATTTGAATAATTCTATTTCGATATTTTTTAGTTGCTGCAAAATGAATATGAGATAATTTTGTTATACTGTGCCTTATTGCATCATCTATAGCGCCCTCTGTAATCTCACCTCCGTGAATATGAGCGATAGGAAGTCTGTTCAAAGTTGCTGCTATCACAGAAGAAAGAATTTCAAACTTATCACCTAAAACTAAAATTAATTCTGGCTTAATTTTTTTGAAAAGACGAGAAAATTTTAAAACTCCATTTGAAAACGTTTTAGCTATATCATCTTCAGTGTCCCCTTTTTCTAATATTTTAATTTTTGAATTTACTTTTACTCTATCTGCTATAATCTCTTTAATTGTTTCACCGTGTAAATTACTTAAATGAGTTCCAGTCACAGATAAATGACAAGAGAATTTTTTTGATTTACCAATTATCTTGATTAGATTTTTAATAAGACCGTATTCAGAGCGATTGCTAGTTATTATGCAAATTTTCTTTTTCATTTTTAATTGTTATATTAAAAGACTCTCAAGACTTTTGTTGATAAGATTTTTATTTATGGTTTTTACATTTTTGTCTTTCACAAAGTATATATTGTCGAACTCCTCAATTGTTTTAAGACGATGAGTAATTACTATTAAAGAAAGTTCTTTTTTAAGTTTTAATAAATCATTAAGAAGTTCTTTTTCTGTTTCTATATCAAGTGAACTTGTGGCTTCATCAAAAATTATTACTCCTCTCTTCCTGTAAAGAGCTCTGGCAATTGCAACTCTTTGTTTTTGGCCCCCAGAAAGTTTTACGCCTTGGTTTCCAACTATAGTATTTTCTTTTTCAGGAAGATTATTAATCAGCTTATCTATTTTTGATTTTTTAATAACTTTTTCCAAGTGATGTTTGTCAATTATTTTATCATTAACGCCGAAGGTAATGTTATTCAAAATAGTGTCATCTAAAAGATAAATATCTTGAGGAACTATACTAATATTTTCATGCCAATTTTTTAGAGAATTTTTAAGAGGCTTCTCATCAATAAAAATCTCTCCCTCAGAAGGGCTTAAAAGTCCAAGAATTAAATTAATTAGCGTAGTTTTACCTGACCCAGTTTTACCTACAATGGCGTTTGTTTTTTTTAAATCTATATCTAAATTTAAATCTTTAAAAATTAAGTCCTTATTTCCTTCATAATTAAAATTTATATTTTTAAAAATTATGGAATTACAACGACTAAATTTTTGAAAATTATTTTGGTTTTTCAAGTTATTTTTCTCTAAAATATCATCTTGTCTTATTGTTGAGTAGATTTTTAAATCATTAACTACTAAATTAAACGATACAAGAGTTTTCCTTAAAGCATTAAGAAGAATAATTATTGTACTAAAAGATGGTATCATTCTGATAAGAGCCACACCTAAAAAAGTAAGAGTCGGAACTAAACTATCTATATTATTATTAGAAGAGATATAAAAAAATATAGTTATTAGTACTATAAAGATAAATATTACCTCTATAAGTAATCGTGGAATTTTGTTAATTACTTGTACAAAAAAATTTATCTTTTCTACCCCATCTGTTGAAAATTTGAACAATTCTTTTAATTTCTTTTCTTTGGAGTAAATCTTTATTTCTTTGATAGACCCAAAAATTTGATTTACAAGTTTGATTTGCTGTGCCCTTAATTTTTGACTTAAAACTGATAAATTTGTTATTTTGTTTCTAAAAAGAAAATAAAAAATTAAAGAGAAAGTTATTAAAGAAGTAAAAATTAATGATGATGAAAAAAAATCTACTACAACCAATAAAATTAGCATCACAATAATAATTAAAATTTCCCTTATAAAATTGATAAGTGAAACTACATATTGATTAGCATTTATTACATCTACAGAAATATTTCTTGTAATGATACTTGGATTTTTTTCTAAAAATTTTGAAAAGGGTAAGTCAAGATATAAATTAAATAATTTAGTAGAATTTTCTACATTTAAATCTTTAGCTAATCTTGACTGGTAAAAATTTACAAAAAATATAAAAAGATTTTTAAAAATAAAAAATAAAATTAAAATTATCCCAGAATAAAATAATATAATATCTTTTTCAAAGTTATCAAAAAACTTGTAATTTGTTAGAAAATCAAAAATTTTATCTGAGTCTAATAAAAAACCTAAAAATACTGGAATTGAACCAACACCTATCATTTCTAATACTGAAGCGAAAAAAATTAGCGCTAATAAAATATAAAGTTTGTTTTTTTGTTTTTTACTTATAAGTGTATTCAATTTATCTAACATCATAATTTAGCCAGTATTGATTTTTCCTTAAAAAGGATGGTGAGAAATAAGATTTAATTTCTTTATGCATTTCATCGCTTTTATTCTTTGATGTTCTTAAATGTTTAAATTTTGAGTGATTTTTTAAAAAAGTTTCTTTAAATTTTTTTTGGAGGTGCTGTTCTTCTTCTGAAAGTTTATAATTATTTTGAAATATGTTTACTGCCTCCAATGCAAAATCTCTGATATCCTCGTTTTTTAATTCAATAATTTCAATTTCATTTTTCTTAAATTGAATACTTGAATAACAATAAGCCATACCACTTGAAAAAATTTCATTTAAACTTAATTTTTTTTTACTTTTTTTGTCCAAATGCTCCCTAGTAGTAACAATTATTTTTTCCGAATATAATCTCAAGTCTCCTACTGGCATATTTATCAAAGCTAAAGGAACTCCAAACACATAAGGAACCTGATCAAATCCAAGGCCAGTAGAAATACAAAGTGAACATTTGGCACCTAAATAAACGTCTAAAAAATTATTTCTTATATTCGAATTAGCGTAATCAATTATTTTTGGATTGTTTGATATAAAAGGTTTTGATGCTTTTACCCCCATTCTGATCACGTAATATCCCATTTTTGTAAGCTCCTCAGCTGTTAAAATAAATTTGTCAATGTTGTAATTTCTGTAACTATGATAACTCCAATCATGATTTTTGTTTTTGCTTTTTAATTTTTGATACTCTTCATCTCGAACTGCTAAGCAAATAAATTTATCAGACTTATTTATACCAATCTTTTTTAAGAGATTTTGGCCAAGTTGCTCCTCTTCATTAGTAAATTTTAATATTTCTGAGCCATTTTTTCTAAAACGCCCAACTAAATCTGAAATATCTCTGTAAAAATTTTCTTCTAAACTGATTATCTTAAATTTTAATTTATCCGGAAAAATATTATTAATCTCATAGATTGGGTGTAGGAAAAATTTTGGAAGTACATTTAACTCTCTTTTCCACATTTTGATTAATTGAGTATTTGGAGTAAAATCTCCCTCGAAGAAATAAAATAAATCTATTTTTTTTTTATCTATTGCTTCTAAATTTAACTTTTTTTTACATAAATATCTCGCTGGATCCTCGGCTAAGTTTCCAAAGTTTACAGCAGATATTCTTCCTACTCTTATAATTAAAAAAACACTTAAAATTCTCATCAATAAACAGAAAATAAAAGCTGTTATATAAAATGGAAAAATCACAATTAGATAAAGAAAAGTTTTTACTTTTAATAAAACAAAAGTCCTAAATTCCATGAGTTGAAAATCTCGCGCTTGTCTCTTTAAAAAGGACTTGTATCGATACATATTTCTAAATTTTATTTATTAATTTTAGTGAATTTAATTATTAAATATTGCTTTTTCTATTTTTTTGAGGATGAATTTATGTTTTTGAATTCCTACTAATTTTCCAGATATTTTAAAACGAGGATTTTTAGATAAAACACTTGCATAATAAAGTTGAAATAGACCGGTCTCAAAATGATTTTTGCTCCTTTTATCCAATTCATAATTGTACATATTTTTTAGAAAATTAAAAAAACCCATATTTTTTACAGAGCTTCTAAAATAATAATCCCAGCCATAAATATTAATTTTTTTTGCAATAAAAGATAAAGCTCCTATTGTAGTCAAAAAAGAACCAAATTGTACGCCTTTGTAGTAGTTGTCAGGATGTTTATCTTTTAAATAATTTTGCCCAACGCAGATAGTAGAAAAATTTTTTTTTTTTAAAATTTTTTGAAAATTCTTTTTTTTTAAGAAATTACTTTCAGATTTATAAAGATTTTTTGAAATTTTTATGTAAGGATCAATAAATAAAACATTATGCCCCTTATTAGAAAATTTTATCAAAGTTTTTTCATAACTCTGTACATAAATAATATTTTGATTTTTATATTCTTTTAATCTTTTTTTTTTTATTACCTTCTCAAAATTATTATAAGTGTAGGATAAATGTCCTTTTCCTGAGTAAAATAAATTTCCTTCACTAGATATTTTTATAGTTTGCCAAAAATAATTTAAAAAGGTAGGTATTTTTACATTTTTTAACATTTGCAGATTTATATCCTTATTTGCGGCTATTAAATTAATTTCATCATATTTTTTTATTTTTTTTTTATTTTTAATAAGTTTAAAAGGTAATTTAGGTTTTTCATTTACTGAGTAACAGTAAGAATTAGGATAAAGAAATTTCCTAGTAGAAAATTTATGTACTAATTTTGGAAATATTAATAACATTAAGAACATAAAAAAAACGTCTTTAAGTCTTATAAAAACACTAAATGCTTTTCTCAAAATGGTAATTTTCATAAATTACCAAGATTTTTTTTCAATTTGGTAAAATTTTTCAAATTTAAGGTTAACTTTATTTTTTATTGATTCATGAATATAGAATCCATCTACTTTAAAATTTTTTACAAAAGTATAATTATTTTTTTTTAAAAGTTGATTTATTAAAGGAGATGGTCTCTCTATAGTTAACGCTAGAAACTTATATTTTTCAAAAGGAAAATTTTTGAGAACTATTTCCTCTGCTCCTTCTATATCCAGACTAAAATAGTCTATAATTTTAGGTGCATTAATTTCATCTAAGATTGAAACTAAAGACCTAGAATTTCTTTTTTCAATTTTATTTTCAGTAATTGCTTTTTTTATTCTTTTTTCCCTTTTTAAAAAATTGTTATCGTATTCATCGCCAATAATTCCTCCTGTGCCACCTAACGATAAAAAATCAATTTCCTCAGATTCATGTCCTACAACTTCACATAAACATTTTACTTTTCTTCTTTTACGAAGTTTTTTAAAGAATTTTTTGTTAGGCTCTATACATATTCCATTCCAATTTAATCTTTTTTCAAGATAGAATGTATTGTTTTCAGAAATTCCATTTGTAGCAGCCAGATCTAAAAAATAACCATTTTTTTTATAATTGAAAATCTCCTTAACAATCCATTTATCTTGGGATTTACTGCTAAAAAAAATATCAAAATTAAGGTAAAATAATAATAATTTTAAAGGTAAATAAATAGTTTCCAAAAATTCATTTACTTTTCCATAATGCTCTGGAAAATTTGTGTAAAAAAATTTATTCAGATTCATGACTTCTTTAAATAGAAAAATAATTGATTAATATTTAAATTTGTTAATTATATTAAGATTATTTATTTTAAAAAGTTTTAGTTTTTTTTCTAAATTTTTGAAATCTTTATTATTTTTTATAATTATATTTTCCCTAAAAAAAATAATTTCGTAATTTTTCGATAACGTATTTAAAAATTTTAGATTAATATTTTTTGAATTATCATAACAGAATTGTATAAGGCTAAAAAATATTACACCATCTATATTTTTTGAATTTGATAAAATATTTTTTAGACTTAAAAAATCATCTCTAGTCTCTATATTTTCAATACTATGATTAACAATATTTTCATTTTTTTTTAATATTGTTTTAAGAATATCCAATTGAGCTTTTTGAGGCACTATCTCGATAATTGAAATATCAATTTGAGCAATAAAGTTTTTCATTAATAATCTATATTTAGTTTTGTTAAGTTTGAATAATTAATTGGCTCAAAATAATCCAAGTAAGCTTTTGCTCCATAAGGTGTAAAAAGATTTTTATACCTTAAATTTAAAGACCATCTTGTACTATTTTCACAATTCATTCCTGAGTAATGATAGACACCAGTCCAAAAAATTATGAATTCTCCGAAGTTAGTATTTACTGAGAAAGATTTTTTTTTTGCAAATTGTTTAATTTTTTTCTCGTTGACTTTATTTTTAAACATTTTCTCAATTTTTTTTGAACTTTCTATGTTTAAAAATTTGAATGCATTCGTTTTTTTACAATCCATCAACGGCATCCATACAACTAGTTCGTGGAGAGAATTAGGAGGAGAGTCTTTATGAAGTGTTACAAAATTTTTATCAAAGGGTCTTTGTATAACTAAATTGACTTTTTTTTGTACTGCAATATCTGGTCCAAATATCTTAATTAAATTTTCTTTAAGTATTGAAAAAAGAATTTTATTTATCTCTAGTTTGTTCATTTTTGAAATAATCTTTAGTTTAACCTCATTAAAATTATCTCCATCTTTTATAATTTTATGAATTTCTTCGGCTCTTTTAATTTTCTTTTTAATTGCTTTCTCAGATACTTTTAGAATCAATTTTTTTAATTTTTTAAGTTGGTTAAATTTTTTTTTTTCAACTTTAAATTTTTGAAAACCGTCGGTATAAATTAAATGGCTCATAATTATTTTTGCATACCATCCATATTCCAAATTGCTCCAGAGCAAAATGATGCATTTTCTGAGGCTAAAAGATCAATAACTGGTAATACCTCTTCGATTTTTGCAAGCCTACCCATTGGTAGATGATTTGAAGAAAAGTTTTTCCAAAATTTTGTTTTTTTTGATTCTTGCTTAGTAAGAAATTTTTTATTTACTCTTACGGGCCCTGGACAAATTGCAGAAATAATTACATTATATTTTCCATACTCTTCAGCTAATGCTTTTACGTATACATTTAGTGCAGATTTTGCGGAGCTATAAGGACCTCCACCAGTCAAATTAAAGGATGTCGCAGATGAAATGTGAACAATTCTGCCCCATTTATTTTTTTTCATCTTGTCTAAAAACAGATTATTTATTTCAATAGCGTAACCTAAGTTATATTGCCATGATTTAAGATAATTGTTCATTGATGAATTTGAATTTTTTATTCCCAATGACCCTCCGATACAATTTACGATAATATCAAATTTTTTCTTTTTAATTTTTTTTAAAGTATGATTAAAACTTTTTTTATTCAAAATATCAGTTTTGTAAAAATTAGTAATATTTTTGAATTTTGGATTAATTTTTCTCCCTAAAATTGATAAATTATATTTTTTATTAATAAAAAGCTCAGAAATTTTTTCGCCTATTCCTGATGTGCCTCCAACAACTAATATTTTTTTTTTCATTTAAAATTTAATTAAATTTCTCCCGTAATTTAATTTTCCTTTACTCATCGATAAAATTATATTTGGGGCTTTATTAATACTTATCTCGTTTATTATGAAACTTTTTAAAATTTTACTTTTAGATTTTAATTTTTCTATATAAATTGGAATATGTTTATTAGGTATTATGTCTCCTCCAGAGGAAGGATGCAACTTTTTCCCATTATGAATTTCAAATGGCTTAATGCTTATTTTATCATTAGGACTCGGTACTCCGACAAAATAAATGTCAGATTTATCTGCCGCACAAAATATTGCATTTTCTATAGCAATTTTAGAACCTGTGGTTATGAAAACTTTGTTAAATTTACTTTTAAATCTTTTAAGTTTGTTTTTTTTTAATTTTAAAGTGGTATTTGCACCCAAATTTTTGGCTTTTTTCAAATTAATGTTTTTAATATCAGCTGCTGAGATATTTTTTAAGTTTTTTAATTTGAGACCTATAATTACAGATAAACCAACTCCTCCACACCCTACAACTAGTGGACTATCGTATTTCGATATTTTTGCCTGATTAAAAACTGTGCCAATGCCTGTGCTTAAGCAGCAACCCATAAGTGCAGCTAATTTCATGTCTATTTTTTTATTAATCTTAGTAATTCTGTTAGATGATATGACCGAGTACTCACTAAAAGTTGTTACCCATCCAGCATTGATTTTTTTATTTGAATTTCTGTAATTAAAAATAGGTGTTTTTGAGTCACTAATGTTAGAATTCCTCATCCAGTGTATTACAACATGGTCTCCTATTCTAAAATTTTTAACATTTGGACCAATTTTGACGATTTTACCGCTTCCCTCGTGACCCAGTAAATGAGGTATAAATTTATCAACTCCTTTTTGATGTGTGTATTCTTCAATTTGTTTTCCACATATGCCTGAAAAATTTATTTTAACTATTACTTGATTGCTTTTGAGTTTTTCCTTAAATGTTACATATTTTAGTGAAATTTTTCTTTTACCTTCTAAAACCAAAGCTTTAAAATTAATATACCTCATTACATTGTGCCTCCATCAATATTAATAATAGATCCAGTAGAAAACTTAGTAGAATATTTTGAACATAAAAATAATACCCATGGTGAAATCTCATTTGCTAATCCTAATCTTCCTATTGCATGATGGTGCCTTAAGAAGTCTTTCATTTTTTTTGGATTAGTCTTTTTTACTAAATCCCAATGACCGCCTTTTGCGTACAATGCTCCTGGCATTATGCCAGATACAACAATTTCATGTTTACCTAATTCTCTTGCTAAAGTTGTGATATAAGAATTCAATAAAGTTTTAGATGCCGCATAAGGCGCTGAACCTCTAAGAGCGATTGCAGATATTGAAGATATATGAACTATCTTTCCACTTTTTCTTTTAATCATTTTGGGTATGAAAAAATTATTGATTTTTATAGCAATACCAACGTTAAAGTTAATTACTTTAATCCAATCATCAAAACTAGACATCGCAGATTTTTTTTCTAAGGTTCCTCCGATATTGTGAACTAAAAAATCAGGTGTTTTATCTCTTAAAGAATTAAACATTTTTCTAATGTCAGTATCTTTCGTCAAATCGCAGTCGATGACGATATTTCCACCAACGTGTTTATCTAACTTCTTTTTCAAGTTAAGTAATTTTTTTCTATTTCTTGAAACTAAAATACATTTAGTACCCTCTTTAGCGAAATCTAATGCAACTTGCTCGCCAATTCCCTGTGAACAGGCAGTAATTAAAACATATTTATTTTTTAAATTTAAATTCATTTAATTACCATTTATTTATTCTTTTATCAGTTTTTAAACTCATAAATGTTGGGCCGTTGTGCTTATAACAATACTTTGATATTTTTTCAGTTTCTTTGCTATCTTTGGGAAAGAAAGATTTAATATTTTTCATCAAACTCATCAATTTTTTACCATTAAGTTCAGAATGAGTGGGACCTAAATTAGGGTAATCAGCATACCCCACTAATTTAACATTAGCTTTTTGCTGATCAATATCTAGTTTTATCTGTTCAAAAGGGCGCTCAATTAAAAAAGGTGTTATTGTATACACCCAAGGCTTCAATCCTTCGATTGCCATGCCCGATGCTGCTCCTATTAAACTTTGTTCACAAATTCCCATATTAAAAAATCTATTTGGAAAATCCTTTCTGAAATCATCAAATATTCCGTATCCAATATCACCTACTAATAAAACAATTCTTTTATCTTTTTTTGCAAGTTCATGAATTATCTTGCCAAATTTTCTTCTCATATTCCTAACCTTTTTTTTCCAATTGAAATTTCATCACCTTTTAATTGACGAGCATGCCATACTGGATCATTTTCAAATTCTTTTATTCCTTTACCTTTAATAGTATGAAAAATAATTACCGTTGGTTTATTGTTTTTTTTTATTTTTCTCAATTTTTTAATTATTGAGTTAAATGAATGACCATTTTTAATTTCTATTGTGTTACAATTAAAAGCTTCTATTTTTTTTCTTAAATTATAAAGAGGTAATCCTTCATCTAAAGTTGTAAGCGCTTGAATTTTGTTGTAATCTATTAAAATTATAAGATTATCTAGTTTGTTTTTTGAGGCTATAAGTAGTGTTTCCCAAGTAGTGCCCTCTTGACATTCCCCATCGCTGACTAAAACAAAAATTTTTCCTCTTTTCCTCAATTTTTTTCTTGCAAAAGCCATACCAGCAGAGATTGGAAGCCCATGTCCTAAACTTCCAGTAGTACAATAAATACCATTTTTTTTGTCCAATTCTAAATGAGTTTTTAATTTTGGATTAAATCCCTTCATCTTTAAATAAATGACAAGCGGAAATGAGGCGTGAGATTTACTTAAAATAAACTTATCATCTTTTTTTAATATTTTTTCAAATAATGATATTAATATTTCAATTATTGAAAAGCTTCCGCCTAAATGAGCCTCTTTCTTTTTTATAAAAGCTTGAAAAACATCTTGCCTCAACTTAAGAGCTAATTTTTTCAAATTTTTAAAAGCCATTTATTTTAAATTAATTTTTTGCATTCTTTTAATGTTAAAATACAAATCGTTTTTTAGAGGATTATCAAATAATTTTTTATCAAAAGCATTGATCAAATCTTGTATAGCATCATCAATGGTAAACTTTGTTGTAAATCCTAGTGAATTTTTTATTCTTTCTGATGAAATATGGTAAGATCTGGTATCGTTTGACGGTGTATTGATAATTTTTACATCTTGTCCAACATTTTTTTTTACACTTGAAGCGATATCATTTACAGACATATTTTCCCAGCCCGCATTAAATACCCTCCCATTAATTTTTTTGGTATCAGCTTTTAATAAAGCTAAATATGACCTTAACATATCTTTTATATGTATATTTGGTCTTAATTGCTTTCCGCCAAAAGTTGAAATTTCACGCTTGTGATAAGCTAAGTTGCTCAAAATATTTACAATTACATCCAACCTTTGTCTTTTAGAGTAACCGCAGACTGTAGCAGGTCTAATTGTAACAGTTTCAAAGTTTTCACCTTTAAATTTTTTTAAAATTTCTTCACAACTTGCCTTGTATTTAGAATAATCAGTGATTGGCTCTAATTTCATTTCCTCAACAATATTTTTCTCCTTTTTTAAACCGTATACACTAGAAGACGATGCATAGATAAACCTTTTAACTCCGCTTCTTTGACAGGATTTAACAAGTGGTTCAAAAGCATCCAAATTTATTGACTTTCCAAGTTTAGGATTTAGTTCAAAACTTGGATCATTAGAAATGCATGCTAAATGAATTACTGCATCTTGTCCTTTAACTGCAGAGTTGAAAGAGATTATATCTCTAATATCGCCTTTTATTTTTTTTAAATTTTTTTTACTTTCAAAAACATTTTCTCCATACAAGAAAAGATCGTATGCAGTCACATAATATCCACATTCTACTAAGTAGTCTGCTAACGCAGAGCCTACATATCCTCCTCCGCCAGTTATTAAAACTTTTTTCATAATTCCTATTTTAAAATGTGTTGTATGCTTTTTAATATTTTTGTTTTAGATATAAATACTTTATTACCGATAGTTTCAGTTGAGATTGCCCCAGCCATAGAGCCAACAAGTAGAGATAATTCATGACTAAATTTATATTTTAAACATAATGCTATAATACCAAGCATTGCATCACCAGAACCTATTTTATCTACTACTTTTTTTGCGAAAGCATCTGAAAATTTAAAAATATTTTTTTTATTATTAAATAAAATAGCACCTAATTTACCTCTAGTTACAATTAAATTTTTAATTTTTTGATCTGAGGACAATTTCTTTATGAGGATCTTTAGATCGCTAGATCTGTCTCTCATTTCGTGTCTTATCTCTTTTTCATTTATAACTAGGCATTCAAAATTTTTATACTTCTTCATACTGTGATATCCTATATTTGATGAATTTACTTGTGCGTTTAAAGCTAAAAATTTTGAATGTTTAGATATAATTTTCGCAGTTGTGTCTGAGATGAATCCATGTCCATAATCAGAAACAATAACTAGATCATATTTAGATAAATTTTTTTTAAGTGTTTTATTTATTTTTTTTTCATCAATTTTATTTATTGGGTCATCATTAATGTTATATACGCCCAAAATTTTATTATTACTTACATAATCTAAAAATCTTTTTTTTAAAATTGTAGGTGAATTTTTTTTTCTTATATAATTTAACTTTATATTTTTTTCTAATCTTAATTTTATTTCATTTAAATATTCTTTTTTTTGGCCAATCATAGAAAATAAATCAACTTTTTTTGAAAATTTAGATAAATGGTTGGCTATTGCTAAGGCTCCGCCTAAATATTTTTCTGAATTCATCTCTTTCAAAACTAAAACTGGCTCTTTTCCTGATTTTCCTAAAGCATCACAAAAAATGTACTGGTCTATAATTGCCTCTCCAATAACTAAAATTTTGCAATCATGAAAATTATTAATCATTTCACTTATTTTTGTAAAATTATAATTAGCTTTTATATTTTTAATAGATTTTTTTTGTTTTTCAGAAATATTTTCATTAAACTGATTAATTATGGAGCTTGAACTAAATGTTTTTCCGGTAGTTGTGTAAACTCTACCACCATACTTTTTTACAGCTCTTGTTTCGTTGATGATTTCTCCAGTAATATCATCTTTAGACGATTTATAATCTGGACCCTTACAGTAAAAATTTGGCTTAATTTTTGAAATTAAATTAGTAGCTGTTTTTTCATTATTTATAAATACATAATCTATGTTAATTAGTTGTGAAATGGATTGAGCCCTTAACATTTCATTAAAAACTGGTCTACCAGGACCCTTGTTTACAAATCTGTCTGATGTTATCGATACTATAAGTACATCTCCTAAATTTTTAGCCTCAATAAAATGATTTATATGACCTGGGTGCAACAGGTCAAAAACTCCGTGACAAAGAACAATTTTGCTTCTTTTGTTCTTTAAATCTTTTACTTTTGATAAAAGGTTTTTAATATTTAAAATTTTGTTCATTTATTACTTTAAAAATTTAAACCAATCTTTAGTAGCAACTTTTATCTTTTCAGGTGTCCAGAGAGGTGCTTTAGACCAATAATTAATATTTTTTAACATTATTTCTATACCTTTTTCAATTTTTACTTTTGGCCTCCAGTTTAATTCTTTTTTAATTTTATTTATATTGGCAAATGTTTGATCTGGTTCTCCAGGTCTTTTAGGAATATATTTTTTCTTACCTTTTAAAAAGTGGCAAATCTCATTAATAGATACAGGTTTCCCGCTACCAAGATTAAAAATTGAACAATTTTTTTTGTAATTAGCTGTCTTTATTAATGCATCAATAACATCAGACACATAGATAAAATCTCTTTTTTGAGTGCCATTTCCGACAACAGTAAAAGGCTCATTTGATAATTTCTGTCGAAGAAAAGTTCCAAACATAGCGCCGTAAGTTCCCGAAGTTCTTGATCTAGTGCCGTAGACGTTAAATAGTCTTAATGAACTTACATTTAATTTATAAACTTTACCCCAATGCATAACAAAATCTTCTGCAGTTTTTTTTGTAAGCGCATAAGGATATTTAGGGTCAATTTCATCTTTCTCAGAAGTAGGAAATGTTTTAGGAATACCGTAACAAGATGAAGATGCAGTATAAACGAACTTCTTTACATTATTTTTATAAGAAGCTTGTAAGACATTTATAGTTCCTTGAACGTTAGATAAAAAATATTTTAAAGGAAAGTTAATACTGGGAACAATATCGGCTAAAGCAGCTAAATGATAAACAACATCTACTTTTCTAAAATATTTTTCTAATTTTAAAGATTTTGAGATATCTACTTTTATAAATTCTATTGATCTTCTGAAATTTTTTATATTATCCAATCTACCAGTGCTTAAGTTATCTAAAACAATAATTTTATTTTTGTTTCTTATTAGCCGTTCTACAAGATGACTTCCTATAAATCCTGCTCCACCTGTTATAAGAACTTTCATTTAATTTAATTTTTAATTGAAAAAATAGATAAATTTAAATACTTTGTGAAGCTGGCATATCTTCTAGATTCGCACTCACACCTTTATCAAATGCTACAGGATCAGATTTTATTTTATCGCTTAAAATTACTCCTTTATCGAAAAGTTTCTTCATCCAAGAAATATCTTTGTCTATAAATTCACTGTAAGAAAAAGTTTGTTTTGCTTTAAGAGTTTTTTCAAGGAAAACACCAATCTCGTGTGGAACAGTTATAGTGTTACCCCATTGAATATTTATTAGGTAAAAATTTTTTTCATCTCTAAACCTTAGACTCCTATTTGGATAAAATATATTATCTTTAAAAATTTCCATATTTAAATTTTCATTTGTTGTAATTTTAAAATGTTTTTTCACGTTATTTGGACCAACGTATAAAGGATCTTTAGAAGCCATTTCTCCATTAAAGCCCATTGACACCATCTGACATCCTGAGGCACACATCTTTATGTATTCACAACCTTCACAACCTTTAAAAACTTTTGACCCATCATGCCAACCTCTCATTTGATTTTGATAAACTTCTTGAATTGAGGTATCTAAAATATTTCCATATTTTTCCTCCTCATGAACGCAAACATGTAAATCCCCGTTTGCATTAATACTCATTCTATGACCTGATTGAGATGGACAGCCTCGCCCAACAAAATCTCTATATTTTTCTAAATCTTCTAAAAAACATAGAGGATAGCTTACAAGTGAGCCTATTTTTATACCAAATTCATCTCTAGCTTTTATAGCGTCATCTAAAGTTTTTTTCGTCTCTTCTAAAGTTAAATAATATGGATTGGAATTATCATACTTTATATTTTGTGAATACGTTGGCGGAACTGATCTAGTAAGAAAGAATTTTTTTACTCCTATGTTATGGGCAAATTTAGCTGTCGCATAAACATTGTTTCTATTCTGTCTGGTTATCACCATATTCACACTTACTCTGATGTCATTTTTAACACATGCTTTTATCCCATTAACAATTTTTTGTAATGAACCCTTTGACTGCATTATTAAATCATTTTGAACAGGATCTAGTGATGGCAAGCTTGTTAAAATGTGATCAAGACCAGCATCTCTTAAAAGCTTAGTATTAACATTGTTTGCTAAAATTAAATTACTATTACAACTCACACTTATGTTATTTTTTCGCAATAATTTAATTGCTTTAAGTAAAATGTTAAAATTTGACATAGGTTCTCCTCCAGTCAAAATTACATGAAAAACTTTTGCGTCGACAAATTTTTGAATTATTTTATTTAATTTAATATCATCAATAGAATTTTCACCCATCGACTCATCGCGCCACGGGTTATAACAGTGTTTACATTTCACGTTACAAATTTCTGTTAATTCAAAATTAACGGTTGTTGGAGCTGAAAAAAGTCTATTCATTTCTTTTTTAAAACACTTTCATAATGATTATCAGAGGGTGGCACAAATACAAGGCCCTCATTTTCGAAGATATTCTGTATTTTGTTTACCTTTTCTTCGTGTGAAACTTCAAATTTATCAATTTTTTCAAGGTGTTGAATTCTAGCCCAACTAATATTAGTTTTTTTAGAAAGATCATCGACTGTCCATTTTAAAATAGATCTTGCTATCCTTATTTGTACAGGTGTTATCATTTAATTTTTAATTATATAGGAAGGTTGTTTGTAATAACTGAGTTTTCTCAATTGAGTATCTTTTTTATTTGCTTTTAAAAATTCGTCGATTGCTTTAGTAACACCCTCTGATACATTATAATCATCAATTAAAATTATACCTTTTTTTACAACATTATCATAAAATTTATTTAATATTTTTTTTGTTACAAAATATGTATCTAAATCTAAATGTAAAAGTGCAATTTTAAGAGAATTGTTTTTTTTTAAGAAATTCAATGCAGTAAAATTAATGTCTCCTTTTATTAATTCAAAATTTTTAAAGCCTTTTTTTAATAAAATTTTTTCAAGTTTTTTAATTTGCAATCCGTCACCAGCATCTTTTTCAAATTTACTTATAAATTCTTTATCAAATTTTTTTGTTTTTGATCTTGGAAATTTACCAAATGCGTCAAATGCATAAAATTTTCTACTAGAGCTATTCTCTAAAATTTCTCTAAAGGTCATCAATTTTATTAAGCTTGATCCTTTAAAAACGCCAAACTCTACAATATCACCTGGAATATTTTTTATCATTTTATAAATTTCATATTGATAAATAAGTTTTGCAATTCTTGTTACATCACTTAAATGATAAAATGAGTTTTCAGCGTTCCAGGGACTAAATGAATTTTTTTTCACCAATATTTATTCTCTTTTAATTTTTTTCTCTCTAATTCAAGAAAATTTTTCTTTCCACTGCCCATACAATCTTTAAATTTCTTAAGCATAGCCACTAAAGATCGCATACCATTTTCTTCAAGTGAAGAAGCTTGATCTGTGCCCCACATTGTTCTGTCTAAAGTTATATGTCTCTCAATAACAGTTGCGCCTAAACAGGCTGCCATTAAGCTCGGTGAAACTGATTTTTCGTGGCCTGAGTAGCCAACATCAACTTTAAATTTTTTTTTTAACGTTTTAATCATATTCAAATTTAAATCTTTATCATCGCATGGATAAGCTGAAACACAGTGCATAAGGGTGAAATTACATTTATTCTTTTTAAATATTTTGACCGCTTTACTCACATCAGACATTTTGGACATTCCAGTGGAAATAAATGTATGTTTTCTTTGTTTGGCTATTTCATTGAGTAACTTTTGATTTGTTAAAACTGGTGATGCAACTTTATTATATTTACATTTATACTTTTTTAAAAATTTACAACTATCTATATCCCAAGCACTTGCAAACCAATCAATTTTAATTTTTTTACAATATAGATTAATTTTATCAAATTCTCTTTTTCCAAACTCAATTTTTTTTTTATAATTTAAATAGGTAATTTTTCCCCAAGGTGTATCTCTAATTACTTCCTTTTTATTCTTTGGTGTTGAAATATCTGGTGTTCTTTTTTGAAATTTTACCGCATCAAAACCTACTTTTTTTGCTTGGTCAATTAATTTTTTTGCCAATAAAAGACTTCCGTTATGGTTTATACCTATCTCTGCAATCAAATATATATGCTTCATAAGTTAATCTTTTAAAAATACTTTTAAAGATTTAACAATTTTTAAATCTTCAAAGTCATCGATCTCCAGACTCTCAATTTTGTTCATGGCAAAATATCCAATTTTTCCAAATAATCTACATTTTTCTTTTAAAAATTTTTCAGATTTAAAAATATAAAAGGATCCGTTTTCTAAAAATTTTTCTTTTATATTTTGTCTCATAGGTCTATTTCTATAATCATAATTTGGTTTTAATGATTTTTTACTCTTTTTCCAAACGAAAAAATTACTAATTTTCATAGCAGAGAATAAACTATCGAGTTTTTTTTTTTCAAATTTGATAATTGCTTTATTTAAAACTTTTGAAGATCTTATTGGTGATGTTGGTTGTATACCAACTATATTTTTTGGATTAACCCTTTTAACTTTTAAAAATTTGATAGCGTGTAACCAGGCCTGTTCAGATGAGGAGTTATCTAAAGCAAATTTTTTAGGTCTTTTAATTATTTTAGCCCCAAACTTTTTTGAAATTTTGAGTATCTCATCAGAGTCAGAACTTACCCAAACTGATGAAATTTTTTTTGTTTTTAAACAGGCTTTGATTGACCAGTAGATTAAGGGTTTATTTTTAAGTCTTATTAAATTTTTTTTTTTAATACCTTTTGAACCTCCTCTTGCTAAGATTATTGCAATTGTTCTATTAGTCATTGTTGAAGACTGACAAAAATTTTGCATAGCTCCGCACTTTGCAAAAACTTCTTGCATTAAAAGCTATATTAATCATTTATACTAGATTGGTTGAGCTAAAAAATTTTTTTTCTTTACATTTACTCTTAGTTCACCAATCATTAACTCTATCTTATTTTTTTGAAATTTCATTATTTCAAAAATTTTATTTGTAAAAATACCGGACTTAAATCTATAGTTGCAATTTAAATCAACATTAAAAAAATTATTTTGTATATATCCATCTTTATTTTCGAATTTTTTACAATTCGATATAAATTCTTTAATTTCCTTTTGAGTTTCTATATATCCAGGAAGATATGATTTAAATCCTTTAAAATACTTTATTCGATTTAGAAAATTTATATTTTTAAGATTATCGTTAAAACAAAAAATATAATTTCCCAATAATTTTGTATCTTTCGATCTAAGTTTATTTTTTTTAAAGTTTTGAATTTGATATTTGGGGGAATATATTTCTAGATCGGAACCTACAATCCTTTTAAATTCTTTTTTAAAAAGATTAGTTTTTTTTTGATCAATTTTTAAGATTGCCCACATTTTATTTTTTTTGATTTAGTTCTTTCTTTAATTGATCGTATTCAGCCATTTTTCTTTTCATAAAATTTAATGTCATTCTTGTTTTTGCTGATATGCCTTTAGGCGTTAAAACATAAACGTAATTTAATTTTTTTGGATTATTTTTAAAATTTTGAATTTTAACTAAACCTTTTTGTTTAAGTGCTTTTAAGCAATAATTAAATTTGCCCAAACTAAAACCCAATTCTTCAGCCATTTCTCTTTGAGAGGATTTTTTGCTGTTGCCTATTTTTCTTAATACTTCAAAATGGTCGGTTTTGTTATCCATATGTTCAAATTTTGAACATTATATCGTTCAAAAATTGAACAAACAACTAAATTAATTAATATTTAGTTATAGAAAGGCATCAAGCCACAATATCTTGTTATTACAAAAAAATTAATTTTTTTTGAATAACAATATCTGTAAATGAGAGAAATTTTCTTTAACTCCTATAATTGCTTTATCAAGATCAAGAGTAAATTTAGAGTTGAAAGTAAAATTCTTTTTATTTTTTGATTTCAAATATATAGCATCCAAAAACCGCGAGTTAAAAAAATGTTTCGATAAATTTTGATTATTCTCTTGTAATTTTTTTAACCCTTTTATTTTAAACATTTTTTCACTAAGATATTTATTATGAAACTTAGGATGAATAATATTCAAACCATATTTTGATCTTAAATTATTTAATCTTTTTAAACCACTTTCAAAACATTCAATAACAATTAATTTTCCATTTTTTTTTAAATAACTAAGTACGTTTAATAGAGATTTTTTTTGATGAGATTTATTTAAAATGTTTATTAAAACTCTCTGTAATATAATTAGATCAAATTTTTTTAAATAGTTTTTTTTTAATACTCTAATATCCCCATGAGAAATATTGGCGTTTTTTTTTAATCTATTGTTGGAAATATTATAAAGTAAAATATTATTTTCCATACCAAATAAACGATGCTTATTCAAATTTGATATTTGTGATAACGTATATCCATTTCCACAACCGATATCTAAAATTTTTAATTTTTTTTTTGAATTTTTTACTACGTTTATGATAAATTTTGTTTCTTCGTTTCTTACAAAAATATCATTCATTGTGGATAGTTTTGATTTTTTAAAATTAGTAGCAACTTTATTGTAATGATTGTTAATAATTTTATCATAAGACTTTTTCATATTTATTTTTTTAAATGATTAAATTTTATAAGAGAATTTTTTTTTACGTTTTTGAATAACTTTTTTCCTATTATTTTGATTACTTGGTTCGGACTTATGCCGTTTAATTTTGGTCTAAAAGCATTTAAGTCAGAACTTTTTAATATATTACCTTTTTTAAAATTAGAAGAATAATATAAACTTTTTTTAGCTATTTTCTTTACTAAATTTTCTTTTGAATGGATTATTCTATTTCTAGTTTGAATGCTGGTAAAAATGTCATGAATATCTTCGGTAAATTTTTTTAAATTTTTTACGTTCATAGATGCTTTATGATCTGGGCCATTCATATTATTATCCAACGTAATATGCTTTTCGATCACAGTAGCTCCTAATGCTACGGCAGCTGATGAAGCAATATTACCTCTTGTATGATCTGACCAACCAATCGGGTATCTAAATTTCTTTAACTTTTCAAAATATCCAAATTGTGTTTCTTTTACTTTAGTTGGATAGTTACTTATACAATGCATGAGACAAAGCATATTTTTTTTACTTTTTAGGAAATTCAATGTTTTAATTAAATTTTTTTCGTCAATCATTCCAAGAGAAAGAAGAATAGGTTTTTTAAATTTCTTGATTATTTTCAATAATAAAAAATTATCGTTGTCTGTTGAGGATATTTTAAATATTGGAATCTTTAATTTATTTAAGAATAATGCACTTTCTACATCAAATGGCGTTGATAAAAATTCAATTTTTAATTTATTAGAATAATTTTTCAATTCTTTAAATTGATTGAAACTAAATTGATATTTTTTTAAAAGCTCATACATGTTTTTTATATTTTTATTTCCTTTTTGATAATTTACTAGTGGTGTATTTTTTAAAAGCAGTTTGTCAGGCAAATAAGTTTGAAATTTTACTGCATTAAAATTACTTAATTTAGCATGTCTTATTAATTTTTTTGCTAAATCTATAGAGCCATTATGATTAACTCCTATTTCGGCGATTAAATAAGGTTTTTTCTTATCAAATTTTTTCATTTTTTTTCCATGATAAAAAATAGTCGGTTATTATTTATAAAATCCTCAAATATTTTAAAACAAGAAAAAAATAAACTTATATTTATCTTTTGATTTTTCATCTTAAAACAACCAATCAAAATATTTTTAATTGAAATAAAATTTGAAAAGGGATCAAATATTTTAACAAAAGACTTAATTTCTAAATTGCAGATTTTACTAATTTTATAGAATGAGTTTTTTGAAAAAATGAAGCTATGTCTTGGAGAATGATATCCGCTCCAAAAAAGGTTAAAAATATTCCTCGCGCTAGATTCTCCATCAGGTGTAATAATAACTATTTTTGCTCTTTTTTTTAATTTTTTGAATAAATTTTTAATCAAACTAAAATCTTTAAGATGTTCAATAATGTTGTTTAAAATAATTATATCTGGTTTAAATTTTTTTATATTTTCTATATTTTCAATTTTTTGTCTTAAAAATCTTATATTTTTTTTATTATTCGATTTAATACCAAAGTCTATACCAAGACACTTTGTATTTGAATTTTCGGCTATTCTCTTTAATAAATAACCATTACCACATCCAATCTCTAAAATTCTTGATTTGTCGATATCTAATTTATTTATTATTTTTTTATACTCATAAATTGAGTACATGTTTTTTAGAAAATTAAAAAAAAGATTAGATCCTGTCGGAATATAATTTTTTGGATAAAGTTTTTTTTTATTAATAAATATTTTGTTTCTAAAGATTGTTTTGCATTTTAAACATTTGAGGTATCTAGCTTTCTCATCTAAATTGTATTCATAATCGTAGATTTCACCAATAATATCAATTTTTTTCGAGGAGCAAATTTTACAATTCATAATTATTAGTTTTTTATAGAACTAAAATACAAAATTACTTACTATAACCAAGATGTTTACTTTTTTTAAATAGCCTAAAACTTCCTTCTTTTTTTATATTTGTTATTTTAGGTACTGGTAATTCTAACTTATAATCTCTTTCAGGATGTCTTTGATAAGAATTTGAATTTACTTTTTCATCATTTACGTAGTCTATTCCTTTAAAATCTTTAAATCCTAATTTCCAAACTTTATATCTCCTCTCTCTCATTGGCATATCTTCTGCCCATACAGCCACAAACCACTTTTTCATAATTATATCGAATAACTTTTGTAAAAATTTTAAAAAATAAGGGATTTCTAAAAAATCGCTACGAGTAACTCTACAGTTATTTTTGTCAATCTCCTCGAAATCAAATACTTGTTTAACCTTTACTAAATTAAAAAGTGTAGAATGATAAACTAACATTTTATTCGGGCTCTCAAGTTTAGCGAGAGTTTGTTCAGTGATATAAAATGGTACTAGCGGTAATTTTGCTGTTCGCTCAGACAGACATTCTTTTTCATTTTCTCTAATGATTTTGACTTTTTTATAGTGCTCAAAATGTGTTCCAACTACATGCTCATGGTCCCAATAGTTCCATAACAGTAAATCTTTCGGAAAGGGTGCAACAGCTTCAGAAGTTGATTTTAAATAAGTTTTCTTCATTTAATTTAATTTATATAAACAAAAATATCATCATTTTCTAATTCTAATTTATATTCTCTTAATTTTAAGTTTTTTGTTGTTGTACATACTCCAGATTTTACTTCAAATTGTAAATTGTGCCACAAACAAGTAAATACTTCTCTCCCTTCTTTATCATTTTTAATCTCGTGGTATCCGATGGGACCCCCAAAATGAGGACAAATATTTGAAAAAGCTCTTATTTTTTTGTGGCGTCTAAATACCAAGATATCGTGGTTATCGATCCACTTAGTAAATTGGTCAAACTTATCCAAGTCTTTTAAACTACCAACTTTTATTTTTTTCATATAAGTAATTAAATAAAATAGTATATTTAGAAAATCTATATAAAAATGAAAGATAATTTCACATTGTCGAGTATAGAGGGAACTTGGAGATTTAATGACAATGTTGCAAAAAATTTTGACAAACATGTTAACCAATCAATTCCTCATTACAAAGACTTACAATTATATATTAGCGCACTAGCAGAATGGTTTATAAAAGATGGGTCGGTTATTTACGACTTAGGTTGTTCAACTGGAGAGTCGATTAAAAACATTTGTAAACTAAATACGAAAACTAAGTTTGAAATTATTGGTTTGGACTCTAGTAAAAAAATGATTGATTTAGCTAAAAAAAAATTGAATTTAAAAAAACTAAAAAAAGAAGGGGTAAATATATCTTTAAAAACTTTGGATATACTTAAGATAAAAAAATTTAAGAAATCTGACCTATTTTTATCTGTTTTACTTTTTCCTTTCATAAATATTCATAATAGGGAAAAGATAATGCAAAAAATTTATAAAAGTTTAAATCCTGGTGGAGGTTTTATATTAGTAGAAAAAATAAGGTCTTCAGATCCACAATTCGAAGATATTTTAAATCAGCTATATTTCGACTTTAAATTAAGACAGAATTTAAGTGAAAGTGAAATATTAAAAAAAGCAAAAAGTTTGAGATCTTCAATGTTTCTTTTTAATGAGAAAAAAACTACTCAACTGATAAAAAAAATAGGATTTAATAACTACGAAATCTTTTTTAAATGTTTTAATTTTATTGGATATATTATTATAAAATGAATAAAGATGAAAAAATTCTTATCACAAAATGTATATCTGAACTAAATCTTCAAATAGAATTTTTCAAAAAAAACAAAAAATTATTTATTTCTCCTGGAGAAACTTGGTCGGATAGAGCAATTAAAATGTTAAATGCATTAAAAAAAGATAATAACATTTTAAAAAATTTTAAAAGATCAAATCTTTTCAATAGCGATATTCCAGCCGGTAACATGAACTTTTTTAAAAAAATTATTTACAAAGTTTTTTCTTTTTTACCGAAATTCTTGGGATATCACCCTTATGTAAATTTATTAGAGGATTCATACAAAATTATAAAGGAAGAAGGGGCACTAAATATTTTAAAAAATAATCCTATTACATCTACTGGAAACCCAATAGTTTACAAAAAAAATAAATTTTATTTTACTTACAGATGGTTACGACATATTTTGATTTTTTATTACTATGAAAAAATTTTTTCAAAGACAAATGATGTTAATATAATAACTGATATAGGAACTGGTTATGGTACCTTTCCAATATTAATTAAAAAAAATTTTGATAAAAAAAAATTTATTTTAATCGATCTGCCTGAACAATTATGTGCAGCTCATTATTATATAAAATCAGAGTTTCCGAATTCAAAAATTCCAACATTCGAACAAATTACCAACGCTAAATATCTCGACCGAAATTTTTTTGATAAATTTGATTTCTCATTAATACCTTGTTACTTAATTGATAAAATCAATAAAGACTCCTCAGATCTAGTGGCTAATTTTGCATCTTTTAATGAAATGCCAAAAATATGGTTTGATAAATATATGAATTCACAGCTTTTGAAAAATTCAAAATATCTTTACACAATGAACAGAATAAGTAGACCTCCTATGAATAACAATGAAGCTTACGCAATATCTATTTTAGATATGAATTTAAACGAATACGAAAAAATTTTTTTTGATGTGTTTAGGTTATATAAATGGAAGTATTTAAGTGTTAAAATTTTTAATTTACCAATTTATGCAAAAAAAGATTGGCATGATCCAAGTTTTATTTTTGCGGGAAAAAAATAAATAATTAATTTCTGTCGTCTACTATTTTTTCTATTATTTCAGATTCATTTTGCTTATTATTTTTATTTGTAGAATTAATAAAAACCTGAACAACAACGCCAATTAAGATAAAGTTAAGTCCTGCCATAAGCAAAAAGACGACAAGTGTTGGTAATGGTGTAAGTATAAATGATTGATTGTCTATAAATTTGAAATATAACATTACAGCAAAAGTTAAAAAAGACAGAATAAAACTACCAAAACCTAAAATTCCAAAGTAGTATAATGATTTGCTCTTATTCTTCAGGAAACCTAAATAAATTATATCCATCAAAACTTTTATAACTCTAGAAAATCCGTAGTTTGATTTGCCATAAACTCTTTTCCTGTGACTTACCTCAACTTCAGTAATTTTATAACCTAAATCAGCTGCGCGAGCAGCGAATAATCTATGAAAATCAGCTCCAAACTCAGTTACACTAACAAAGACTTTTTTTTTTAAAACTTTTAAGGCACATCCGTGATCATGAATTTTTGAATTTGTGAATATTCTTACAACAAAGTTTGCAATTAAACTTGGCAATGTTTTTGAAAAAAAGGGATCGTGTCTGTTCTTTCTCCATCCTATAGTCAAATCTGAGCCTTCTTCGAAAATTTTTATAAGTTTGATAATATCTTTTGGATCGTTTTGTAAATCACCATCCATAAAAATTAGATTTTCGTATCTGGACAAATTTGAGCCAGTTTGAATAGCAACAGACTGTGCAACATTTTTTCTATGTCTAACTTTTACTACAGGAATCCTTGATTGAGTGATACTGCTAATTTTTTCAAAAGTTTTATCTTTAGATCCATCATCGACGTATATAATTTCAAATTTTTTATTTTTTAAATAATCATCGTCTAAAGCTTGAGATAATTCTTCGTGCAGCTTTATGATATTTAACTCTTCATTAAATAGAGGAATAATTATTGTATAATTCATTTTCTAAATATATAAATTAAATTATATGTTTTGGTTTCTTAAATCAACGATACCCACATTGATATCTTTTATCGTTATCCTCTTTTTCTACAAAAATTACAACAAAATGGAGTCATCCAAAAAGTTTCTTTTCATTTTTTCTTTTTTTTGGATCTTTTTATTTATTTTTCATTACCTGTTGGGGATTTATTCACCAGTCACTTATAATGATAATGCAACAATATCTATTTCAAGAATTATTCATGAAAATAACTATTTTGTTGGTGGAAACTTTTTACATGATTTACTAGGTGGTTTAGATTTCTTTGGATCTCAAAGTAGTAGTGGTCAATATTTTTCTTTAGAAAAACTTATTTTTAAAATTTTTCCTCTTTGGGTGGCAATTTTGTTTCATAAACTAATCTTGATCTTTTTGAGTTTTGGTGGTTTTTATTTACTTTCCAATAAAGTTTTTAATAATTCAAAGTTATCATCAATATTAGTTGCAAGTTTTTTTAGCGTGATAAACCCTTACGCCACTTATGTTACATTTTTGCACGGAATAACTTTTGCAGCGATACCTTATGTTTTATATGTTCTTTATTACCTAAACACTAATAAGTTACATTTGTTTTATTTAACTTTAACTGCGCTAATTATTTCAATATCAACTTCCCCTCTGCACAGTTTTCCATCTTTATTGGCTGCTATATTATTTACACCGATACTTAAAAAACCTGAAAATTATAAGAGATATATATATTTTTCAATTTTACTCATCTCATTAACTTTATTAAATTGGAGTGAAAATTTGTATGGAGTGTATGAGTATGGGAAACTTTCTGCAAGATTTCAAAGCTCGCCTTACGAAATATATTGGCTAGGTACTTTTAAATATTTACTTTCAAAAGGTAATACCTGTTTGGTCAAGTGTGAGTATCTTAAATATTCTCCTTTTTTCATAATTACAATTATTACAATTTTATTTTCATTTTTATTTTTTAAGAAACATTATTTAAAATATTATCTAGTTATTTTATTAGTAAATTTTTTACATCACATCTTTCATTTTTTTGTAAATATATTTAGTTTTGAAACTATAAAAACATTAAATGTTTATAATACAGGATTTTACTTATATATTCCTGTATTATTACTTGCTCTTAATATAATTAAAAACCTTGATTTTAAAATTGCTAAAAAATTTATACTAATTTTTCCTTTTTTTTCAATTATATTACTATTAGAAGATAAATTTGATTTAACAAAAAAGATTTTTTTCGAACCTCAATCAAAACTTTATAAAATTAAAAATTTAAGATCGTTAAATCTCCCAGAAAATATTTTTTACAGAGCGGTATCCACAAATCCCCACTATTTTTTTCATCCTAATTTTGCTAATGCGTATGGGCTATCTACTTCAGACGGTTATACGAATATAATCCAAAAAAATTACGTAGAGTTTTGGAATTATGGTGTATTGAAAAAAAAATTTTCAAAAAAGAATATAAATCAATTCGGCGGAGATCTGTACTTAAATAGAGAAAATTTGAAAACTACCCAAGAATTAAGTTACTATTTATTAAATAACGTGAATTTAAATAATTTAAAACTTATAAATACTAAATTTATTCTCTCTTATGTTCCATTAAAAATTCAAAATTTAAAACTAGTTTCAGGATCAAAAATTCTTCCTTACAATAGTTTTAATAAATCAAAAAGTGATTATTATAAAAATATATTAAAAGAAAAAATTAAATATTTAGGAAATCCTCCTAACATTTACATATATGAACTATCGGATGCTTCGGATAGAGCATTTTTTCCTGAAAAAATTCATAATATTGAGGATACAAAAAATTTAAATCTAAATTTTCAGTCTATGAGTGATCTTTATAATAAAAATCATAGTTATTCTTTTGAAAAAAATCTAGTTCCAGGTCAAGGAAAAATTTATGATTTCAAAAAAATTAAAGATGGATACGAAGTAAACTTAAATTGTGAAAAAGAGGGGGTTTTTGTTTTAAATACTTTTTTTAATCCTTATTGGAGAGTTAAAATAAATAACCAAGATCAAGAAATAATCAATCTTTCAGATGTACAAATTGGAGTAAAAGTTAAAAAAGGGAAAAATAGAGTTAGATTTTTGTATTCAAGAAAACTTTTAAGACAAAAGATTTTTGATTAATTATTTTAATTTTAAAATTTATTTTTTTTGTAAAAATTGTTTAAAATAATTTCATGCCAAATATAATTTGAATAATTTCCAGAATTATTTAGAAATTTATTATATTTTTTATAAAAAAACTCTTTATTAATTAGATTTTTTTCGTCAATTAAATTTTTAATTAATTTTTCATCTTTTAAAATACTTTCTTTTTTAAAAGCAAATCCATGTTTTTTAGATTTTCGAATAGACTCTGGAATGATTTGAGAAAAAGTCTCTAGAATAAATTTCTTTTTTTTAAAAATTGAGTAAATATTTTCTATCTTTTCCGATAATGCAAAATTAATTATATGTTTACTTAAAAACGGAGATCTTGCTTCGACAGAGTTTAACATTGAAGCCTGATCGATTTTATTGAGTATAACAGGCAAGTAATACTTGAAAATATAAATTTGAGCAAATTTCATATTATCATTATTTAAATCATATATCTTTTTTACATTTTGAAAAAATGACTCTTCGTTAATTTTAATCTTTAAATTTTTCTCTATATCTTTGAGGCTTAAAGTGCTTATCCAATTTATAAGAACCTTTTCATTTCTGTCGTTCAATCCTAGAAAAAAAGTTTTTAATCTTTTATTAAAACTCATATATTCATCTGAAATTCTTAAAGGTCTCAAAAAAAAATTTATCAGTTTGAATATAAATTTAGGTATAATTTTTTTTAATATCAATGCTAATTTAAAGCCGTCAAAAATGATATAACCAAAAAAATTTTCATCCCCTCCATCACCTGTGATGGCAACATTAGAAAAGTTTTTGATTTTATCAAAAATCAAATAAGTTGGTATTAAAGAGCTATCCCCGACAGGATCAATATTGTAGCTTAAAATTGATAAAAATGTTTTTTTTAATTCGTCATTTTTCACTTTGTATAACTTTTTTTCTAATTTTAAGTCCAAATTTTTAATAATTTTACTTTCATCATAGGACGCGTCTTCAAAACCAAGAGAGAAAGATGAAGTTTTTCCAATTTTCTCTGTTAAAAAATAGGATGTCAGAAATGAATCTGTTCCACCGCTTAAACTTAAAGCCATTTTTTTGTCAGATATTGAGTAATTATTAATTATTTCTTTAAATTTAATTTGAAAATTTTCTTTATCTATTTTTTTTTCAAAAAAAATATTATAATCCGGTCCAGAGGCAAGATCCCAATAAAAGTTTTTTTTTAAACTTAAAGTGGATAAATCCAAATCTAAAAAACTCCCTGGTTCTAATTGTTTAATTTCGTTGTAAGGAGAGTGGGGAGATGGAAAAAACCCATGTATGAAATATTTTGCGACTCCTATTTTATCCTTTGAAAATTTTAAATCTTTATCACAAAGAATTCCATTTATCTGGCTGGAAAAAATAAATTGGTTATTGATAGTAGAGTAGTAAAGCGGTTTTTGACCAAGATAATCTCTGGATAATGTGAGATAATTTTTTTTTTTATCATAAATCGCGCATGCCCACATACCATCAAAATAATTAAAACATTTATGGCCAAAGTAAGCAAATGCTTCAATTAATACCTCTGTGTCAGAATTAGTTTTAAAATTAATTTTTTTTTTCTCTAAAAATTTTCTTATCTCATTAAAATTAAAAATACACCCGTTGTAAGTAATTACGTAATTTCCATCATCAGAAAGCATTGGTTGTTGACCTCCAGCTTTATCTACAACTGCTAATCTATTACTTCCAAGATATATTGACTTATCTTTATCTACATAGAAATTTTGTTCATCAGGACCTCTATAAATCTGTGACTCTGAAATTTTTTTCAATAAGGAGTCGTTTTTTTTACCAATTATACCAAATATTGCACACATACCTAAAATTAAACCTTGTGATATTTTTTAAACCAATTGATAAATTCTTTGATACCCAAATTTAATTTAATTTTTGCTTTAAATTTAAGAATTTTTTTTGTTTTATTTATTGATGCTTTTGTATTCACCATATCACCCATTTGTAATTTATTTAGTCTTAGTCTCGCTTTTTTGTTTAATTCTTTGGATAGTAAATTTATAAGATAAGTAATTTTTTCTGGCTTTCCATTGGCTACATTAAAAATTTGGTACATTTTTTCTTTTTTATTTTTGTATTTATTTACACATTTAAGGATACATCCCACAACATCTGAAATGTACGTGAAATCTCTGCTATGGTTTCCTCTATTGAACAATTCGATGTTCTTGTTTTGAACTATTTTTTTTGAAAATTTATACACAGCCATATCTGGTCTTCCAAGGGGGCCGTAAACAGTAAAAAATCTAAGACCGATCACACATAAATTATATAAATTGTGATAAGCATAGGCCATTAATTCATTGCTGGACTTGGTCGCAGCATAAAGTTGAAGAGGTTGTGAATTTTTTTGACTTTCGCTGAATGAGTTTTGTTTTGTTTTGCCATAAACACTACTTGAACTTGCAAAAATTAGCTTAGTCTTTGTATATCTTATAATTTCTAATAAATTGAAAAAACCAATTACATTTGATTTTATATATTCCTCAGGACGATTAATAGAAAATCTTACTCCAGCTTGTGCTGCTAGGTGAATTACAAAATCAAAATTATTTTGTTTGAAAATGTGTTTTAATTTTTTTTTATTTTGTAGATCTAGTTTTATAAAAGAAAAATTTTTTTTGTTTTTATCTTTTTTTAAAAGTTTTATTCTATGTTTTTTTAATTTAATGTCATAATAACTATTAATATTATCTATAGCTAAAATTTTGTGTTTTTGACTTAATAAATTTGAAGATAAATGGTATCCTATGAAACCTGCGGCGCCAGTGATTAAAAATTTCATTTAAATTAAATATTATTTTATCATTTTTACCATTTTTGAGGTTTTAAATACTATACTTATAAAAATTATTTT
>CACMHW010000001.1:92500-269113 GCA_902613545.1 uncultured Pelagibacteraceae bacterium
TCCGCTTTCGCTCGCCACTACTAACGGAATCTCAATTGATTTCTTTTCCTCCGGTTACTTAGATGTTTCAGTTCTCCGGGTTAGCTTTTTAAACCTATGAATTCAGTTCAAAATACCAAATAAATTGGTGGGTTGTCCCATTCGGAAATTTTCGGATCAAAGCCTGCATACAGCTCCCCGAAACTTATCGCAGTATACCACGTCCTTCATCGCCTTTCAGTGCCTAGGCATCCGCCATACGCCCTTAAACGCTTGATTTATGCACAGAAAATAATTTTCTGTCTAAATTAAATTTTTATTAAATATTCATCTATTCGAATATTTTTGATTGTTCATCTATTCGAACAATCGGATATAGATATTGTTTGATTGTTCTAACTGATTGAACAATCAAAATTGATATACATTATTCACAATTTAAAAAAACTAAAAGTGTTTATGGTGGAGGATAGCGGGATCGAACCGCTGACCTCCTGAATGCAAATCAGGCGCTCTCCCAGCTGAGCTAATCCCCCGTGAAAATTGGTGGGCCGAGGACGACTCGAACGTCCGACCTCACCCTTATCAGGGGTGCGCTCTAACCACCTGAGCTACCGGCCCCTAAGCATTTTGAGACACTTTAATTAGAAGAAGAGAAATGAGGACGGCCACATTAACTTAATTTTTTGAGACCAAAAGAAATATTTTGGTCTTCCTTAGAAAGGAGGTAATCCAGCCGCAGGTTCCCCTACGGCTACCTTGTTACGACTTCACCCCAGTTGCTGATCGTACCGTAGTCAAAGGTATTAGCTTTGCCTTAAGGTGTAACCAACTTCCATGGTGTGACGGGCGGTGTGTACAAGACCCGGGAACGTATTCACCGCGGCGCGCTGATCCGCGATTACTAGCAATTCCAGCTTCATGCACTCGAGTTACAGAGTACAATCCGAACTGAGACACATTTTAGGGATTAGCTTAGAGTCGCCTCTTTGCATCCCATTGTAAGTGCCATTGTAGCACGTGTGTAGCCCAACACATAAGGGCCATGAGGACTTGACGTCATCCCCACCTTCCTCCAGCTTATCACTGGCAGTTCTTTTAAAGTGCCCAACTAAATGGTGGCAACTAAAAGTAGGGGTTGCGCTCGTTGCGGGACTTAACCCAACATCTCACGACACGAGCTGACGACAGCCATGCAGCACCTGTGTTTCGTCCAGCCGAACTGAAGAAACTAATCTCTTAGTCTCGCGACGAACATGTCAAGCGTTGGTAAGGTTCTGCGCGTATCTTCGAATTAAACCACATGCTCCACTGCTTGTGCGGGTCCCCGTCAATTCATTTGAGTTTTAACCTTGCGGTCGTACTCCCCAGGCGGTGTGCTTAATGCTTTCGCTGCGACACTGAAAAATATATTTCCAACGTCTAGCACACATCGTTTACGGCATGGACTACGAGGGTATCTAATCCTCTTCGCTACCCATGCTTTCGCTCCTCAGTGTCAGTAGTGACCCAGTAAGTTGCCTTCGCATTTGATGTTCTTTCTAATATCTACGAATTTCACCTCTACACTAGAAATTCCACTTACCTCTATCACACTCTAGCTAAAAAGTTTTGATGGCAGTTCCAAGGTTGAGCCTTGGGATTTCACCATCAACTTTTTTAACCACCTACGAGCTCTTTAAGCCCAGTAATTCCGAACTACGCTAGGTCCCTTCGTATTACCGCGGCTGCTGGCACGAAGTTAGCCGGACCTTCTTATTCGGGTACAGTCATTTTCTTCCCCGACGAAAGAGTTTTACAACCCAAGGGCCTTCTTCACTCACGCGGCATCGCTGCATCAGGGTTTCCCCCATTGTGCAAGATTCCCCACTGCTGCCTCCCGTAGGAGTCTGGGCCGTGTCTCAGTCCCAATGTGGCTGGTCTTCCTCTAAGAACAGCTATTGATCGTTGCCTTGGTAAGCTTTTACCTTACCAACTAGCTAATCAAGTGCGGGCTCATCTTTCGGCGTTAAAACTTTCCCCGTAAGGGCTTATTCGGTATTAGCACAAGTTTCCCCGTGTTATTCCAAACCAAAAGGCAGATTCCCACATTATACTCACCCGTTTGCCACTCAGTATTACTACTGCGTTCGACTTGCATGTGTTAGGCGTGCCGCCAGCGTACGTTCTGAGCCATGATCAAACTCTCAAGTTTAATAACGGCGCACACTAGCTTTAATAACTTTAAGGTATATTAAAGTTATTTTTCGTTAAAGCGTGTACGACAATTTCTTTATTAACCTAGCCGTCCACACTTCTCTTCTTAAAATTTACAATTTAAAAAAGCTAAGATTTTTGCATTAAAATCTACACACCTCTGGCGCTATTAATAATTAATTTCGTAGAGGTGAGCGCCCGTTTTATTACAATTTTACTATAAGTCAAGGTGTATATTGGTCAAATTAACGAGTAAAAATGCGCCTTTTTAAACACTTCACGTTGCAAACTACAAATAATTTTTGTAAAAAAACAACTATGGCGTTAATTGAAATTTTAAGGAATTTATTCAAAAATAAACAAGTTTTTTCTTACACTTCAAAGTTAAACAAGACCAAAATTATAGGTATTAATCCCTTTTTTTTGATTGGTTTTATTTTTTTTTTAACGTTTGCTTTTTTTACAATTTCTAATGTTGTCTCAAACAAAAATGTTCAAAATAAAAATAATGTTGAAGATATTACTAAAAATAATGAATTTTCAAATTTAACAAATTTTTTTATTTCAAAAATTAATAGCCCCTATAAAGAAATAAAGTACGTTATAAAAAATAATGACTCCATAGAAAGAATATTAAAAAAAATTGATGTAAGAAATAAGGATATTAAAATTATTTCGACAAAGCTAAAACAAAAAAAACTCTCAAATATTTATGTAGGACGTGAATTAAATATTGTTTTAAAAAAGTTACCCGATGAAAGCCACACAGTTGTAAACCTTCTATTTCCAATAAGTAACACTATCAGTATAGAGGTAAGGAAAAGTAATGATGAGTTTATTATTAAAGAAAATATTCTTCGATTAAATAAAAGGGAAGTTGTTGTTAAAGCTGTTATAAATAATAATTTATATAGCTCTGCGGTAAAAAAAGGTATTGAACCAAATATTATTGTAGAGTTTGCAAGAATTTTTGGTTTTGAGGTTGACTTCCAAAGAGATATTAGGAAAGGAGATTGGTTTGAAATATTTTACGAAAAATTTGAAGATGACAACAGCAAAGTAAGAGATACTGGAAAAATTATTTATGCCTCTATGTATGTAAATGGTGAGGAAATTAATTTATATAATTTTAAATTTAAAAATGAGAATGAAGAATATTTTGATATAAAAGGAAAAAGCATTACTAAATCTTTAATGAAGACTCCAATAAATGGTGCTAGATTATCCTCCTCTTTTGGAATGAGAAAGCACCCAATTCTTGGCTACAATAAAATGCATCGCGGAACAGACTTTGCTGCTCCTAGTGGCACACCTATTATGGCTTCTGGCTCTGGTACCGTAACAAGAGCTAGATGGTGTGGAGGTGGGGGTAACTGTGTGAAAATAAAACATAACTCAACTTATGAAACTATCTACGCACATATGAAAGCTTTTGCCAAAGGTATTAAAGAAGGAAGGAAAGTAAAACAAGGACAGATTATTGGTTATGTAGGATCAACTGGAATGTCTACAGGTCCACATCTTCATTACGAAGTAGTAGTAAATGGAAAAAAAGTAAATTCTCAAAAATTAAAACTGCCCTCTGGAAAAATTTTAAAAGGTGAAGCTAGAAAAGAATTTGAAATAGAAAGAATAAAAATTGATTTAAGATTATCTGAAAAAAGGTAATTGAATCTGATTTTAAATTAATTAAGCTCTTTATTTAAAGTGGAGTCTTGTGAACTAGCTGAGTCTGAAATTTTAGTTTTTTCTGTGGAATTTTCTTTACGATCGTTTAGTTCATTATATCTTCTTAAATAATGATCAGCGTGTTGCAAATAATTTTGAGCTAAAACTGGATCTCCATTGCTTTGAGCATCTTTAGCAAGCTGCTGAAACTTCAACATTGTTTTCTCAACATTATGAATGTTATTCATTGATCCATTTCTACCAAAACTTACATTACCATTGTTATTAAAGTTGGTTGTATTATTTGAGTTAATAGAACCACCGCGTCTTCTAAAGTTATTTTTTTGTGATCTGGGTCTAAAGTTTCTTCTTCTATTATTATTCATATTTATTTATTTTATTAATACCGAAATTAAAGATCTGATTTTATCTTTATAATCATTTACAATGTGCTCTACTCTAAAGTTATTTTTCTCTAATATTTTTGAAACTTGTAAAACTTGCTCATTATTAATTTCTAAGGCGAGCCTACCGTTAGCTTTTAAGATTTCTTTAGCTTTGTAGATAACTTTTTTAATTAGGTCAAGCCCATCATTTCCACCATCAAGAGCTATTTTTGGTTCATGTAGTTTGATATCATCCTCTAAATTTTTTAGATCTCTGCTCTTTATATAAGGTGGATTTGATACGACTAGATCAAATTTTTGAGAAAAAAAACTATCTAACGATTTTTTTTGAAACTTGATATTTTCATAAACATTCATATTTTTTGCGTTTTTTTTTGCGATTTGCAAAGCACCTGATGATATGTCAATTCCTATACCTTTAGAACTTTTTAACTCACTTAGCAAACTAATTAAAATACATCCGCTACCAGTTCCAATATCTAAAATTCTTATTGTTTTTTTTTTATAAATCCTAATTAATTTTTCCAACATTAATTCTGTCTCGGGCCTTGGTATTAACGTTTTATTACTTACCTCAAAAATTTTACTCCAGAATTCTTTTTGTTTTATTATATATGCGATAGGCTCATTTGAAGCTCTTCTATCAATATATTCTAAAAACTCTAAGATTTTATTATTTTCTATTTTTTGATAAAGGTCTACTAAAACTTCCTCTCGTTTTTTATTTAAAACTTTCGATAATAAAATTTCAGAGTCAAGTATAAAAGATTTTATACTATTCATCTTTAATTTATTTGATCCAATATTGATAAGTTCTAATGCATTCATTAATTTAAGTTTTCTAATTTTAAATTCTGCTCTTTAAGTCTTAATTGTTGATTCATTTCTTCATGGATTTCTCCACTTAAAAATTCGTCTAGCTTATGTAAAGTTAAATTTATTCTATGGTCTGTCACTCTTCCTTGTGGAAAGTTATAAGTTCTTATTCTCTCAGATCTATCACCAGTGCCAATTTGGTTTCTTCTATTACTCGATCGTTCTTGATCTTTCTTTTTTTTTTCAGCTTCATAAACACGAGATCTCAAGATTTTAAGCGCTTTTGCTTTATTTTTATGTTGTGATTTTTCATCTTGCTGGCTCACAACAACTCCGCTCGGAATATGAGTTATCCTCACTGCGCTATCAGTTGTATTAACTGATTGGCCGCCTGGTCCCCCTGCTCTAAAAACATCAATTCTCAAATCTGACTCTTTAATTTGTATGTCGACCTCTTCTACTTCAGGAAGGACTGCTATTGTGGCAGCTGATGTGTGCACTCTGCCTTGGGTTTCAGTTTCTGGAATTCTTTGTACTCTGTGAACTCCAGACTCATATTTTAAATAAGAGTAAATATCATCTCCAGTTACAGAAAAAATTACTTCTTTGAAACCTCCTGCATCACTTTTTGAAATGTTGATAATTTCTAGTTTCCATTTTTTTTTAGCACAAACTTTTTCATACATTTTAAATAAATCAGAACAAAAAAGAGAAGCTTCTAAACCCCCAGTGCCAGCCCTGATTTCGACTATTGCGTTTTTATCGTCATCTTCATCTTTTGGTAATAAAAATATTTTAAGTTCATTTTCATATTTTTCTCTGTTTAACTTCATATCATTTAAATCTTTTTCTGCCATTTCTATAATTTCAGAATCATTATCTTTGTCATTTAAAATTTGCTCTAAATCTTTTTTTTCACTTTCATAATTAATATATTTTTTAGCTACTAAAATTATTCTACCTAAATTTGAGTATTCCTTAGATTTTTTTGCGAATAGTTTTGGATCTACTTTTCCAGAGGACAGTTCTTTTTCCAAAATATTATGTTTATTTATAATATCTTTTACTTTTTGTAGGGGTATCATTTAATTAAGATCTTTTACTTTTTCTTCTACTAATTTAACAACTTTATTAATTATTTCTGAACTAGCAACTTTGGAATGAGGAATTCCAGAAAGATATAATAAATTGTTATCTTGACCTCCACCAGTTAAACCAATTTCAGTTTGTGCTGCTTCACCTGGGCCATTAACTACGCAACCTATTATGGATAAGTTTATCGGCTTTGTAATATGTGATAATCTTTTTTCTAACTCTTTAACGGTTTCTATAACTGGAAATGCTTGTCTAGCACAAGAGGGGCAAGAAATTATATTTACTCCTCTTGATCTAATGCCCAAAGATTTTAATATTTCAAAACCTGCTTTTACCTCATCAACTGGATCAGAGGACAAAGAAACTCGAATAGTATCACCAATGCCTTGCATTAAAAGTTGTCCGATTCCAATAGAAGATTTTATGCTACCAGTAAATAAGCCGCCAGCTTCAGTCACACCAAGATGTAATGGGTAATCACATATTTTTGAAAGTTTAAGATAAGACTTCACAGTTAAAAATATGTCAGAAGATTTTACACTTATTTTAAAATTAAAAAAATCATTATCTTCAAATAATTTTATATTATACTGAGCACTTTCTACTAAAGCTTCAGGACAAGGTTCTTTATATTTTTCTAATAGTGTTTTATCTAAAGAGCCTGCATTAACTCCTATCCTTATTGAGCAGTTGTTATCCTTTGCGGCTTTTAAAACATCTAGCACTCTTTCCTTTGAACCGATATTGCCAGGGTTTATTCTTAAACAACTTGCTCCCATTTTAGCAGCCTCTATGGCTCTTTTGTAATGAAAATGTATGTCAGCAACAATTGGAGTATTTACCTCCCTAATAATATCTTTTAAAGATTTTGTAGAGTCTTCGTCTGGACATGAAACTCTTACAATATCTGCTCCAGCTTTTTCTAAAAGATGAATTTGTTTTACAGTAGCTTTTACATCTGTTGTGAGAGTATTAGTCATTGATTGGACACTAATTTTAGAATTTCCACCAACAGAAACTTTGCCGACTTTAATTTCTTTAGTTTTTTTTCTATTTATAATTCTATGGGGTCTTGTTTCCATCTCAATCTAAGTCAAAAATTGTATGTAATTTTTTAACTGCATCTAGAGTTTTTGCTTCGTCAATAATTACTGAAAGCTTTATTTCAGATGTTGAAATAGCCAAAATATTTATATTGCTATCAGCTAGTCCTCTAAACATTTTGTATGTTACACCAGGCGTAGACACCATTCCAGCACCTACTATAGAAATTTTAGCTACTTTCTCGTTGTGAGTAATCTTTTTGTACTTAATTTTATTATTCGCTTTCAAAATTTCTTTAGTTTTTACGAGATCTTCTCTTTTAATAGTAAAGGTAACATCAGTAGTTTTTAAGTCAGATGAGATATTTTGAATAACCATATCGACATTAATTTGACTTTTGTTCAATGGCTCAAAAATATTTGCAGCCACGCCTGGTTTATCCTCTACTCCGATTAATGTTATTTTGGCATCATCTTTTGAGTAAGCTACGCCTGTTACGCTTTTAGAGTAATCAATATTTTCTTGGCTAAATATTTTAGTTCCTTTTCTATTAGTAAAGGTAGACCGTACCTCTAAAGGAATATCATAAATCATTGCTGTTTGAACGGCAGAGGATTGCATTACTTTTGCGCCTACAGAAGAAAGTTCTAGCATTTCATCATAAGAAATTTTATCGATTTTTTTTGCTACTGGTATTTTATTCGGGTCAGACGAATAAACTCCATCTACATCTGTATAAATTTCACATGCATCAGCTTTGAAAATTTTTGCTAACGCTACAGCAGTTGCATCTGAACCTCCTCTACCGATAGTTGTTATATCGCCATCTTTTGAAATACCTTGAAATCCAGGAATTACCGCAACACCTTTATTTAAGTATTCATCTATTTTATCAATGCTAACATTTATTATTCTTGAGTTTGTGTGGTCGCCTTCAGTTATAATAGGTATTTGCCAATTCAGCCATGACTTTGCTTTAATATTTAATTTCATAAGTGCTCCAGCTAATAAAGCGCATGTAACTTGTTCACCTGATGACAAAAGTACGTCTAGCTCTCTTTTTTCAAAGTTTTCATCTATATTTTTTGAAAAGCTTAAAAGTTCATTTGTTTTTCCTGCCATCGCGGAAACTACTGCGATGATTTTGTTGCCTATTTCACGCTCTTTTTTGATAATATTAGCAGCATGATATATTCTTTGCGTTGTTCCAACAGATGTTCCACCAAACTTTAATACTTTTTTAACCATTATTGAATGTAATATAATTATAAAAGATTTTAATGTATTCTTACCAAAATAAATATTTTTAAATGACTACTACTATAAATAGAGAAGAAATTCAAAAGTTTTCAGATTTGGCTGATGAATGGTGGGATGTTAACGGTAAATTTAAACCTTTACACATGTTTAATCCTATTAGGATCCAGTATATTACTGAGAAAATTAAACAAGAGTTTAACCTAGAAAATCAAGATAATTACTTTCTAAAAGACCTTAAAATTTTAGATATTGGATGTGGTGGAGGTTTAATAAGTGAGCCTTTGGCTAGGTTAGGAGGTGAAATAACTGGTATTGACGCCTCTGAAAAAAATATAAAAGTTGCAAAATTACATTCAAAAAAAAATAATTTAAATATTAATTATTTAAATAGATCACCTGAACAATTAAAAAGTTCTGAGAAATTTGATATAATTTTAAATCTTGAAGTCGTAGAACATGTTGAAAATGTAGATCTTTATATAAAATCATGTAGCAATCTTTTAAAAAAAAATGGCATAATGTTTACAGCTACATTAAATAAAACGATAATTTCATACATAAAAGCTATAATTGGAGCAGAATATATTTTGAGATGGCTACCAATAGGTACGCATGATTGGAACAAATTTATCAAACCAGAAGATCTAGAAAAAAAATTATCCTTAGCAAACTTTAGAACTGTTGATATTAAAGGTTTAGAGTTCAATCCTATATTTAACAAATGGAGAAAATCCGATAATTTGTCAGTAAATTATATTATTTGCAGTAAAAAAAATTAGTTTTCTTTATCAACCCAAGGAATACTTAGTAAATCAATACCCTCGTCAGACAGCTCTTCTCTTTCTTTCTGAGTAGTCGTACCGTAAATAGTTTTGTTGTTTTTTTTATCGTAATAAATCTCTCTTACTTTTTGACTAAAATTGTCTCCAACGTTTTCAAAATTATTTTCAATAAATTTCCTGATCTCTATTAATTCTCTCTTCTTATTTTTAAGAAATCTATCTGCTTTGATTAGATCTGCATCTTTATTTTTACCAGAGACCATAGGTGCCATTATTGATTTACTTATTTTTTGGGACGAGCAGAATATACACTCGAGTAATTTTTTTTTATTTAAATTATCAAATTCTTTTGAGTCTGAAAACCAACTTTCAAACTCGTGATTATTATGACATTTTAAATTATATCTAATCATTATTTAGTTTCTGTAATCAGCATTTATATTGATATAATCATGTGTAAAGTCACATGTATAGCATTTGAATGCATCATTTCCGAGTTTTAAATTCACCTCTATTTCAATGGCGTCCCATTCCATATATTCTTTTAATTTTTTTTCATCATAATTGTCAGATACTTTTCCATTTTCTGCAACTATATATTCTCCAATTTTAATTTTTAATTTCTTAACATCAACTGGCTCACCAGATTTTCCTATACCCATAGCTATTCTTCCCCAATTAGGGTCTTCTCCAGCAACAGCTGTTTTTACTAATGGAGAATTAGCAATTGAGAAGGCAATCTTTTTTGCGCTTCCAAGAGATTTTGCATTAATTACATTTATAGTTAAAAATTTTTTTGCTCCTTCTCCATCAACCACGACTTGTTTAGCAAGGTTAAGACACAACTTTTTTAATGCTAGCTCAAATTTTTGGATCACTTTATCATTTAACGATAAATTTTGGCCAATTTTTAGATCTCTTGTTGAAAAAATCGAAACCATATCATTAGTTGATTGGTCGCTATCTACAGTTATAGCATTAAAAGAATTAGCCGCTGCTCTTTTTAATAAAGTTTTTAATAAATTAGAGTTAATATCTGCATTAGTAAATATAAAAGACAACATTGTAGCTAGATTTGGAGCTATCATGCCGGAACCTTTTGCAATTCCACATATTCTAATTAGTTCATCTCCAATAATTATTTCTTCATAAGCAACTTTTGGTTTAGTGTCTGTTGTCATTATCGCTGAAGCTATTTTCAACCAGTACATTTTATTTTGATCTCCTCTCAACTTATCAGCTAAATCTTGCAACCTCTCTTTTATTTTTTCCACAGGAAATTCTTCTCCGATAACGCCGGTTGAGGCAAATATTAAATCTTTAATTTTTACTGTTTCGCTTGTGCCCTTTTTCGATTTTGACTCTTTTAAGGTTAAAATTCTAGAAAGATTTTTTGCTAATGTATCAATACTCTCTTTTCCTTGTTTGCCTGTAAAAGTATTAGCATTCTTAGTATTAACTAATAATGCTTTTATAATCTTTTTATGAGAGTTATTATTCCAAGGAATAAATTCAGAGGTTATAGAGTTAGTAGTAGTTAAAGTTGCATAATTTGCGCCTTTGCTAAAATAAAATAAAGCTAAATCATCTCTTCCATCTCCATAAAGGTCAGCAGATATAGAAGACATTTCCATGCCTTCTATTTGTTTTAAATTTTGAAACTCGCCCATTTTTGATAATTTAGAATTATCTTTTAGGAAGTTTTTGATGTTAATTGTCATTATTATTGCTATTTAACTTAATTTATAAATACATATATAGATGTATTATGAATTTATTTACAAGAACTTTTAGTAAGATATTTAAAAGCTCTAATCAACAAGAATTAGATAAGATAAAAAATCTTGTATCAGCGATAAATGACAAAGAAAATGATGTTAAATCTCTTACTGAAAGCGAAATAAAGGAAAAAACAGCTCACTTTAAAAAAAATGTTCAAAATGGTTCGCTAGAAATTGATAAAATCATTCCAGAAAGTTTCGCACTAGTAAGAGAGGCCGCTAATAGGACTTTAGGTGAAAGACATTTCGATGTGCAGCTTGCTGGCGGATTGATTTTACATAAAGGTAAAATTGCAGAAATGAAAACCGGCGAGGGTAAAACTTTAGTTTCAACTTTACCAGCTTACCTGAACTCACTTTTAGGCAATGGTGTTCATATTGTAACAGTTAATGACTATCTAGCAAAAAGGGATTCCGAATGGATGGGTAAGGTATTTAATTTTTTAGGTGTGTCTACTGGATGTATAACTAATGATTTAGAGGATAATGACAGAAAAAAAAATTATGCTTGCGATATAACTTATGCAACTAATAATGAACTTGGGTTTGACTATCTTAGAGATAATATGAAGTACGAACTTAATGAGATGGTTCAAAGAGGACATAATTATTGTATCGTGGATGAAGTTGATAGTATTCTTATTGACGAGTCGAGAACTCCACTTATAATTTCTGGAAAGTTAGAAGATAAAACTACTCTTTATACAACATCAAATAATTTTATTAGATACTTACAAAAAATTGATTATGAGTTAGATGAAAAAAATAAAAACGTAATACTTACTGATGATGGAGTAGATAAAATAGAAAAATTAGCTTTGCAGCAAAAAATTTTAAAAAATAATAATTTCTACGACCCCGCAAATTTAGACCTTGTTCACCATACTAATCAGGCTTTAAAAGCAAATTTAATTTTCAAAAAAGATATTGATTACATTGTAAGGGATGGAAAAGTTCAAATTATTGACGAATTCACAGGTAGAGTTTTGACAGGAAGAAGATTTTCAGATGGTTTACATCAAGCTATAGAAGCTAAAGAAAATGTAAAAATCGAGGAGGAGAATCAAACTCTAGCATCTATTACTTATCAAAACTATTTTAGATTATATAAAAAACTAGCTGGTATGACTGGGACTGCAATGACTGAGTCAGAGGAATTTTATGATATTTATAAATTAAATGTTGTTTCTATCCCTACAAATAGAAAAATGCTTCGAAAAGATTTTAATGATCAAATTTTTAGAACTGAAAAAGAAAAATATAACGCTATTTCAAAGAAAATTTTTGATTGCAATAAAACAGGACAACCAGTTTTAGTGGGTACAACAAGTATAGAAAAATCAGAAAAAATTTCTAATTTTCTTAAAGAAAAAAAAATAAATCATAATGTTCTCAATGCCAAGCATCATGAACATGAAGCAAAAATTATTGCTGAAGCAGGTAAAATTGGTGCGGTTACAATAGCTACTAATATGGCCGGTAGAGGAACCGATATAAAACTTGGTGGAAATAAAGATTTTTTTGAAGAAGGTGAAATACAGAATATTGATGATTTTAAAAAAAATGAATTGGAAGTAAAAAATTTAGGCGGACTATTTATAATTGGTACTGAAAGACATGAAAGTAGAAGAATTGATAACCAGTTGAGAGGAAGGTCTGGACGTCAAGGAGATCCTGGTTCAACAATTTTTTTTATTAGCTTACAGGATGAATTAATGAGAATTTTTGGTGGTGATTCAATTGATGGCATGCTTAAAAAGCTAGGATTGAAAGAGAATGAGTCAATTGATCATCCTTGGATTAATAAAGCAATGGAGAGAGCTCAAAAAAAAGTAGAAAGTAGAAACTTTGATATTCGTAAAACTTTGATTAAATTTGATGATGTTATGAACGATCAGCGACAAGTAATATTTTCTCAAAGGTTAAGAATATTGAAAGAAGATAATATAGGCACAATACTTAATGATTTTTTTGATGAAATTTTAAAAGAATTAAAAGTTATGGTTGATAATTATAAAAAATCAAATGATGAAAAATATTTAACACAGATTAAAAATGTGACTGGAAATTCTTTAAGCGATGATAATTTAGTTCAACTTTCTTCTAAAGATAAAGATAGTTTTTTAAAAGATATGAATGAGTTATTTTCTGAAAAACGTAAATCAAGAATAAAAATTTTGGGGGAGAGTCAAAACAAAATTTTAGAAAAGAAAATTTTTCTTCAAATTATTGATTTTACATGGAGATCACACCTTCAATACTTGGAACAACTTAGACAAGTCATTGGCTTAAGACAATACGGACAAAAAGATCCATTGTCTGAATTTAAAAAAGAAGCTTTTGTCCTTTTTGAAGGATTACTTTCAAAAATTAAAAATGATGTAATCAAACTTTTATTAAATTTAAATATCGTAGTTTCAACTGATGAAAAAACTACAGATATGGAAAATGACAAAAAAAAAGAAAATAATTTTAAAAAAACTGGTAGAAATGAAAAATGTCCGTGTGGCTCAGGAAAAAAATTTAAACATTGTCATGGAAATTTATAAAATTAAATTTTTTTAAAAGAACTTAGAGCTTTTTGCCTTGCCTCCTCATGCAAAACTATGGGTTTGGGATAATCCTTACCCAATTTTAGAATCTTTTCATTATTTAGCTCCCAAGGTCTATGAATAAACTTTTTAGGAACTTCTCTTAATTCTGGAACCCACTTTTTTACGTATTCGCCTTCCTTATCAAATTTTTCACCTTGTAAAATTGGATTGAATATTCTGAAATAAGGAGCTGCATCTGCTCCACAACCAGCCACCCATTGCCAACCTGAAATATTATTTGCTTCACTGTAATCAAGTAAACAATTCTTAAAATATTTTTCTCCTTCCATCCAATTTATTAACAGATGTTTTACAAGAAAAGAACCGACAATCATTCTTATCCTGTTATGCATCCAGCCAGTCGAATATAATTCTCGCATCCCTGCGTCAACAATTGGATAACCAGTTAAGCCTTTTTTCCAAGCAGATAAAAATTTTGGATTTTTCCTCCAAGGAAATTTATCAAATTTTTTTGAGTAGTTACCTGTTAGCATATATGGAAAGTTATTTATTAATGTGTGATTAAATTCTCTCCATCCTATTTCTGCTAAAAACTTACTTGACCCAATTTTTTTTATTTTCTGGCACTCATCCCAAATTGTTTCAACATGAATTTGTCCGTGCTTTATAAATGGTGATAATTTTGAAGTGCCAGGAAGATTAGGAAAATTTCTACCTTCGGAATAATTTTCGATCCTGCTATTGATAAAATTTTTGAGTTGTAAAAGTGCGTTGTCTTCACTTGGTGTCCAATATTTTTCAAATTTATTAAACCATTTTTTTCTTGGACTTATCTCTTTTTCATCAATTATATTTTTAAAATAGGAAATTTTTTTCTTACATTTTAAAATTATTTTTTCATTTGCAGGAATTTTATCTAAATAAATTTTTTCTGCAGTTCTCCAATAGGGGGTGAAAACTTTAAAGGGTGTATCATCAGCTTTTTTTACATCATTTATTTCATTTAAAATATTACCTTTAAGTATCTTAAAATCTACCTCGTTAATTTTAAAATTTTTTGACAAGTAATCATCAAATTTAAGATAATTAGGCTCATATGTTTTATTCCAATAAATTGAAAAATTTTTATAGCTGAATAATTTTCCAAAAAATTTTTTGTAGGAATCAATTTTAATGATCTCGAGATTGATGTTGTATTTATCAAGTTTTTTTCTAAATTCCTCTAAAGATCTGCTCACCCACCATTTTTGAGCTTCCTGATGATCAAATTTTTGTTTTTTATACAAGTAAAAGGCAACTACTTGATCGTGATTTTTTGTAGCCTCGAATAAAGCTAAATTTTTTCTAATCCTAAAATCATCTTTTAACCAAAAAAGTCCAATATTTTTACCCATAATCTGTTTTTAACAAATTTATTTTTAAATTTCGATGGGCAAAAAATACTTGGTGGTGGCCTTGGTAAGAATCGCACTTACGACACATACCTTTTCAGGGTACTGCTCTACTACTGAGCTACAAGGCCTAAAATCTAAAAGTAATTCTACCTTTAGTCAAATCGTATGGAGTCATTTCAACCATAACATTGTCACCTGCAAGAACTCTTATTCTATTCTTTCTCAGTTTTCCAGCAGTGTGAGCCAAAATCTCGTGATTATTTTCTAATTTTACTCTGAACATAGCGTTGGGAAGTAATTCCGTCACTTTTCCTTTAAATTCTAAAGTTTCTTGTTTAGCCAAATAATTTACCCTTTTTTTAATCTTATTTTAACCGAATTAGCATGACCTTCTAAATTTTCATGCTGAGCTAAATTTATAACTGATGGTCCCAATCTTTCAATACCTGATTTTGTTATTTTTATTAAAGATTGTCTCTTTAGAAAATCATTAACTGATAATCCTGAAGAAAATTTTGCAGACCCAGAAGTTGGCAAAACATGGTTGGGGCCCGCTAAATAATCTCCCATAGCCTCAGGAGAAAATTTTCCTATAAAAATAGATCCAGAATTTTTGATTTTTTTAATTATATCATTGTCTTGACGATAGTTAATTTCTAAATGTTCAGGTGCAATAGTGTTTATGGCTTCCAAAATTTTTTTTTGATTTTTCGCGTAAATTGAAAGCCCATAGTTTCTGATGCTTTTAGTTGCTATATTCTTTTTAGGCAAATTAGATAGTTGTGATTTTAAACTTATCTTTACTGACTTTATAAGTTTTTTGCTATCGGTAATCAAAATTGATTGAGCGAAAACGTCATGTTCAGCTTGAGCAATTAAATCTGCAGCTATCCATTCAGAATTTGCAAATCGATCTGCAACAATACTTACTTCTGAGGGACCGGCTACCATATCTATACCTACTTCTCCAAAAACTTCTTTTTTTGCAGATGCAACGAAAGCATTTCCCGGTCCGACTATTTTATCAACTTTTTTAAAAGTTTTAGTTCCAAAAGCTAAAGCTGCAATTGAGTGAGCTCCACCAGTTTTATAAATTTCTTTTACACCGCATTTTTTTGCTGCGTAAATCACTGCAGGATTTACCGATGTTCCAAAAGCTGGGGTAGTAAGATAAATATTTTTTACTCCAGCTACTAAAGCGGGAATACAATTCATCAAAACTGTGCTTGGATAACTTGCAGTTCCTCCAGGTACATATACTCCCACTCTCTCAATTGGTGAATATTTATAAGCTAATTCATTTTTAAATTTATCTTTATATTTAAAAGGTGAATATGTTTGTTTTGAATGAAAATATTTTATTCTGGTGAAGGCAGTATCAATAGATTTTTTTAATTTTTTATCAATAATTTTTGAAATTCTATTAATTTCATTATTGGAAAATTTAAGCTTTTTTGATTTAGACTTTACATTTGAAAATTTTTTTTCATACATTATGACAGCCTTATCTCCATTTTTTTTTACATTATTTATAATTTTCTTCACTATGGCGGACTGATTTTGTTGTCGCGATTTTCTAACATTTAATATTAACTCTAGTTTTTTTGGAGAGTTTTTTTGATTAAAATTTAAATATTTGAGCATTATAAAACCTTGTGGGTTGGTATATTTTTTGTATCCCAAGACTCTCCTTGGTCATCAAGTGTTACCTCGATTACCTCTGAAACTATTTTAATTACTGAGTCACCTGCAAAAAGTATATTCATTTCGTAATTTTTATCAGGCATTTGATTAGTTTCAATAGTGAGAAAATCTAAAAACTTATCTTTTTTTAGTTGATTAATATTTTTAGAGTAAACTTTTAAGACATTTTCAAATTTTAGAATAGTTCTTATTCGTTTATTCTTTCTAAAAACACCTTTTTCAACATCTTCCCACATAAATCTACTTAATTGCATTAATAAAATTTTGTTTTTTTTTAAGCTAGCTATTTCTGATACGTTAGCAATCGAATCTTGAAGATGTGCCGAAAGAACCTTTAAATCTTCTTGTGTTTTAGCAATTAATTTTAAGTTTTTGACTTTCATTTTAAACTCTTTTGATTTCAGCTTCACAATTTTTAAGTTTTCTTACTAAATTTTCATATCCTCTATCTAAATGATAAATTCTATTTACGATCGTTCTGTTGTCAGCAATTAGTCCAGCTAAAACCAAACTTACTGAGGCTCGCAAATCTGTAGCCATTACTTCTGCACCAGTCAATTTTGAGGGTCCTAAAATGTAAGCCGTTTTATTTTTAATTTTAATATTTGCACCCATTCTTTTAAGCTCAGGAACATGCATAAATCTATTTTCAAAAATATTTTCCTTAATTTTTGATAAACCTTTAGTTTGTGTCATTAAAACCATCAATTGAGCTTGTAAGTCTGTTGGAAAACCTGGATACGGTTTTGTAGATATATTCATTTTTTTTAAACTTTTTGTTTTCAATATCGTGATTGAACTTCTAGTTTTAAATATTTTTGCACCCATTTTTTTTAAAATATCTATTTCATGCCTAAAAATTTTTGGGTCAATTTCTTTAATTATAATTTTTTTACCTATTAAGACTCCAGCAATTAAGTAGGTCCCGGCTTCTATTCTATCGAAAATTATTTTGTGACTAATTTTTTTTTGATGTAATGAATTTCCAAAAATTGTTATTTTTCTTCCAGAAATTTTAATTTTACATCCTAGTTTTTTTAAAAATAAAATAAGATCTTTAATCTCAGGCTCAATAGCACAGTTTGATAAAGTCGTTTTTCCCTTAGCTCCAAAAGCTGCCAATAAAGCATTTTCAGTTGCACCAACTGAAATACTGGGAAATTTAATTTTTGCACCCATTAATCCTTTCCTAGCTTCAGCAATTATGTATCCATCTTTAATCTTAATTTTTGCACCTAATTTCTTTAAAGCAAATAAATGTAAATCAACTGGTCTAGTTCCGATAGCGCAACCTCCAGGTAATGATACTTTTGCTTTTTTAAATTTAGTTAAAAGAGGTCCAAGAACTAAAATCCCAGCACGCATAGTCTTAACTAGTTTGTAGGGCGCCAATGTATTTATTTTTTTTTTTTCATTTTTTATTTCAAGAATATTTTTATTACTTTGAATTTTTACTTTTATTCCAATGAATTTTAGAAGTTCTATCATTGTAAAAATATCTTTTACAAAAGGTACGTTTGATAGTCTCACCTCTGATGCTAAAATCGTAGAGGCTAAAATAGGTAAAGTTGCATTTTTAGAACCAGAAATATATATATTTCCTTTTAATTCTTTATTTCCTTTAATTAGAAGTTTTTGCATTAATGAAACTTTATACCTTTGGAAGAGTAACACCTTTTTGTTTCATATATTTGCCTTTTCTTTTTGCATAAGAGACTTGGGGCTTTTCATTACCTCTAATAAAAACAAATTGTGCAACACCTTCGTTAGCATAAATTTTTGCTGGCAGTGGTGTTGTATTGGAAAACTCTAAAGTAACATGTCCCTCCCAACCTGGTTCCAAAGGTGTAACATTTACAATTATTCCACATCTTGCATAAGTAGATTTGCCTAAGCAAATTACCAAAATATCCTCAGGAATTTTAAAATATTCAATAGTCCTGGCTAAAGCAAAGGAATTTGGTGGAATGATACACTCTTTTCCAATTTTAGTTACAAAGCTCTCTTTTTTAAATACCTTTGGATCTACAATTCCTGAATTTACGTTGGTAAATATTTTAAATTCATTTGAAACTCTTGCGTCATAGCCGTATGAAGATAAACCAAAAGAAATTTTACCCTTTCTAATTTGTTTGCTAACAAAAGGTTTAATCATTCCTTTAGTTTCAGCATTTTTTTTAATCCATTTATCTGATAATACTGCCATTCTTTTTTTTTAATACTGATTTATTGCTTTTTCTTTTTTTTAAATTTTTTTTAAGTGAAGCCTCTCGTCTTTTGAATAATAAATCTTTTTTTACAAAAGATTTCATTATTTTACTAATTCTTGTCTGGATTTGTTAAATCCTCAAGAGTGATAGGTTTATTGATATCATGCATTGTATCTTGGTCTGACTCTTTTGGACTCGCGCTCGATCTTCGTGCTCTTCTTTGTTCAATACGTGCCTTCCTTTTTGCTTCTTTTTTCATAGCTTTGTCACCACGTGTTGATTTATAATCATAGTGAATTCCCATAACAAGCGCTCCTTCATTTTCAATCGAACTTACTTCTTGAGTTACTTTTATTCAAGTATCTTGATTGAAGCAATTGGATAATTATAAACAAAATCGACAAAAATACGGCAACTATAACATCTTGAAAAGGTGTCGCTTGTGGAAATCTGTAATTCCATAAAATTACTAAGACCAACCAAATAGTCCAATTAATCTTTTTAAACATCTATTTTACAACCTTGTTCATTGCAATTTTTTCCCTCTTTAATATTATTAAAGTAATCAATTGCTCTTAATGATGTCATCATATGATTTTTATAAATATTCAAATATCCATTTAAACTATCAGCCAATTTTTTAGCCTCATCCATCATTCCTAATCTGATCAAATTTATAAGCATGACAGCGTTACCATTTGGAATTGTATTATCACCTATATCAACCGGCACAAAAAATACATCGCTATTATTTTTTGGGCTTTTTTGAAAAATATTTTTATCGTGTAAATAAAATTTATCATATGCCTCTTTTAATATTTTTTTTGATAAATCTTTATATCTAAAGTTCATAGTATTATCTGATAGATCGTTTAAAGTATTAATTAAAAATGCATAATCTTCGATAAAAACAATATTTTTTGAATAACTATGAAAAATCTTGTCTTTAATGTATTTTTTTTCTACTTTCGAAAAAAAATCTTCAGCTAAGTTTAAATAATTTTTTTCCGGTAAAATTTCACTGGCAGCGATTAAAGCACTAATCCATAGGCAATTTAAATCTAATTGCGTTTTATCATCAAAAAACGGTTTATTCCTTTTAGATCTAATTTTAAATAGTCTTTTTAGAATGTCTTCATTGGGTTCCTTTTTTTCAATCAAGATAATTTTTTTTTCCCAATTTCCCTCAGGTTTTATTTCAAAATACTTTTCAATATTTTCTATATCTTTAATTTCATCGTAACTGTAAACATAGTATTTCCCTTCTTCACCGTCACTATCAGCATCATAAGCGGAACCTAAAAAGCCCTCTTTGTTTAAAAAATTTTTTTTTAAAAACTCTATTGTTTGCAAAAGTTTATTTTTAAAATAATTGTTTGAGTCAATTTTGCAATATTTTGATAAAAGTAAAATAAATTGAGTATTATCGTAAAGCATCTTCTCAAAATGTGGTATCACCCAATTTTCATCAACTGTGTAGCGTGCAATACCGCCTTCAACATGATCATAAATTCCTTTTGAACAAAGTTGTTTAATAATGAGTTGAATTGGTTTTAAATACTTCTCATCTTTTGATTTGTTATAAAAGTAAAACATAGTCTCATAGAGGTTAAAAGTTGGAAATTTAGGAGAGCCTTTGTAACCACCTTTTGTTTCATCTAAATGACCTAAGGACAATTCCAAAATTGGCTCAAGATCTTGATTTAGAACTGCATTTTTTTTTAGATCTAGGTTTTTAATAATTAAATCTTTTTGTTTAATTATATTTTCCCTTTGTTCTTTATAAGAGTCTGAAACTTTTTTAAGAACTTCTTTAAACGATGGTAAACCATGTTTTGTTTCTTTTGGAAAATAAGTACCTCCCATGAATGGAACTCCGTTCTCATCTAAAAACATTGTCAAAGGCCAACCTCCTCCAGTTTGATTAAATAATTGAAATGAACTTTGAAAAATAAAATCTAAATCTGGTCTCTCTTCTCGATCAACTTTGATGTTAACAAATAATTGGTTCATTATTTTTGCAGTTTCATGATCCTCGAAACTTTCATGAGCCATAACATGGCACCAATGACAGCTTGCATATCCTATGCTTAACAAAATAGGTTTTTTATTTTGTCTGGCAAAATTTAAAGTTTCTCTGGACCATATTTGCCAATGAACTGGATTATCTTTATGTTGTTTGAGGTAAGGGCTCAAATCATTTAATAAACTATTTTTGTTAATTTGCATCTTCAAAAAATTTTTTTTTAATATAGAAAGATATAATCATTAATCCTACAAACAATAAAATTGGCAAGTAAATTTGAGGCGTCAAAATCAAATCAATTAAGCTAAAAGTTTCAGCTTCCTCAATATAAATATTTAAACCTGCTCCTATAGTGTTCATAATGAATATACTAGGAATAAGCCCAAAAAAACTAGCTAAAAAATAATTTAATTTTTTCATATTAAATAAAATTGGGATCAGGTTTTGAAGTCCAAAAGGAACTCCTAGACCGCCTATAAATCTATATATAAAAAAATAGAAAAACTCATTTTTTTGAAATATTTTGATATATTTTTTAAATTTTTTTTCTAGAATTTCTTTTACTACATCTCGAAAAAAAAATATTCCTATTGAGTATAAAATTAAAGTGCCTATAGAAATTGAAATTACTGAGACTAGTGTTCCGATCCATTTGCCAAATAATATTCCTGAAATAATTAAAATTGGTGATCCGAAACCTAGGAGAGATACCCAAATGATAGAAAAAATAAAAAAGTAAATTAAATTTACCATTATATTGGCGCTAATGTAGGTATCTAAGTCTGATTGAAGTATTTTATAATAAGAAAAATCATCAAGCCTATTTATTTCTATGCCTACAAAAATAAAATAAAGAAAAGTAAACAATACGAACAAATAAGAAATACCCAAAAATATTTTCAGATTTTTACTCATAATTTACCTGTACAATAGACATCAATTAAAATATATACCTTAATTATTTATGAAAAGAACATATCAGCCAAGCAATTTAGTTAGAAAAAGAAGGCATGGTTTTAGAGCAAGAATGGCCACTAAAACTGGAAGACAGCTTATAGCTCGTAGACGAGCTAAAGGTAGAAAAACTCTATCAACTTAATATTAAATGGTTAAGCTTGAAAGTTTAAAAAAAAGCAACCAATTCAGAAAAGCTCTTAAGGAAAAAAAAATTCATACAGATTATTACTCCGTATTTGCTGCCAGAAACTTTTTTAAAGCTAAACACAAAGCTAATTTACTTATTAGTTTTGTGATGAAAAAAAAAATTGGTAATGCTGTTAAAAGAAACAAAATAAGAAGAAAATTAAAAGCAATTGTACAAAAATTATTAAAAAAAAAGGGTGCAATTAATAAGGATTACACTTATATAGTTTTCGGGAAGTCTAATGCTTATGCTCAAAAACAAGATGTGCTTTTGCCATTAATGGAGAAAAGTTTTAGTAAATTAAAAAAGTAAAATGACAAAAATTCTTATTTTCATAATTAAAATTTATCAATATTTAATTTCTCCACTACTGGGTAGTAGATGTAGATTTTTACCTACTTGTTCCGAGTATTTTATTGAAGCACTTAAAACTCAAGGTTTAATAATGGGAATTAAATTAGGTGTAACAAGAATTTTAAAATGTCATCCATTTAAGAAACTTGGCGGCAGTCACGGTTTAGATTTTGTTCCAATTCCGAAAGATAAAAAGGAGAGCAATAATGGATAGAAATGTTTTTGTTGCAATTGCTCTTTCAATGTCTGTTTTACTTTTCTGGGGTGCTTTTTTCGAAGCTCCAAAAAAAACTTCTGAACAACAAACAAATCAAAAAGTAGAACAAAAGAATGAGCAAGGCTCTATTGCACCAACGATTAATCAGCCACAGATAATAAAAAAAATTACCAGAGAAGAGTCTATTAATTCGAGTAAAAGAATTAAAATTGAAAATGACAGTATAGTGGGTTCTGTTAATTTAAAAGGTGCTTTAATTGATGATATATCTTTTAAAAAACATAAACAAAAAGTTGAAGATGGAAAAAATATAATTTTTTTAAACCCATCTGATACTGAAAACGGTTTTTTCATAGAGACTGGTTGGACAAGTATTGGGAGTAAAATTAAAGTTCCAACAAAGGACTCTGAATGGAAAGTAAAAGGTAATAATATATTAAGCGATAAATCTCCGGTTATTTTGCAATGGAACAATAATGAGGGTGTTACTTTTGAAAAAAGAATTGAATTAGATGACAAGTATTTATTTAAAATATCACAGCAAGTAAAAAATAATTCGAATTCACCTATTGATCTATATCCGTATGCACAGATGACAAGGAATAAAATCCCCGATGATATTCAAAATTTTTATATTCAGCATGAAGGATTTATCGGTGTATTTGATGATGAATTAAAAGAAGACGACTATGATGATGTGGAAGAAAAAAAAATAGCTAGAGAGTCAAGTGAAGGCTGGCTTGGAATAACAGATAAATATTGGATGACTGCATTTGTCCCTGAGTCAGGTAAAAATTTTAAATCTACATTCCTTTACGAAAATGGATTTAAAGCGAATTATATTATTAATGAGCCGGTAAATATTGGTAAATCATCAACTGGAGCAAATGAACTCAGATTATTTATTGCCGCTAAAGAGGTTGAGACAATTGATGGATACGCTGCAGACCAAAATATAAATAAATTTGATTTAGTTATAGACTGGGGATGGTTCTACTTTTTCACAAAACCTCTGTTTTTTGTAATAGATTATTTATTTAAAATTTCAGGAAATTTTGGAACAGCGATTGTACTATTAACTATTGCTATAAGACTTATTTTCTTCCCACTAGCTAATTTCTCATTCAGGTCAATGGCAAAAATGAAAGCGGTTCAACCAGAGATGATGAGACTCAAAGAACTACATAAAGACGATAAAGTTAAATTGCAGCAAGAGATGATGGCTTTATATAGAAAAGAAAAAATAAATCCTGCGTCAGGTTGCTTGCCAGTTTTAATTCAAATACCGTTCTTTTTTGCAATTTATAAAATGCTTTTTATTTCTTTAGAGATGAGACATCAACCATTTTTTGGTTGGATAAAAGACTTGTCAGCACAAGACCCGACTTCTTTATTTAATCTATTTGGTTTGATACCTTGGGATCCCCCAGGGTTTATGATTATTGGCATCTGGCCAATATTAATGGGGGCTTCTATGTGGGTTCAACAAAAATTAAACCCTGCTCCCGCTGATCCAATTCAGGCAAAAATATTTGCTTTCTTTCCATTGTTTTTAACAATCATACTTGCTTCTTTCCCTTCTGGGTTAGTTGTTTATTGGACAATTAATAATATTCTAACGATCGCTCAACAATACGTAATTGTTAAAAAAACAACTGTGAAAACAAATTAAATGTCAAAAAATATTTCTCTAGATGAGATAAAAAAATTTTGGCCTGAAAAAGCTCCAGATATTAATATTGTTCAAAAATATGTTAGAAAATATGAAAAAGAAAAAATTGTAATTAAATATGGTGGAAATGTTCTTATAGATAGAAATGTTTTTAATAACTTTATTTCTGATATAAATGTTCTTAATAAATTAGGTTTATCTATAATTGTAGTTCATGGTGGAGGCCCAAGAATAAAAAGAGAACTAGATAAGAAAAAAATTGTTTCAAAATTTATTAATGGTTTGAGAATTACTGACAAAAATATAATTGATACTGTCGAAGAGGTATTAATTGATTTTAATAAAGATATAGTAAGTTCACTAAAAAAATTAGGTTCAGAAGCAACTTCATTTCATACTAAAACTGAAAATATTATAGAGGTAAAGCCCGAAAGAGAAGAACTTGGATTTGTAGGGATACCAAGCAAGATTAATGATAGTTTTATTCATAACGCTTTAAGTAAAAATATAATTCCGATTATAGCTCCGTTAGGTTTAGGAGAGCATAATCAAACATATAATATTAATGGTGATACTGCAGCAAGCGCTATTGCAAAAAAACTTAAATCTAGAAGGCTGATCTTAATGACAAACGTTGAAGGGGTTTACGATGATCAGAAAAAACTAATATCGGAAATTAAACCATTCGATCTAGAAAATCTTATAAAATGGAAAGTTGTTCAAGGAGGCATGATACCTAAAATAGAAAATTGTGTTGATGCAGTCCAAAACGGAGTAAGAGGTGTAGTTATTCTAGACGGGAGAAAACCTCACTCAATTTTACATGAAATTTTTTCAGACACGGGATCTGGAACATTAATAAGAGAATGAAAGACTTAATAAATATAAAATTTTGGTTATTTGACTTAGACAATACGCTCTATGACGGTGCAACAAAAGTATTTGACCAAGTAGATAAAAAGATGTCTAAATTTATCTCTGAAAAATTAAACGTCAGTATCGAAGAGGCTAGAAAAATTCAAAAAAACTATTTTCAAGAATATAACACAACCTTAAACGGTATGATAAAACATCACAAAATTGATGCAGATGAATTTTTAGAGTTTGTTCATGATGTAGATCTTAGTTTTTTAGCCAAAGATAAAGATCTTGAAGAAGAAATTAAAAAGTTAGATGGAAAGAAAATAATTTTTACAAATGGCTCTAGAGCTCATGCAATCAATGTAACAAAAAGAATCGGAATAGATAAGCTTTTTGATGGAATATTTGATATACGAGATTGTGAGTTTATTCCAAAGCCTTCTAAAGAGCCTTATAAAAAATTGGTAGAAAGTTACAAAATTGAGCCACAATATTGTATATTCTTTGAAGATATTGCTAGAAATTTAAAACCAGCATACGAATTAGGGATGAAAACAGTTTGGATTAAAAATGAAGAACCCTGGGCAGCAAAATATTCAGACTCAGATTTCATTAATTATAAGACTGACAGCCTAGCAAAATTTTTAAAGGAGATTAATGAGTTACGATAAATTAGAAAAAATCATAAACGAGAGTTTTGAAAAAAAAGAAAAAGTAGGTCCAAAATCGGATAAAAAATTGGTTAAAGCAATTAATGAAACAATAAATCTAGTCGATAGTGGAAAAATTAGAGTAGCAAATAAACAAAATGGCAATTGGGTTGTTAATCAATGGATTAAAAAAGCTATTTTGTTAAGCTTTAGAATAAATAAGATGGAAATGATGAAAGGTCCCTACACTACTTGGTATGATAAAGTACCTGGAAAGACAGTAAATTGGAAAGAGAAAGACTGGAAAAAAGCAGGTTACCGTCATGTCCCAAATGGAGTTGTAAGAAGAGGAGCTTATATTGGCAAAAATGTAGTTCTAATGCCGAGCTTTGTAAACCTTGGAGCTTACGTTGATGAGGGAACAATGATTGACACTTGGGCATCTGTTGGTTCATGCGCTCAGGTTGGAAAAAATTGTCATATTTCTGGAGGTGCAGGAATAGGAGGTGTCTTAGAACCACTTCAAGCTGGTCCAGTAATTATTGAGGATAATTGTTTTATTGGTGCGAGATCTGAAATTGCTGAAGGTGTTTTAGTGGAAGAAGGCGCAGTACTATCAATGGGAGTATACATAGGTGCATCTACAAAGATCGTAGATAGAAATTCTGGTGAAATACACTATGGCAAAGTACCTGCATATTCTGTTGTGGTTCCTGGAAGCCTACCTAACAAATCAAACCCCAGTGGACCTTCGTTATATTGTGCAGTTATAGTTAAAAAAGTTGATGAGAAAACTAGAAGCAAAACTTCAATCAATGATTTACTTAGAGACTAATGACTATAATTAACGAATTACAATTATCTAAAGATTTAATAAGATTTCCAAGTGTTACGCCTAAAGATGCAGGAGCAATAAAATTTCTAAGTCAAAAATTAAAGAAATTAGGGTTTAATTGTAAAATATTAGAATTCAAAGATAAAAAAAGTAAACCCATCAAAAATTTGTACGCGCGTATTGGAAAAAAAGGACCAAATTTATGCTACGCTGGACATACCGATGTTGTGCCACCTGGAAATATAAATGATTGGACCATTAATCCTTTTAAACCTTTAGTAAAAAAGAATTATTTAATTGGAAGAGGTGCGAATGATATGAAAAGTTCTATTGCATGCTTTGTTGCAGCGGTAAGCCAGTTTTTGCACAAAAATCAAAAATTTAATGGATCTATTAGTTTTTTAATTACTGGTGATGAAGAAGGTTATGCAATAAATGGGACAAAAAAAGTTGTTGAGTATTTAAAAAAGAGAAAAGAGAAAATTGATTTTTGTATTGTTGGAGAGCCAACAAATCCAAATAAACTTGGAGAAATGATAAAAATAGGAAGGAGAGGAAGTTTATCTGGAAAAATTGAAATTACTGGCACTCAAGGACATATAGCATATCCTCATCTGTCAAATAATCCAATAAATACGATGGTAGCTATATGTAAAAAACTTAAAGGAAATAAACTTGATAAAGGTAATAAAAATTTTCAACCCTCGAATTTGGAATTCACTTCTATAAATGTTGACAATAAGGCTCATAACGTAATTCCTGCAAGAGCAAAAGCTCAATTCAATATTAGATATAATAATTTACATACATCAAGATCTTTAAAGAAAAAAGTTAGCTTGATTGTAAAAAAAATGAGCAAAAAAAATAAATGTAGTTATAAAATTGATTATATGGCTAATGGTGATGCTTTTTTAACAAAGCCAGGAAGAACTATCTTTATGGCAAAAAAAATTATTAAGAAAATAACAAAGATTAACCCAAAACTTTCTACAACTGGAGGTACTTCAGATGCAAGATTTATTAAAAAAATTTCTCCTTGTCTAGAGTTCGGTTTAGTTAATAAAACTATGCATAGAGTTGATGAATGTGTTTCATTGACTGACTTGAAAAAACTTACAAAAATATATAATCATATTTTAGTTGAGTATTTTAAGTGAAGTTATACAAAATTAAAAAATCAAAAATTGATAAGAATGGTTTATATGCAAGTTGTGATATAAAAAAAGGTACTAGAATTATAGAATATAAAGGCAAAATTATTACATCAAAACAAAGTGAAACCAACCCAAAATTTGACAACGGTAAAGCAATCTATCTCTTTAATATTAATAAAAGATTTGATTTAGATGGGGATTATAAATTCAATACAGCGAGACTTATAAATCACTCTTGTGATCCAAATTGTGAAGTTTTTGGAGAGGGAATGAAAATTTGGATTTTTGCGATGAAAAATATTAAAAAAAATGAGGAGCTGTCTTATGATTATGGATTTAGCTTTGATGAAGATTACAGAAATTTTCCATGTAGATGTAAATCTAACAATTGTGTCGGCTATATTTTAAGACAAGGTTCGAGATGGAGAGTGCGCGGTAGGAAAAAAATTTAATATCTTACATTTTTTAAATATAAGCCATGTGCAGGAGCAGGAGGGGCGCAGCTAGTTCTTTTTTTTGATTTAAGAACTTCTTTAAATTTTTTTAAACTCCATTCACTTGAAGATAGTTTCTCTAAACATCCAACCATAGATCTTACTTGGTTCTGTAAAAATGATTTTGATTTGAAAGTTAACATGATTTTGTTCTGATTTTTTTTTATTACTATTGAATTCATTTTTTTTATTGCAGATTTTGCTGTACAAGTTGATGCTCGATATGTAGAAAAATCATGTGTTCCAACTAAAGTTTTTCCCCCTTTTTTTAATAGATCTAAATTTATCTTTCTTCTAACATGCCATGCTTTATTTTTATCTAAAGTTAATGAGGCCAATCTATTTACTATATAATAAGTGTAGACTCTCTCCTTTGCTGAAAATCTTGCATGAAAATCTTTTTTTTTCTTTTTTATATCTACAATAGAAATAGAGCTTTTACGTAAGAAAAAATTTATTGAACTTAAAAATTTTTTTTTATTGTCAATTTTTTTTATACTTTTAAAATTAGCAAATTGCCCACTTGCATGTACGCCTTTATCAGTTCTACCAGCACCTATAATTCTTATATTTTTTTTTAATATTTTTTTTAAAGCTTTTTCTATTTTTTCTTGAATAGATTTACCATTTTTTTGATATTGCCAACCAACATATCCTGAGCCATCATATTCAATTTTGATTAAATAGTTATACATCCGATATCAAATTGGTACCGATTTTTAATTTATTACCTTTTAAAAACTCTTCACTTTTCATGGGTTGTTTTCCCTCTTTTTGTAATTCTAGAATTTGAACTGAGTTTGCTGAGCAAGCTATTGTAAAGTCTTTATTAATAATAGATCCTGGCTTTCCATTAATTTTGACTTCTCTTACCTTTATTGGTTTTATTCTTAAGCCGTCAATCTCAAACCAGGTCCCTGGATTGGGATATAAGGCATTAATTTTTGCTACTATTTTTTTCGCTGTCTCATTCCAATTAATTTTAGTCTCTAATTTACTTATCTTTTTTGCGTAAGTTGCGTCTTTCTCTTCTTGAGGAATAAATTCTTCTTTTTTTTTCTCAATTAAGTCTAAAGATTTTATTATCATTTCAGATCCTAGTTTAGACATAATACTGCTTAAAATATTGGAATTAGTATCTTCTGGTATTCTAATTTTTGATTGCATCATGACTGGCCCGGAGTCTAATTTTGATTCAATTTTCATTATTGAAATTCCAGTTTCTTTATCTAAATTCATTATCGCTCTCTGGATAGGTGCTGCTCCTCTCCATTTTGGTAATAAGGATGCATGAACATTAATAAATCTTAAATTTTTTATTTTAAGTAATTTTGAAGGTAAAATTTTACCGTATGCTGCTACCACTACAATATCTGGATTCAGTTCGGTAATTTTTTTAATTTCCTCCTCAGAGTTTAAATTATCTGGATGTCTTACTGCGAGTTTAGTTGCTTCCGAGTATTCATGTATTGGCGATATTCTCAATTTTAGTCCTCTATCTCTTTTTTTTGGGGGCTGTGTATACACACTTAAAATATTGTGTTTTGATTTATTTATCGAATCTAGAATTGGAACTGCGAACTCTGGAGTTCCCATAAAAATTATTTTTAATGCCATTTATTTATAGAATTACTTTATCTAGTTCTTTTTTTTGTTTTATAAGTTTTTTAATTATCATATCTTTTTTTAATTTTGATAAATAATCAATGAATAAAACTCCATTTAAATGATCAACTTCATGTTGTATACAAGTCGCTAAAAGACCTTCTGCTTTAAAAGTTTTTTTTTTACCATTGTAATCAACATAATCTAAATGACAAATAGCTGGTCTTTCAATTTCTGCATAATGTCCCGGAAGTGATAAACATCCCTCTTCATATATTGAAGTTTTTTCAGAACGAAATGTGATTTCAGGATTTATTAAAAATAAAGGATTTTTTTTTTCTTTTTCTTTTGAAATATCTATTACAATCAATCTTTTTAATATTCCAACCTGCACAGCGGCTAAACCTATTCCAGGAGCAGCATACATTGTTTCCAACATTTCGTTTAAAAGTTTTTGAAGATCAGAGTCTACTTTCTCTACAGGTAAACTTTTTTCTCTTAAAATAGGATCAGGCTCAATTATAATATTTCTCAGGGACATTTCAAATATTATAGACTAACTAAACTCTTTGGGGTAGAGCCGAAATCAATACTTTATTTCTAATTGTTATCAAATCCATTTGATTAAGAAGACTAGTTATAAAATATATTGTTTCCGGATCTAATTGATAAGGCTCATCTTCTCCGATAATTTCTACGATTTTTAACGCTAAAAATGCATTCTGATTTTTATCAATCAGTTGTAATAAATTTTTTGGAACTTCATATTTGTTAGCTAATTCAGATAAATTAAAATTCTCAGGAATTGAAAAACCATCTTTTATTAAAGACTGCGCTAGAGCTAAATCTTTAGCTGAATAAAAATATTTTTTATTTTTATTTATTTTTTTAAAAGTTTTATCAATTTCTTTTTGAATTTTTTTTACTTCTTCATTTTCAACATAAAATTTAATAATTTTTGACTGGTGTAAAATTTTATCATTATATTTTACTTTGCCCAATTGAGGTTCAGTATTTTTTAATAATTTATTTGCAGCAATTTCCTTATATTGTTCAGGAACATTATCTAGTCCAATTTTTTTTAAATTTTCACTTAAAAATTCTGAATAAATGTTCTCTATTTCATCATTTTTAAAAAGTTCCTCAAGCAAGAATAGATATTCAATCTTTGCCTCATTATTTTCAGATAAAAGAAATTTTTGATATAATAAAGATCTCGCATCTACATTTTCAAGTGATTGGTAAATATTTTTCGCGTTGATTAGTGTGTTTAAATTAAAAGTAACTTGTTTGTAGATATCAAAAATTATACTTCTATCAATTTGTTTTTGATTGGCAGCGATTTCTAGCTCTCTAATTTTGTCTTTATCGGTAATATCCTCTAATTTGATTAAATTTGCAGCATTTAAATAATTCCAAATTTCTTTTTTGGTTTTTTTAGTCGGTTGATAATTAAAATCTTTAACAGTTACACTTGATAAATAAAAATTTAAAAGATTTTTTTCATTAATTTTACTAGAAGTTTTTTCTGTTATTCCTAGGAGAAAATTGATTTTATCATCAAAAAATTTGTCGGATTGCTTTTGCTCTCGAAGAAGATCTAGTAGTAGTTGTGCTTGTGATTTCTTATTATTAAAAACAAGACAATAGATTTTAAATTTTTCTAGGTAAGAGTCTTTAATTGTACTATCAATAAATTTAATTTTTTCACACCCTTCTTTAATGTTTGCTTGAGCAATATTGCTATCTACTAGATACTGAACCGCTTTACTTTTACCCTCAAACTCTTTGTTTTGTTTTAAAAATTCCTCTAAAAGATTTAAACGATTATTTTCTATTAGCCAATTAATTTTTAAATTTACAAATTCTTTTTCTTCCATGCCTTCAGGTGGATAGGAAAATGATAAAAGTACATTTTCAAGTATTTCATTTGAGGTTTTAGATAAATTAATTTTTCTAATTCTTTTAATACTAGATCTGACATCTTCAGCTTTTGTAGTTGACCACATATTTAAATTAAAATTATAATCAGCAGGATCATAAACTCCAAATACTTTAATTTCTCGAGAGTTATCTATTACTCCATCAGTTATGAGAATGTCTTGATTTGCCTCAACTGGCTTAGCCTGATTTGGTTTGATGTCATCTTTTTTATTTACAGTGTTAGATTGATTGCTCTCAATATTTTCGTTTTTTTTTTTATTTTTCCAAATATCAATTTTATCTTCACCTTTAAGAGGGGAAAAAATTAATGCAGCAAAAATTAAAGCTAATAAAGTTTTAAAGTTTTTTGATATCATTTGTTATTTCAATATCATACTTTTTCTGTGGGCTAGGAAAATTTACCTTTTCAATTAAAAAAATTGCAATTATAAAAATGACTATCGCAAACAATATTTTTATAAATGTTCGCAGAAGAGAGCTGCCTAAACTTGGCTGTCTATTGTATTTAAGTTGCATACTTTTTAGATTAATTTAAACTCAATAATTAAGACAAATTTATGAAAAATCAAATTCAAAATTGGAGCATTAATTGAAAAAAAACCTTGTTTTAACCGGTATGATGGGTGTGGGTAAATCTACAGTTGGAAAAAACCTTGCGCAAAAGCTTTCTTACAATTTTGTTGATATAGATAGGACTATAGAATCTAGAGAGGGCAGCACAATAAATTTGATATTTAAAAATAAAAGTGAAAGTTATTTTAGAAAATTAGAAAACGAAATTAGTTTAGAAAAACTAAGGAAAAAAAATACGGTAATCTCTCTAGGAGGCGGTGCCTTTCTTAACAAATCTATTAGGCGAGAAGTTAAAAATACATCTGTAAGTTTCTGGCTGGATGTTAATGTATCTGAATTAATAAAAAGACTTAAAAAGACTAAAAAAAGGCCTTTGTTATATAATAAAAATTTAAATATCACGGTCAATAAAATTTACTTGGAACGGAAGAAAACTTATAGTGAAGCAGATTATAGAATAAAATGTAATTTTTTAGGCCCAGACAAAATTGTAGATAAAATTTTAAAACTTTATGAAAAATCAGGAAATTAAATTTAACGACTCTTGTCAAAGATACTCGATAATAATTGGAAATAATCTTTTTGGGGTTCTTCAAAAGAAAATTAGATTAATATGTCCAAATACAAAACAAATCGCGATAATTTATGATAGCAAAGTTCCCTCAAAATTCAGAGATACTTTAAAGTCAAAATTAAGAAATTATAAAATTACATTTTTAAAATTCAATGCTAATGAAAAAACTAAATCATTCAAATCAGTTGAATTTTATTTGAATAAATTGTTACAAGGAAATTTTAATCGTTCAGATTTAGTTATTGCTGTTGGTGGTGGAATAGTTGGGGATACGGTTGGCTTTGTTGCAAGTATATTTAAGAGAGGTATAAATTTTATCAATCTTCCTACAACTTTGTTAGCACAAGTTGACTCCGCCATAGGTGGAAAAACTGGAATTAACTCTATTTATGGTAAAAACTTGATTGGTTCTTTTTACCAACCAAAATTAGTTTTATGTGATACCTCTTTTTTAACCTCTCTTCCTAAAAAAGAAATGATCTGTGGTTATGCTGAAATATTAAAACACTCAATAATTAAAGATTTTAATTTTTTTAAATGGTTAAAAAAAAATACAAAAAAAATTCTAACAAAAAACAAAAAAGAGCTTATTCACGCCATTAAAAAAAGCTGTGAAATAAAAATCTTTTTTGTAAATAAAGACGTCAATGAAAAAGGAATAAGAATGATGTTAAATTTTGGACATACATTTGCCCATGCTATTGAAGCAAAGAACAAATTTTCAAAAAAAACTACACACGGAGAAGCAGTATTATCTGGGATGATCCTAGCTACAAGGTTATCAGTGATTAAAAAAGTATGTAGTTCAAATGTTTTAAATCAATTAAAAGAAATTTATAAAAATAATTCTCTTTCCTACACATTCAAAAATTTTTCAAATGCAAATAAAATTAATAGCTTAATACCTTATTTGAAAAATGACAAAAAAAACAATGATGATAAGATTAATTTTATTTTATTAAAAAGAATAGGAAAAACTACCCTGCCTAATAAATTTAAGATTTCAATCTCTAAATTAAAAAAATTGTCAAAATTTATTGCTCGATACTAATTTCTAAAGCATGAATTCTTGATTTTAGATCATCTTTAAGAACTTTCATGATTAACTTTTGAGCACTTAATCTAGAGATAGAACTTAGATATAAAGATTTAATTTTTAAATGTAGATGGAATTTTTCTTCTGAAAAAAACTTGTGGCCTTTATGTTTATGTGAATTATCAACAATCTCTAGGCTTTCAAACTTTATTTGCATTCTTAGTTTTTTCTCAATTTCTTTAAAATAATTTTTCATTATTTAAATTTTACTATATAGAATTAATTAATGAAAATAATTTGTGATTGGAAAAACTGTAAAGAGATTGGAGCTTATAAAGCACCTATTGAAAAGGATAATAGCAAAAAATATAGGCTGCTATGCCTTAATCATATAAAAGAATTCAACAAAAATTGGAATTATTTTGAAAATATGAACGACCATGAAATAGAGTTCTTTATTAAGTCTGATTTGACCTGGCACAAAACTACTAAGAAATTCGGGTCTTCTGATAATTTTTTTAATATTTTGTGGAATAACGCACTTGACGATAAAATGAATATTTTCAATGGCTCGAATTTCAAAGATTTTAAAAAAACAAAAATTTCACAAACAGATAGAGACGCCTTAACCGTTATGGAGTTAAATGATGATGTAAAATGGGAACAAATACACTCAAAATTTAAAGAGCTTGTAAAAAAATATCATCCTGATAAAAATCAAGGCGATAAGAAATTTGAAGATAAATTAAAAAAAATTACTTTAGCTTATAGTCAATTAAAAAAAACTTTAGGAAAAAAATGAATTCAGAGCAATTATTGCAAAAACCTGACATTAAGTTATCTGTAAAACAGACTTTTGGTTTTGACAGCGATATGAAAGTTGGAGCTTTCTCAAAAAAAAATGAATATGTTCCAAAAATAGATCCTGATTATAAATTTGATAAAGATACTACATTAGCAATCCTTGCAGGATTTTCTTTTAACAAACGAGTTTTGATACAAGGGTATCACGGAACTGGAAAGTCCACTCATATAGAACAAGTTGCTGCCAGATTAAATTGGCCATGCATTAGAGTTAACTTGGACAGCCATATCAGTAGAATTGACTTAATAGGTAAGGATGCAATAGTTTTAAAAGATGGTAAACAAGTTACTGAATTTAAAGAGGGAATACTACCATGGTCAATTCAAAATCCAGTTGCTTTAGTGTTTGATGAGTATGACGCGGGTAGACCTGATGTAATGTTTGTAATTCAAAGAGTTCTTGAGAGCGAGGGCAATTTCACTTTATTAGATAAGAATAAAGTTTTAGAGCAGCACGATTTTTTTAGAATATTTGCAACTACAAACACTGTTGGTTTAGGAGATACAACAGGGCTTTATCACGGAACTCAACAAATCAACCAAGGTCAAATGGACAGATGGAATATAGTTTCAACTTTAAATTATCTCTCTTTTGAAAAAGAATTAGAAATAGTTTTAGCCAAAAACAAAGTCTTTAACAACAAAGAAGGGAAAGAATTATTATCTAATATGATAAAAGTTGCGGACTTAACAAGAAAAGGATTTATTAATGGAGACATATCAACTGTGATGAGTCCTAGAACCGTACTACATTGGGCTGAAAATACAGATATTTTTAAAGATAAAGGTTATGCTTTTAGGATTACATTTCTCAATAAATGTGATGATTTAGAAAAAAAAATCATATCCGAATATTATCAAAGATGTTTTGGCGAGGATTTGCCTGAGTCTTCAATTAACGTCTCAATATAAAGTGGAAAATAAGAAAGAAAAACTGGAAGATTTTAAAACAGCAATTAGTTCTACTGTAAGGTCATTATCCAATTCTCAAGAGATAGAGATTTCTTTTGGAAACCAAGCAATAAAATCATCTAAAAATTCTATAAGATTGCCTGATTTGGAACAAGGAAGCAATAAATCAAACTATGAAAAAATCAGGGCAATTGCTGACTCCAAATCATTAAATTTAAGATTTTCGGATGTGAAAACTTTAAAGAAATATGAGCCGGAAGGAAATATTTCAAAAAAACTTTATAGTATTTCTGAGAAAATTAGATGTGAAAAAATTGGGACAAGCTATTTTAAGGGTGTAAAAAAAAATATCGAAAAATACTATTATAAAAGATTATCTGGTTTAGACCTTAAAAGTAGTGAAGATAAAATTATTGAGTCTTTCGAGAATTATCTAAGAGTAAAATTTCTTAATTTCAAAAATGAAAGTCAAATTGATAAAAAATTAAAACCTTTTAAAAAAGATCTAAATGATCAATTAAAAAATAGAATAAACGACCTTAAAGATTTAGCCTTAGATCAAGAGAAATTTAATTCCTTAGTTTCAAAAATGATAACTGATATGAGTTTAGATGAAAATATTAATGAAGAAGAGAAAAGAGACGAAGAAAATGATAATGACGATAAGCAGTCAAAACCTCAGAATCAAGAACAAAAAACCAAAGAAAAAGATGAGAAAAATGAGGAAATGTCTATAGACAGTGGTGTTCCAGATTTAGAGAACGAGGCAAAAGATACAGATATTGCAGATGAAGAATTAGAAATAGAGGATAGTTCAAGGCCAGAGCTAAAAAAAAGTGGGAAAACGAATTTCGGAGACCTGAAATATAAAACTTATACAGAAGAATTTGATGAAATTATTAAGGCTGAAGAACTAGAAAGTGCTGATGAACTATCAAGGCTTAGAAAAAACCTAGATCAACAACTCCATCAACTAAAAAACTTTATCTCTAAATTAGCAAATAAATTACAAAGAAAATTATTAGCAAAACAAAATAGATCTTGGAATTTTGACTTGGAAGAGGGGTTATTAGATACTTCAAAACTTCCTAGGATTATTATGGATCCCTTTAACTCACTATCATTTAAAAAAGAAAAAGATATTGAATTTAAAGACACTTTAGTCACAATACTTATAGACAATTCAGGTTCTATGAGAGGTAAACCTATATCAGTCGCAGCTATTTGCGCTGATATTCTCTCAAGAACTTTAGAAAGATGTATGGTTAAAGTGGAGATACTAGGATTTACAACCAAACATTGGAAAGGTGGTTCGTCAAGAGAGAAATGGATGAAAAATAATAAGCCAATGTTACCTGGTAGACTAAATGATTTAAGACACATTATTTATAAATCGGCAGATACACAATGGAGACAAGCAAAAAATAATATGGGCTTAATGTTGAAAGAAGGCTTATTAAAAGAGAATATTGACGGGGAAGCTTTAAAATGGGCTTTCAACAAAATGAATAAAAGAAAAGAGGATAGAAAAATTTTAATGGTTATATCTGACGGTGCTCCTGTAGATGACTCTACATTATCTACCAATACAAGCGACTATTTAGAAACAAATTTAAAGAAAACTGTTAAGTGGATTGAGAGTAAATCAAATATTGAATTGTTAGCGATAGGGATAGGTCACGACGTGACAAGATATTATAATAGAGCAGTTAAAATTACAGATGTTCAAGATTTAGGAGATGTAATGATAAATCAATTGACTGAATTATTTGTAGAAAAAAATAAAAAAACTATACACTAAACTTTAAACTTGGAAGAAGAAGTATCGGTATAATCCCTAATTTTTAATAATAAAAGTTTAAAAGGAATCAGCATTACAAGTGTAATGATTAATTTAACAGCCAGGTCCCCTAGAGCTAATGTTATCCAAGGAATTCCAGTCGCATAAAATGATATTGAGAAAAATAAAAAAGTATCTGTTAATGATCCAAAAGTAGATGAGTATAGTGGAGCTACGAACCAGCTTTTTTTTCTTAATCGATCAAAAATCTGAATATCTAAATTTTGTGCAACAAAAAATGCTACACCTGATCCAATAGCAATTCTAATTGAAATTATATCTTCAAAATTTGTAGAAACAAACAACGTAAGCAATATTCCAATTACAAACCCTATATACACAACTTTTTTTGCTACCGCTTTTCCATATGCACGGTTTGCTAAGTCAGTTATTAAAAATGTAACAGGATAACTAAAAGCACCATATGTTAAAATTTCATTTAAACCCATTAGCTGTACAGGGAATTGAACCAGATAATTAGAAACTACAACTACAACTCCCATCAATATTGACAGTTTGTAATATAAATTCATATTATAATTTTGCTGAGATAGAGGCTTTAATTTTTTTTACTTTTTTTGACAAATTAGCGTTTTTTGCAGTTTTAAGAAATTTATCTAATCCACCTTTAAAATCAACTGTTCTCAAAGCTGCATTAGCAACATTTAATTTTATATCTTTTTTCAGTACATCGCTTCTGAAGATAACTTTTTTTAGATTAGGCAAAAATCTTCTCTTAGTTTTATTCTTTGCGTGACTTACGTTGTGGCCTTTCAAAGGTGATATTCCTGTTAACTCGCATCTTTTTGACATAAAATTTTCCTAACGCTATATAAAAGTAGTCTTACGACCCGTCAAGCATTAATTCCGACTGCTTCACTTATATTTTTCAATTTTTCTTTTTTTAAAATTGTAATTAACTCTTTTTTCATCTCTTTTACTACCCCTGGACCTTTATAAACCATACCAGTGTATAACTGGACTGCATCAGCTCCAGCACATATTTTTTCAAAGGCTGCATGACCTGAGTCAACTCCTCCAACTCCAATAATTTGAATTTTACCTTTTGTTTCTCTATAAAATTTTTTTATTAACTTTGTTGAAAGATCTTTTAGAGGTTGACCTGATAACCCTCCTTTTTCATTTTTCTGGATATCTGATAATTTTTCGCGGTGAGAGTCTGTTGTATTTGATACAATTATTCCTTCAATTTTATGTTTCAAAATTAATTCAATTATACTACTAATTTCATTTTCTTTTATATCTGGAGATATTTTTACTACTAAAGGTTTAACTATATTTTTAGCTTTTTTTATTTTATTTACTCCTAGAAGAAGTTTTTCTAGCGCTTTCTCTTCATGAAAATTTCTTAAACCTTCGGTATTAGGAGAAGATATATTTATTGTTATATACCCTGCAAAAGACGAAAGTCTTGATAAACATATAAAATAATCTTCATCTTTATTTTTAGTATCTTTATTTGGACCAATGTTGATACCTAAAAAACCACTTGGAAGGTTATCAGATATTCTTTTAGATACAATTTCCGAACCATGATTATTAAAGCCAAGACGATTTATAAGGGCTCGATCTTTTTCCAATCTAAAAACTCTTGGCTTTGAATTACCAAGTTGTCTTTTTGGAGTTATAGTCCCAACTTCAACAAATCCATATCCAAGTTTAAATAAAGAATTATAGACTTCTGCGCTCTTATCAAATCCAGCAGCAAGACCAATCGGGTTAGGAATTCTTTCATTTAATAAATTTGTTTCTAATTGTTCTTCACCTTGCACATTAAAAATACTTTTAGGTAAAACATTAAATTTCAAGGATTTAATTGCTAAATCATGTGCAATTTCAGGATCTAACGAAAAGATGTACGGTTTAAATATTGAATACATTATTTTATTTTATCATTAATTAGATCAATTGTTTGTTTAAGTCCAAAAAAACTTATAAAAAATCCCATTCTTGGTCCGTTTTCTTCCCCAAAAACAACTTCATAAATAAGTTTAAACCATTCTCTCAAATTTTTTTCATACCCATTTTCTTTTCCAACTATATAAACTTGGGTTTGTATTTCTTCTGGCTTTAACGATTGGTCTAGTTGCTTTAATTTTCTCACTAAATTTTCTAAAGCTTTTTTTTCACTGCTATTTGGCTTTTTATATTTTTTATTAGGTTCAACTTTGTCTTTAAAATAATTAATTGCATATTCAGTGAGTTGATTTAAAATTTTATGATCTTTAGGGTTAATTTCTTTGTGAAACCTATTTATAAATTTCCAAAGCACCTCCTTTGTGTCGGCATTACTAGAGCCAACTAAATTTAATAACATTGAAAAAGGCATCACAATTTTTTCTTGCGGCGGCTTACCATTATGAACGTGCCATACAGGATTTATTATTTTGTCCTTTATTTCTTGAGACGAATATTTCTCTATATTCGAAAGATAATCATCAACAGTTTTGGGAACAACTTCAGAATAAAGTTTCTTAGCTCTTTTCGGATTTGGATACATGTACAAAGCTAAACTTTCGGGAGAAGCATACCTCAGCCATTGTTCTATTGAAATACCATTACCTTTCGATTTAGAAATTTTTTCTCCATTTTCATCTAAAAACAATTCGTAAGCAAAGCCATTTGGTGGGGTTTTCCCGAGAATTCTACAAATCTTACTTGATAGTATAGCGCTTTCAGTTAAATCTTTTCCGTACATTTCAAAATCTACATCAAAGGTAAACCACCGCATTGCCCAATCTACTTTCCATTGAAGTTTACAATTACCGTCTAAAATATTTGTCTCAAATTTATTGTCTTCATTTTCAAATATAACTTTTCCACTTTTTAAATCTTTGCTAATTAAAGGTATCTCAAGAACTTTGCCTGTTTTTGGACAAATAGGTAAAAAAGGACAATAAGTCTTTCGTCTCTCTTGCCTCAAAGTTGGTAAAATTATATTCATTATTTCCTCGTATTTTTCTAAAACTCGCATTAATGAATTATTGAAAATTCCTTTTTGGTAATTTTCAGTTGAACTTTTAAAATTGAATTTAAATTTAAAATTTTTGAGAAATTCTTTAAGCATTTCATTATTGTGCTCTCCAAAACTGTTATACTTTTTGAAAGGATCAGGAATTGAGGTTAGGGGTTTTCCTAAATTTTTTCTCAATAACTCATCGTTAGGAATATTTTCTGGGACTTTTCTTAATCCATCCATATCATCAGAAAATGTAATAAGCTCATGCTTAATATTTTGAATATGATTAAGTGCGTTAATCATCATTGTAGTCCTTGCTACTTCTCCAAAAGTTCCAATGTGGGGGAGCCCACTTGGGCCGTATCCTGTCTGAAATGTAATCTTATTATTTTTTTTTATAATGTCTTTTCTATCTTTCAATAGTTTTCTGACTTCAACAAAAGGCCAAGATGAAGTTGATTGAATTAAGTTATTATCAAGCATTATTATGGTTTATTAAATTTTATACGCAAAATACAGTTATAATACCATGATATTAAGTTGAATTTTAAAACTATTTAAATAATCTCATTTTTTATGGCCACAAACAAAACAGTCTTTTTTTTAATCGGCATATTATTAATAGTTTTAGGGACTTCCATGTTGGCTCCTTATACTTTGCAAATAATTTTTGATGAAGGCAGTCATAGCTTTATTTCTGCGTCATTTGTAACAATTTTCATTGGTATTTTATTTATCCTGGCTAATCTAGAAAAAGAATTTAAATTAAATTTAAGACAAACTTTTCTATTTTCATCATTAGCATGGATTATGGTTGCATTGTTTGGAAGTTTACCGTTTTTACTTTCTACTCAAAATTTTAGTTTTAGTGAAGCATTTTTCGAAAGTATGTCAGGCATTACTACAACCGGTGCAACAATAATTTCTGATCTAGACAATAGTCCAAAAAGTATTTTGTTGTGGAGAGCAATTATGCAATGGCTAGGTGGTATTGGAATAGTGGTCATGGCTATAACTATTTTACCTTTATTAAAAGTCGGTGGAATGCAATTGTTTAAGATGGAGGGGCCAGATAGCACTGAAAAAATTTTGCCTAGAACTATTGAAGTCGCCGCAATTATTATATCTGTCTATATTAGTCTTACTCTATTGTGTGGATTTTTTTATTGGATCTTTGGAATGACAATTTTTGATAGTATAAGTCATGCAATGACAACTATTGCAACTGGTGGTTTTTCAACACATAATGATTCTATAGGTTTTTTTCAAAATCCAAATATTGAAATAATAGCGAGCATTTTTATTATACTAGGTAGTATACCTTTCATATCTTATTTAAAATTTGCAAGAGGAAACAAAAAAGTTTTTTTTCAAGATGTGCAAATAAAAGGTTTAATTTATTTACTTATTATTTCGATAATAATAATGTTTCTTTATCTTTTATCTATTAATTATCAAAGTAGTGTATTTGATAAAATAAGAATTTCCTCTTTTAATGTGATTTCAATATTATCAGGGACAGGATATGTCACGGATGATTTTGGATTGTGGGGAAAATTTTCTTTAGTATTTTTCCTATTGTTAATGTTCATTGGTGGTTGTGCAGGCTCTACAGCATGTGGAATAAAGATTTTTAGATTGCAGATGTTATTAATTTTTTTAAAAAATCAAATTAAAAAACTTATCTCTCCTAATAGTGTAATTATTACAAAATATAATAATCAAAAAATATCTGACTATTTCATCAATTCAGTCATAATCTTTATATTCACCTTTTTATTTATTTTTTTGATAATAGCTATGCTACTTTCTATAAGTGGTTTAGATTTTATTACTTCTATTTCTGGTGCTGCAAGTTCAATTTCAAATGTTGGCCCCGGGTTAGGAGATGTTATAGGTCCAAATGGAAATTATAAAGATATACCAGACGTTTCTAAATGGATTTTATCTGCTGGAATGTTATTAGGTAGACTAGAGCTCTTTGCAGTACTAGTTTTATTCTTTCCTTCTTTTTGGAGAAATTAAATAATGGAAATTTATAAAAAACAATCTCTTGCTGAAGCTTTCAAAGTTTATTTTGATCAGAGAATGATAAAAATATTATTGCTTGGGGCCATTAGTGGTTTTCCATGGGTAATAATTGGAAGCAGTTTAAGTTTATGGTTGAAAGAGGACGGTTTAAGTAGAAGTACTATTGGATGGGCTGGTTTAATTTTTGCTGTATACGCTTTTAATTATCTTTGGGCTCCACTAATTGATAGAATTAAAATCCCTTGGTTAACAGATAAAGTGGGCCATAGACGTGGTTGGATAATCACGATGCAAACCTTAATCTTAATTTGTTTAATTTTTTGGAGTTTGATAAATCCATCTGCAAATTTAGCTTTAGTAGTCAGTATTGGGCTTATAATTGCAATCGCCTCAGCAACACAAGATATCACTGTAGATGCATTAAGAATTGAACAAATAGGTGAAACTGAAGGCAAATCAATGCAAGCTGGCGCTGCAATGTCAGTAGTTGGTTGGTGGACTGGGTACAAATTAGGTGGAGTTGTAGCTCTAAATTCAGCTGAGTTTTTTCAGCAAGCAGGTTTTGAAAATTATTGGCAGATAACTTTTTTAGTTTTGGGAATACTAATAATCGTATGCAATATTGGTCTTCTGTTTGTAAATGAGCCTCGGCAAGTAAATAGAACCGAAAATCAAATGAGGACTGATAGGATGATTGAGGATAAATTAGGTTCTTCTAATATATTAACAAAAGTTATTGCGTGGTTAACAGGAACTGTAATTGGTCCAGTGATAAGTTTCTTTAAGAAGAATGGCTTTAATATAGCTATTGCAATTTTAGGATTTGTTTTTTTATTTAAAATAGGTGAGGCTTTCTTAGGTAGAATGTCTGTAATCTTTTATAAAGAAATAGGGTTTACCAAATCAGATATCGCTTTATATTCTAAAGGTCTTGGCTGGTTAACAACTGTTATATTCACATTACTTGGTGGGATATTTGCGATCCGTTCAGGTGTTATTAAAGCAATGTTTGTTTCTGGAATACTGATGGCTTCTACAAATCTATTATTTTCGCTACTAGCTTGGTCAGGGAAGTCTGAATTATTATTTGCTATTGCAGTCATATTTGATGACATGGCTGCAGCTTTTGCTACAGTTGCATTTGTTGCTTTTATTTCTTTGCTCGTAGACAGAACTTATACTGCAACTCAATATGCTCTTCTTGCCTCTATTGGGACTGCAGGAAGAACTACCTTAGCAGCTTCATCTGGAGCATTAGTTGATTGGTTAAATGGGGATTGGGGAATATTTTTTATTATTACTGCAATAATGGTAATACCATCACTTATATTTCTTTATATGATCAAAGATAAACTTAAGCTTAATGACTAAACAATTTACAAATAATTTTGTCGTTATCAATCTTTATAAAAAACCTTCCATTAAATCAGAAGTAGTTACTCAGATGCTATATGGAGATAACTTTTCAATATTAAAAAAAAGTAGAAAGTGGCTTAAAATAAAAATTATAGAAGATGGATATAAAGGTTTTATAAAAAATAATAATTTTCCCAAATTGATTAAATCAACACATAAAGTAAATGTTTTAAAGTCTAGTGTATACAAACTTCCAAATAAAAGAATGAAAATAAATGAAATACCCTTTGGATCAAAAATAAGGATCTTAGAAAGTAAAACAGATTTTTTTAAATTTTCAAAAGGATGGATTAGTAAGAAAGATGTGAAACCTATTTACTATAAAGAGAAAAATCTCTTTAGAAAAATAACTATATTTAAAAATATAAAATATAAATGGGGAGGAAAATCCTTCAAAGGAATAGATTGCTCAGGATTAATTCAAGTTTTCTTTAATTTTAATAATAAATTTTGTCCAAGAGACGCAAAAGATCAAGTCAAATTTTTTAAGAAAAATGTAAAATTAGAAGATATAAGAAGAAATGACATAATTTTTTGGAAAGGACATGTTGCTTTAGCTCTTTCAGATAAAAAATTAATTCATGCATATGGACCAGTAAAGAAAACTGTTATTATGGATATAGATAAAACAATTTATAAAATAAAAAAAACGGCTAATCTTAATGTAATTGGCATAAAAAGAATATGAACAACAAATTTTTATTTGTAAAAAAGGCAATATCATATTTCCCATTTATAAATAAAATATTAAGAAAAATTTATTACAATTATAGTTTTGGTGTATTTTTTGTACCTATTAAATTAGACTTCTCGCCTAATAAAATTCTAAAAACTAAAGTATTTAGATTAAATTTTTCTAATTTTAATAATCTTAAAATAAATTACGATTATTTCTTAATTTCGCATAAAAAATCAATCAAAGATTACCCTAAAAAAAAACTAGAAGAATTATTATTTCTTTTTAAAACTGAGAAATGTGACGTTGCCTACGATGGGAATGACGCTTATCATACAGAATTAGTTTCAAAAGAATTTTTAGAAAATTATATTAAGAAATTTCCAATAAAAAATTATCCATATCGATTCTTTTACGCAAAAAAAAATTTTAAAATTAGTAATATTGGATCTGCGCATAGATCTCATATTTTTAATGGAACTTTTATATTGCCTTCTGGTGGTAAAACTATTGGGGACGGAGGCGATGTTAACAATAGATTAAATTTTATACCAAACCTTACTGGAAAAACCTTTTTGGACATTGGATCAGAAGAAGGGTACGCAGTCTTCAACGCTTTAACTAAAGGGGCGAGTTTTGCAAAAGGTCTAAATATTAATGAGGCTAAGGAATATGATTTTTTTCCCGAGCATTCTCGTCCCGAAGAAATAACTAGCAGAAAAAGAGATGACATACTTAAAACTCAAGAATTTCTTATCAAAGAATACTCTCTTAAAAATAAAAAAAATTTTAAGTTTGAGTTTGAAAATATATACAACTTATCAGATGAAAAATTTGATTTTGTTTTTTGTTTTGGTGTTCTTTACCATTTAAAAAATCCTTACTTAGCTCTAGAAAATTTATATAACGTTACCAATGAAATTTTAATTTTAGAAACTCAAGGAATAAAAAATGATAAATATTTAAATGCTAAAATTGAGGAAAAAGACGGTTTTGTAAGACATTCATCAAAAAGTTTAGTTTATTTGTTGAAGATGGTCGGTTTTAAAAAAGTGAGTGTTTTAACAGATGCTTACGATCCATCTATGAAGGTAATGAACATAGTTGTTAAAGCTGAAAAAAAATAATTGCTTAAAAAGCAAAGGCAGCTTCAGTCTCCCTCCACTGCCCTTAAACTTAATTTATTTGATTCTCTTTCTAAACTTAAGACTCTTTTTAGTTGAGTGTGGATAGAAAATGGCGGAGAGAGAGGGATTCGAACCCTCGAAACGGTTTCCCGTTTACACGCTTTCCAAGCGTGCGCCTTCAACCACTCGGCCACCTCTCCTATTTATATTCATCGATTACTTTTACAAATTCCTCGATGAATTCTTTATTTGTGGGCAATTTATTCTTCATCATTTCTTTTTGAATTTTTTTATAATTTTTCTTGATATGATTAAGTGTTCCAAAAAAATTTAAAAAATTTCTCTTCGCAACAAAAATACCTTTTTTTTCTCCAACTACATGTTCAATTTCATTGAAAACAATTACAGGTCTTCTTCTTGCTAAGGCCTCTAATAACACCATGGGATGTCCCTCTGTAAATGACGGTAGAATAAAAATGTCATGATCATCATAATATTTTATAAGTCGGGCTTTGTTACTTTGCGTAAGATGAATATTGATATTACTTTGATTGATCTTGTAAGAAGTATTCTTTTCTGCTCCAACTATTGTAAGTGAGATATCTCTCTTATTTTTAATTAAACTTGCTAGCGAAAAAATACCTTTTTCTATTCTAATTCTACCAACATATAAAAGTTTAAATTTTTTAAATTCTTGGCTCTTTGGTTTTCTAAACCAGACAGAGTCAAGTTGAGAAGGAGAAATAACTTTGCCTTTTTTTTTTCTCAAAATATAATTCCTACAACTTATAAAATTTGAAATAAGCGATGTGAAAGTAAACATAAAATGATAAATTATTTTACCGAAAGTGCCAAAAATAGCCTTGTATTCACCATATCCGTCACTTCTTAAATAAACTATTGGAGTTTTTCCAAAGAGTTTTAAAAATATACAAATCAAAAGAGTATAGGGAGTAATAGAAATTACTAAGTATTTTGTATTTTCAATTTTTGCAGATTTAATTACCTCATTAAGATAAGAAAAAATATTCGAAAAAATTTTAATCTTTTTTAATTTTATCTCGTGAGCTCTTTTCTTATATGACTTTCTTCCTAATAAATGAACTTCGAACTTTTTATTTAAACCCTCCGGACTTGATTTGATATCAATATTATCACAGAAAAATTTTTCATCTTGTGAAAAAATACTTTCATTTGAAAAAATAAATAATTTTTTTTTCATTAACTTTCTTTATTTATTTTCAAAACCCCTATAAATGCTTCTTGTGGTATCTCAACCTTTCCAAATTGTTTTGATCTTGCTTTTCCTCTTTTTTGTTTTTCTAAAAGTTTTCTTTTTCGATCAGTAGCGCCTCCCCCGTGAATTTTTGTTAAAACATCTTTTTTGAACCCTTTTATAGACTCTCTTGCTACAATTTTTCCGCCGATTGCTGCTTGAACGGGTATCATGAAATTATGCCTTGGAATTAAATCTTTTAATTTCTCACAAACTTGTCTTCCTGTTTTTTGAGCAAAATCTTTATGTATAATCATTGCTAAAGCATCTACTGGTTCAGAGTTTACCAATATCCCTAACTTAACGAGATCTCCCTCTCTATAACCAGATATTTCATAATCAAAACTTGCATATCCACTCGATACAGATTTTAATCTATCGTTAAAATCAAAAACAACTTCGTTGAGAGGCAAATCATAAGAGAGCACAGCTCTATTTCCTGAATATGAAAGATTTGTTTGTATGCCTCTTTTATCCTGACAGATTTTAATTATTGAACCTAAATATTCATCAGGTGTGATTATTGTAGATTTGATCCATGGCTCTTCGATTTTTTCTATTTGTGAAGGATCAGGCATATTTGATGGATTTTGTAAATCAAGTATTTCACCATTTGTTGTGTGAACTTTATAAATTACACCGGGAGTCGTTGTGATTAAGTTAACGTCAAATTCTCTCTCAAGTCTCTCAGTTATAATTTCAAGATGTAACAATCCCAAAAATCCACATCTAAACCCTAAGCCAAGTGCACTTGATGACTCTGGTTCGTAGGAAAAACTGGCATCATTCAACTTTAATTTAGCTAATCCATCTTTTAATTTTTGATATTCAGAACTATCTACTGGAAAAAGTCCACAAAATACTACTGGCTTGCTTGGTTTAAAACCTGGTAAAGGTTCATTAACTGGATTAAATGCATCACAAATTGTATCTCCCACTTTTGTTTCAGATAATGATTTAATTCCTGTAATGATAAAACCTATTTCTCCAGAATTAAGTTCAGCAATGTCATTTGGTTTTGGAGTAAATACTCCAACTTTTTCAATGACATGCTCCTGATTATTAGACATTAATCTTATTTTCATGCTTTTTTTCAATTTTCCATTGATAACTCTCACTAGAATAACTACTCCCAAATAACTATCATACCAGCTATCTACTAATAAACATTTCAGTTTTTCGATAGGTTGTCCTTTTGGAGCTGGCAACTTATTTATTATAGCTTCTAAAATATCCTCTATTCCCTCTCCAGTTTTACCTGAACAAGAAATAGCATTTGTTGTTTCTATTCCAACAACGTCTTCAATTTCTTTTTTTGTTTTTTCAACATCAGAAGCGGGTAAATCAATCTTATTTAAAATAGGAATAACTTCGTGATTTATTTCAAGTGCTTGATAAACATTAGCCAAGGTTTGAGCTTCTACTCCTTGGGTGCTATCGACAATTAAGAGAGAGCCCTCACAGGCAGATAAAGATCGACTTACCTCATAACCAAAATCAACATGTCCAGGTGTATCTATAATGTTCAATATATAATCTTTACCATCTTTTGATTTGTAATTTAATTTTACTGTTTGAGCTTTTATTGTTATTCCTCGCTCTCTCTCTATGTCCATTGAATCTAGAACTTGTTGTTTCATTTCTCTTTCAGTCAATCCACCACATTTATGAATAATTCTGTCTGCTATAGTTGATTTACCATGATCAATATGCGCAATTATAGAAAAATTACGTATTCTTTTAATATCTGACATTAGGACCTAATTGTAGCGCCTGTTTTATCTTTGACTATATCAATTATTTTTTTACTAATTTGATCTAAATCTTTTTCATTTAAAGTTTTATTTTTTGCCTGCAACGAGACATTAATTGCTACAGATTTTTTTCCTTTAGGAATATTTTCACCCTCATAGATGTCAAAAGTTATTACGTCTTGAATTATTGAACTATCAATTTCTTTAATGATCTTTTCTAATAAACCTATCTTGAAAATTTTATCAATTACAAAAGCAAAGTCTCTTTGAGATTTTTGAAAATCTGATGGTTGAAAACTTTTCTTTGTTTGCCTAATTTTTTTATTTTGTTCTGGTATATTTTTTAAAAATATTTCTAAACCATAAATATTAGGTTCTTTGAAATCCAATTTCTTAATTATTGCTGGGTGTATTTCTCCAAAGTAAGCTAGATGCGGACCTTTTTCAGATTTATAAGTAATAGATCCTGATCTTCCCGGGTGGTAACAATGTTTTGTAATATCACTTATAAAAAGATCTTGATCAGAGATACCAAGTTCAATTAAAGTTTTAACTGCATCACCTTTGATATCAAATACATCAATATTTCTCTCCTTCTCAATCCAGCTTTTTCTACCCACTTTTCCTGATTTTAAAGCTCCAACGACAATTTGTTGTTCACCAGGATTTTTACCAAAAAATACAGGACCTATTTCAAATAAAGAGACATCCTCATAACCTCTATCTTGATTTTTTTTAAGGTGAATTGCAAGGTTTGAAAAGATTGATCTTCTTAAAACATCTAAGTCAGAAGAAATTGGATTTATGATTTTAATTTCATTCTCTTCTTTTGAAAATTGTTTATCAATTTTTGAGTCGGTAAATGACCAGGTAACTGACTCGAGATATCCTTTTGATGCAAGGGATCGTTGAGATAAATGAAATAATTTCTGTTTAAAATTTAAGGTTTCATTTTCTCTTTTTCTTTCTGGTGAAATTAATTTTATATTTTTAAAACCTTTTATCCTAATAAGTTCTTCAATTAAATCGACACTCTGAACTATATCAGGTCTCCATGAGGGAATTTCGACTAAAAGATTTTTTTTATTTTTTTTACAATTAAAACCTAATTGAGTTAAAATTTTTTGTGCTTCGCTGATCGATATTGGTATACCAATCAAACTTTCAAAGCTTTCTAGCTCAAATTTTATGATTTTATTTTTTTGAAAATTTTTACCTGTAATTCTAAATTTACTAGCTTGGCCGCCACATATTTTAAGTATTAGTTCTGTTGCAATTTCTAGGCCCTTTATAACAGAGTTAGGATCGATACCTCTTTCAAATCTATATTTTGCGTCAGTTTCAATAGATAATTCTCTAGATGTTCGTCTAATTGATGATGGTAGAAAATAAGCAGATTCAAGTAAGATATTTTTGGTCTCAAATTCTGTCGAAGTTTTTGTTCCTCCAATTATTCCTCCTAAACCAAGGACGCTAGATTTATCCGCAATAACACACATTCCCTTTTTAAGTTTATATTTTTTATTGTCTAATGCTTCAAACTCTTCACCATCTTTTGAGTCCCTAATTATAATCTCTTTATCAATTTTATCAGCATCATAAGCATGAAGAGGTCGATTTAGGTCAAACATCACATAATTTGTAATATCAACTACAGCTGAAATTGGTTTTAACCCTAATGCATGAAGTTTACTTTTTAACCAATCTGGACTTTCTTTGTTAATTATATTTTTTATATAACAACTTCCAAAAGTTAAGCAGCCTTGGTGCTTATCTTTAGTTATCGATGTCTTAATATAATGCTTAGAAGTATGTTTTAAATTTTTCTTTTTAAAAGGTATTAATTTTCCTATTCCTGTAGACGATAAATCTCTTGCTATCCCTCGAATACCTAAACAATCTGGTCTATTGGGTGTAATTGAGATATCAATAGTTTTTTCTGTTTTACTTTTAAAATAACTTTTTCCTATTTCTTTTTCTTTGTTATTTAATTCTATGATCCCTTCACTATCATTTGATAAATTTAACTCACTTTCAGAACACAACATGCCCAAAGACTCTACACCTCTAATCTTAGCAATTTTTAATTCAAATTTTGTTTTAGGAATAACTGCTCCAGGTGGAGCATAAATTGTTATCAAACCGTCTCTTGCATTAGGTGCTCCACAAACAACTTTAAAAGTTTCTTTTCCACCAATGCTTACTTCGCAAACTTTTAATTTATCTGCATTAGGATGTTTTTCTGCTTTAATAATTTTTGCAATTTTAAATTTATCAAGCTCTCCAACGTTTTCTTTTATACCCTCAACTTCTAATCCAATGTTAGTAAGTTTTTCTATAATTTCATTTTCATTGGCTTTGGTTTTCAAATGTTCTTTTAACCATGGTAAAGTAATAATCATTTGCTTAAACCTCTATAATTTGTAGGTACGTCTAAGGGATCAAAGCCAAAATGGCTTAACCATCGAAAATCAGTTTCAAAAAAAGCTCTTAAATCATTAATTCCATATTTTAACATAGCTAATCGATCTATACCCATACCAAATGCAAATCCCTGATATTTTTTTGGATCGACTTTTGCATTTTTGAGTACATTAGGATGTACCATCCCACATCCTAAAATTTCTAACCATTTATCTCCTTCTCCAATGACAATTTTTTCATTTTTGATTCTATAACCAATATCTACTTCGGCAGAAGGCTCGGTGAATGGAAAATGACTTGGTCTAAATCTCATTTTCACATTTTTGACTTCAAAAAATTCTTTTATGAAATAATCTAAGCATCCTTTCAAATGGCCCATTGTAATATTTTTATCTATATGTAAACCTTCAAGTTGATGAAACATTGGAGCATGAGTTTGATCACTATCACATCTATAAGTTCTTCCAGGAACAATAATTTTAAATGGCGGTTTCCCATTAAGCATTGTTCTAATCTGAACTGGAGATGTATGAGTTCTCAAAAGTAATTTCTTATTTTTTTCTAAATAAAAAGTATCATGCATGTCTCTTGCAGGATGGTCTTCAGGAGTATTTAATGCTGTAAAATTATTATACTCCGTCTCAACATCAGGGCCCTCTGCAACTGAAAAACCTATCTCAGAAAAAATTGAAGAGATTTCATCAATGACTTGTGATACAGGGTGTATTTTTCCTTGTTGGTATGGTCGAATCGGTAAAGTGACATCAACTTTTTCATTTTTTAATTTTTCATTTATTTCTAAATTGCTAATTTCAAAATCTTTTTGATTAATTTGATTGGTCAAGTCATCTTTTATTTTATTTAAACATGAAGCAAACTCTTTTCTTTTGTCAGGGTCTAATGAACCCAGAGTTTTAAATTGTTTTGTAATTTGACCATTTTTACCAAAAAACTCTGTTTTTATATTTTGTAAATCTTCCTTTGTTTTAACAGAGTCAATTTTAGCGTTGAAAATAGAATTTATTTTATCCAAATCACTCATTAGGTAATTGATTTTTTATATTAAAGTTTACTTTAAATCAAAGACCCTTTTAATTAAGGGAGGATTGAACCTTTTTTACCACTGATTTAAAGACTTCTGGATTGTTGTAAGCTAATTCAGCTAAAACTTTTCTATCAAGTTTTATTTTAGATTTAGCTAAACCATTAATAAATTTTGCATAAGTCAAGCCCTCAGCTCTCACTCCTGCGTTGATCCTTTGAATCCATAAAGATCTAAATTCTCTTTTTTTTACTTTTCTATCTCTATATGCATATTGCATTGCTTTTTCCATAGCCTGACGAGCTATTCTGATAGTGTTTTTTCTTCTACCGTATTGACCTTTAACAGACTTTAAAACTTTTTTATGTTTAGCTCTACTTACAACACCACGTTTAGTTCTAGCCATATTATCCTCTTAAGTTATACGGCATATACGATTTTACAATTTTTGTGTCTTGTTTTGACATTATCGTTGTACCTCTTTGTTTTCTTATTTGTGAATTAGTTCTTTTAATCATACCGTGTCGCTTTCCAGCCTGAGGCATTTTTATTTTTCCTGAGGCAGTAAATTTAAATCTTTTTTTTGCAGAGCTTTTTGTTTTTAATTTTGGCATAAATCTGTCGGACTTATATAGATATTAAGATATCTTAGCAAGTGGCTATTATGATTGATTTAAATAGGCTGAATGATCATAACCATTTGTTTACCCTCAAATTTAGGCTGGCTCTCAACCTTGGCAATATCTTTTGTCTCCTCGATAATTCTATTCATTAATTCTTTGCCAAGTTCAGTATGCTGCATTTCTCTTCCTTTGAACTTCACAGTAAATTTTACTTTATCACCTTTGTTAATAAATTTTTTTGCATTTTTAATTTTAAAATTATAATCGTGAGCCTCTGTGCCTGGTCTTAATTTAATTTCTTTAAGAGAAACTGTTTTTTGTTTTTTCTTTGCTAGATTGGCTTTTTTTTGCAAATCATATTTATATTTTCCAATATCCATAATTTTGCAAACTGGAGGATTAGCATTAGGTGATATTTCAATAAGATCTAAATCTTCCTGTTTAGCTAAATCTATAGCTTTTTTTAAAGGCATAGCGCCAAGGTTCGTTCCATCACTTCCAATAACTTGTACATCCAAAGCACGTATACGTTCATTAGCTCTTGGCCCTTGAGGCTTTGTTCTTCTTTGAAAATAGTTTGGTTTTGAGTTTGACACTTAATTTAAAGGCAACTTATTTAGGTCTAGCATATTTTTGATTAGATCTTCCCTTTTGATAACTTCTTGATTATCTGATCCAAGTTTTCTAACAGTAACAGTATTATCTGCAACTTCTTTCTTTCCGCAGACAATTATATAAGGAATTTTTGCAAGAGAATGTTCTCTTACTTTATAATTTATTTTTTCATTCCTTAAATCCATCTCACATTTTATACCTTCTTTAAACAAATCTTCAAATAACTTTTTAACATAATTATTGTTCTCCTCGGCAATTGGACATACTACAGCTTGTGCAGGAGATAACCAAAATGGCAACTTACCGGCGTAGTTTTCAATTAAAATTCCAATAAATCTCTCTAATGAGCCGAATAAAGCTCGATGTAACATTACTGGGATTTTTCTAGTTCCATCCTTAGCCACGTATGTTGCACCTAACCTCCCAGGTAAATTTAAATCTACTTGAAGTGTTCCACATTGCCAGTCTCTTCCGATAGCATCTCTTAAAACAAATTCAATTTTAGGACCATAAAAAGCACCCTCTCCTTTGTTTATTGTGTATTCAAGTTTTGATTTTTTTATTGCAGTTAGAAGAGCAGACTCTGATTTATCCCAAACGCTATCATCTCCAACTCTTTGCTGGGGTCTATCAGAGTATTTTAAAATTACATCTTTAAAACCTAAATCTTTATATATTTCTAAAATTAAATTTGTTACTGATAAAGACTCTTCTGTAATTTGATCCTCTGTACAAAAAATATGAGCGTCGTCCTGCGTAAAAGCTCTAACTCTTAATAATCCATGTAAGGCACCCGAAGGTTCATATCGATGAACTTTTCCAAACTCTGAAAGCTTCAAGGGTAAATCTCTATAACTTTTCAAACCTTGGTTAAAAACCTGAACACATCCTGGACAGTTCATGGGTTTTACAGCGAAAGTTTTTTCATCTGGAGTTTCAGATGTAAACATATGTTCGCCAAACTTTTCCCAATGGCCAGATTTTTCCCATAAAGTTTTATCTAAAAGTTCAGGGGTATTAATTTCTTTATACCCTGCTAAACGTTGTTTCATTCGCATGTATTCAATTAGTCTCTGAAATAAAAGCCAACCTTTCTCATGCCAAAAGACTGACCCTGGACTTTCTTCCCTGAAGTGAAAAAGGTCCATCTCTTTACCAAGTTTTCTGTGGTCCCTCTTCTCAGCTTCTTCTAAACGATGAAGATATTCGTCTAACTCTTTTTTAGAACTCCAGCAAGTTCCATAAATCCTTTGCAACATTTCGTTATCAGAGTTACCTCGCCAATATGCTCCAGATACTTTAGTTAATTTGAAAGCTTTTCCAATTTTACTTGATGAGGCTAGGTGCGGACCTCTACACAGATCGTGCCAAGTATCTCCATGATGATATATAGATAGTTCCTCATTTAAAGGTATGCTCTCAATAATTTCTGCTTTATATTTTTCACCAATATTTTTAAAATGTTTTATAGCTTTTTCTCTTTTCCAAACCTCTCTTTTAGTTTTAACATCTCTATCAATTATTTCTGACATTCTTTTTTCAATTTTTTTTAAATCATCGCTAGTAAAAGGTTCTTTTCTTGCAAAATCATAATAAAAACCATTATCTATTACAGGGCCAATAGTTACTTGGGTTCCTGGATATAGTTCTTGAACAGCCATAGCCATAATATGAGCAGCATCATGTCTTATGACTTCTAAACCTTCTTTATCTTTTGATGTTATAAGTCTTACTTTTGAGTCTTTTTTTATCTCATGGCTAAGGTCTTTTAACTCACCGTCAACTTCCATAATTAATGCTGACTTCTCAAGTGATTTACTAATTTTTTTTGTAAGTTCAAATCCACTAATAGATTTTACAAAAGAAATTTTTTTTCCGTCTAATAATTGAATTTCAGGCATTATTTAACTAATAACTTTTTATATTCTCTTAAATTTGAGTCACACATTAAATCAACATCAAACTTTTTAGTAACGTTTTTTCTACCCTCGTTTCCCATTAATTTCAACTCCTCTTGATTTAATTGAATAACAGTATTTAAATTTTTAGCAAGTTCTCTTGGATCGTCATGTTTGTATAAAAAACCAGATTTTTTATTTAAAACTGTTTCTTTTGATCCCCCAATATTACTTGCAACAATCGGTTTTCCCATCGACTGAGACTCAACTGCGACTCGACCAAATGCTTCGGGTTCAATTGAAGCAGAAACTACAACATCAGCAAGAGAATAAGCTAATGGCATTTCTTTACAATGATTTATAAAATGAATTTTTTTTGTAAGACTATATCTTTCAACTAAACTTAAAAGTTTTTTAGTATAGACCTTTCTTCCTTGATCCGAACCAAGTAAAATAGCCTGGAAATTAGTTAAGTTGTAGTCTTCAACTAGAATGTTTAATGCTTCAATAAATTTTTCTTGTCCTTTCCAATAGGTCAATCTACCTGGCATTAAAATAGTAAATTTATTAGCCTCTAAATTCCAATCTTTTTTTAATTTTTCTTGTTTAAGAATAGAAATATTTTTGGGATTAAAATAATCAATATTAATTCCTCTAAAAATTACTCTTAATTTTTTTTTTTTATTTAAATATTCGCTATAATTATCATTTATATGTCCAAAAATAAAATTAGATCCCGCTATAGTAAGTTTTGATCTTAACATTATACTATTGTAAAATTTTTTTAACCTACTTTTAAAATTATAAGTGCCATGAAACGTGGTAACAAAATTTGTATTAGTCATTAAACATGCAAAGTAGCAGGACCATGCTGGTGCCCTACTTCTTGCATGAACAATATTTATTTTTTTTATAAGAATTAATAATGATAGCATCAACGAATTAAGAATAATCATGATTGGATTTTTTGAATGGACAGGGAGTTTAAAGATTCCTACTTTATTTTTTTTTACGAATTTCAATAAATCTCCACCAGATGTTGCGATAAATGAACCACAGTTTTGTTCCGCCAAATAATGAGCAATATCATAACAACCGGTCTCGGCTCCGCCATACCCAAGTTTAGGAATAACTTGTAAAACATTTATTTTAGTAATCATATTCTTTATATATAATAACAAATTAAGTGTTCGTTATATGAAAAAATTTAAATTTTTAAAATTTTCAAAGACTAAAAAGCTAAGATATTCTCATAATTACTCCAAAGAAAAAATTTATTTGGTTTTTTTACATGGTTTCATGTCTGATTTAGAAGGCAAAAAACCTCAAACTTTTTTTAAGTTTGCTAGAAAGAACAAATTGGGCTTTTTAGGTTTAGAATATTCTGGGCATGGAAAATCCTCAGGAGTTTTCACTAAAGGTAATATTAGTATTTGGACAAGTGATACAAAGAAAATAATTAAAAAAATTATCAAAAAGAAAAATTTTATTTTAATTGGATCTAGCATGGGTAGTTGGATCGCAATTAATCAATTCAAATACTTTAAGTCACAAATTAAAGGTTTTGTTGGAATAGGTTCAGCTCCAGAATTTTTAACAAGATTGATGTGGAATAAATTTCCAATGAAAACAAAGAAGGAGTTACTTAAAACAGGAAAAGTTTTAATAAAGAATGGAGGATATGAATACCCAATTACTTTACAATTAATCAAGGATGGAAGAAAAAATAAAGTTTTACATAAAAAAGTAAACTCAAATATTAGTATCACAATGATACACGGACAAAAGGATGAAGTTGTGCCTACTATTTTCTCTAAATACGTTTTAAAGTTATTCAGTAAAGCAAAAAAGAAAATAGTTATAATTAAAGGTGGAGACCATAGCTTATCTAATCAAAATCAATTGAGAAAAATAATTAAGGAATTAAATATTATTATTAAAAATATTGTTTAATCCCTCTTCATAAGTTGGATATTTTAAATTGTAATTGAAGAATAGTTTCATTTTCTTATTATCCACTTTTTTAGAGTCTTTATAAAAATTTTTTAGCATTTCACTTTCTACGTCTTCGAGTTTCACTGATTTTGGTAGATCTAATTTCAATAATCTTGCACCATAGTTGGCTACATCAAATTGTGAAGCTGGCTTATCGTCAGAAATATTATATATCTCGTTATTTTTAAAATTATCTAATGACTTAAATAAAATATTAGCTATATCTTCAACGTGAATTCTTGAAAAAAAATGATTTTTTTTATCCACTATTTGAACATTGCCATTTTGTAATCTTTTTAAAATATTAAACTTATTTGAATAAATTCCAGCTAATCTAAAAATTTGTAGAGGAAAATTTTTTTTACTTGATAAACTTTTCCAAATATTTTCTGCCTTTAATCTATATATGCCAGTTGGTGATGTTGGTTTAGTCTCACTTTTTTCGTTTACCCAGTCACCTTTATGGTCGCCATAAACGCTAGTAGCTGATAGGTAGGTAACCCAATTACAATTTTCTATTTTTTTATAGTAAGTATCAAGAAAGTTTGCCACTATATCTTCACCGTCTATAGGTGGGATAGAAATTAATATGTAATTCGCATCCTCTAGTTTTGTCTTTAAAGTATCGTCAAACTGATCATTATTAAAAAAGAAGGACGTTATCTTCAAATTATTAAATTCTATTTGGTGAGTTTCTTGTCTCGAGGTAATACTTAAATCAAAATTTTTTTTCTCAATAATTAATTTGTTAATGAAACTTTCTGCAACCTGTCCAAAGCCAAAGCAAAAGACTTTTAATTTACTCATTAACCTGCCTTCTTAATATGAGGCTTTAAACTGATTGGATTTTCTAATTTATCAAGCATTTCAATAGGGCAAACTTGTTTGAAATTTTTTAGTTCAGCTTCAAAATTTTTAAGTATTTTATTTGCCTTTGAGGAAAAAGTTTTATTTTCAAAATCTTTAATGTTTTCTTTTAAAAATTTTTTCCAGTAGTCAGTTTCTACAGATTGCCATATTATTGATGCGGGATTAGCAAAGTTTTCAAATTCGTTTTTTTCATCGTAAATAAATGCCATACCGCCGGTCATTCCAGCACCGAAATTATCTCCAACTGAGCCTAAGATAATCGCAGTTCCGCCTGTCATGTATTCACATCCATGTGCTCCACAACCCTCAACAATTGCAAAACTTCCGGAATTTCTTACTGCAAATCTTTCTCCTGCTTGCCCAGAAGCATAAAGTTTTCCTTTTGTAGCTCCATATAAAACCGTATTTCCAATTATGGTGTTTTGATCTGCAACTAATTTACTTTTTTTTGAAGTTGTTACTATAATTTTACCACCTGAGAGACCTTTGCCGACATAATCATTACAATCTCCTTCAACTGTCAGACTTATTCCCTTGGTTAAAAAGGCTCCTAAGGACTGACCAGCAGAGCCAGTTAATTTAATATTTATGGTATCATCGTTTAGTTTTTCATTACCATATTTTTTATAAACATGATGAGATAGCCTCGTACCAACAGATCTTGATGTATTTTCAATTTCATATTCAAAACTATTTTGGGCAGAAGTATTAATTTTGTCTTTTATTTCAGACCAAATCTTTTCATCTAATGTTTCAGGTACTTTATTAATATGATTATCTTTACAATATCTTAAGTTTTCTCCCGGGTCTGCTTGAACTAGCAAGGGATTTAAATCTAAATCGTCCAAATTTGATGCGCCTTTATTTACTTGAGAAAGAAGATCAGTACGCCCAATAATTTCATTAATAGATTTAAACCCTAGTGATGCTAAAATTTCTCTAACTTCAGTTGCTACAAATTTGAATAAGTTTACAACTTTTTCAGGAGTGCCATTAAATTTTTCCCTTAAAGAAGGGTCTTGACTACAAACTCCAACTGGACAGGTATTAGAGTGACATTGTCTTACCATTATACATCCCATTGCAACTAACGAAGATGTACCCATACCATATTCCTCTGCTCCCATCATTGCTGCGATTACTACATCTCTTCCAGTTTTCAATCCTCCATCTGTACGAAGTGTTACGTTGTGTCTTAAATTGTTCAAAGTTAAAACCTGGTTAGCCTCAGTCAATCCCATCTCCCAAGGTATTCCTGCATATTTGATGCTTGTTTGAGGGCTAGCTCCAGTTCCGCCTGAATGACCAGATATCAAGATTATATCTGCTTTTGCTTTTGCTACTCCAGCAGCGATTGTTCCAATTCCTGTCGATGCAACAAGCTTAACTCCTACTCGTGCTTTTGGATTAATTTGTTTTAAATCGTAAATTAATTGAGCCAAATCTTCAATAGAATAAATATCATGATGCGGTGGGGGAGAAATTAAAGTTACACCAGGTGTAGAGTGTCTAAGTCGAGCTATTTCATCAGTTACTTTAAAACCTGGAAGCTGACCTCCTTCTCCAGGTTTCGCGCCTTGAGCAATTTTAATTTCTATTTCATTAGCGTTATTTAAGTAATCTACTGTTACGCCAAACCTTGCAGAGGCAATCTGCTTTACTCTTGAATTTGCACTATCACCGTTAGATAAAACTTTAAATCTTTTAGCGTCTTCACCTCCTTCGCCACTGCAAGAAGCGCCCTTGATCCTATTCATACCTGTTGCTAATGTTTCATGAGCTTCAGCGGACAAAGCACCATGTGACATACTTCCACTGCCAAACCTTTTCAAAATGTTTTCTAATGGTTCGACTTCATCAATATTTATTTTATCTCTAGATTTTTTAAATTCTAATAAATCTCTGATATTAATTGGTGGTAGATTATGTATTCCAGCCGAATACCTTTTGTATTGTTCATAGGATCCACTTCCCACCGCGCTTTGAAGCAAATGAATTAATTTTCCTTGATATTGATGATCTTCGCCGCTTTTTCTATATCTATAAAGACCTCCAATAGGTAAAGTAAAAACATTTTTTGAATTAAATTTTGCATGGAGCTCTTTAATTTTTTTCTCTATCCCTATTACCCCTATACCCGATATTCTTGATGACATACCTGGAAAATAGTCGGACACAATAGCTCTACTAAGTCCAACAGCTTCAAAATTACATCCTCCTCTATACGAACTAATCACTGATATACCCATTTTTGACATTATTTTAAGTAAACCAGCATCAATTGATTTTTTAAACTTAACAACACAGCTTTCAAAATCAGATTTTCCAAACAAATTTTTTTCATATCTTTGATAAATACTATCTATAGCTAAATAAGGGTTAACAGTTGTTGCTCCAACTCCAATTAAAATTGCAAAAGAATGTGTATCTAAAGCATCAGCGCATTCAACATTTAAAGAACAATAACCTCTAAGACCAAGCTTTACTAAATGCGAGTGTACTGCTCCCACAGTTAATATACTCGGTATGCTAGCTTTTTTATTTGAAATATTTTTATCAGAAAGTATTAGACAAGTACTTCCTTCTCTTACAGAAGTTTCAGCTTCCTCTCTAATTTTCTCTATTCTGTCTTTAAGTGAAGAGGATATGTCAAATGTACAATCAATTTCTTTTGTTTTTTTTGAAAAAAACCTCTTAAATTTTTTAAGCTGTGAATTTGTAAGAATTGGGCTATCTAACACATAAATATTTTCCTCTGTTAGGTTATCAAAATCTAAAATATTACCAAGATTTCCAAATCTTGTTTTTAAACTCATAACCTTATTTTCTCTCAAAGAGTCAATTGGTGGATTAGTAACTTGGCTAAAATTTTGTCTGAAGTAATGGGAGACAGGTCTGAAATGACTTGATAGAACAGCGACTGGGGTGTCGTCCCCCATTGAACCTGAAGCTTCTTTTCCTTCCTCAGCCATTGGATGAAGTATCAACTCTAAGTCCTCTACACTTAAACCAGATAAATATTGTCTCCTCCTTAATTCTTCACTTGAATAATTAGGCTTTTCATTTTCATTTGAAATTTTCTTTTCTAAATCAATTATTTGTTTGCTATATTTTTTATAATCTTTTGCTAACAAATCTTTAATTTCTTTATCCTTAAACAGTTTGCCTTTTTTTAAATCAATTGCAATTATCTGACCTGGGCCTAATTTTCCTTTTTCAATTATATTTTCTTCAGGAATTTTAATCATTCCTGTCTCTGAACCAACAAAAAATAAATCATCTGAAGTAATGGTATATCTTAGTGGTCTCAACCCATTTCTATCCGAAGACGCTAAAACCCATTTTGCATCTGTTGCACAAATTGCAGCTGGCCCGTCCCAAGGTTCTAAAGTGCTATTTAAAAAATTAAACAAATCCTGATGATTTTTTGGAACAGTCTTGCTTCTTTTAGACCAAGCATCAGGTATCATCATTAATTTTATTAATGGAGCTAATTTTCCAGAATGCACTAATAATTCAAATACATTATCTAGTGCGCCTGAATCTGATGTGCTTCTAATTACAGGTTGTAAATTTTTTACATTTTTAAATAATGAGCTAGACATGTCTTGCTCGTGAATTTTCATCCAATTTATATTACCTTTGAGAGTATTGATTTCACCATTATGTGCTAACGTCCTAAACGGTTGTGCTAGGTCCCAACTAGGAAAAGTATTTGTTGAGTATCTTTGATGAAAAACGGCAAATCTTGATGAAAGTTTTTTATCATTAAGGTCGGGGTAAAATTCGGAAAGCATTTCTGCTAAAAACATTCCTTTATAAACAATAGATCTTGAACTAAACGAGCAAATGTAGAATTCCTTTAGTTGACTATTTCTGGCTATTTTCTCTATCTTCTTTCGAGTTTCGAAAAGATCCCTCTCAAGATCATTTGTTTCTAAATTTTCATTTTTTTTAAACATTACTTGGGCTATTTCAGGTCGACTTTGGTCAGCAATTTTTCCAAGAACAGCAGGATTAATTGGTACCTGTCTCCATCCGTAAATATAATAATTTGCCTCTAATAAGGCAGACTCTATAATTTCCCTGCATTTTTCCTGTTCCGAATAATCGCTTCGTGGTAAAAAAACCATTCCTACGCAAATTCTCTTGTTGTCATCTGGTGTATGACCTGTAGCTAAAATTTTCTCCTTAAAAAATTCAGGGGCGATTTCTATCTGTATGCCTGCCCCATCACCAGATTTACCATCTGCATCCACTGCTCCTCGGTGCCAAATGCCTTTTAAAGCTTCAATACCGTATTCAACAACTTTTCTAGTTTTTTTTCCATTAGTTGATGCAATAAGTCCAACACCACATGCATCATGCTCCATATCAGATTTGTAATTATGAGTTCTTTCTAAAAGATATTTGTTTCTTTTATATGTATTCATTTTAAGCTGCTTTAACTGATTTATTTTCTTTTGATTGTAAATATTTTTCAATTTGAACTGCAGCATCTCTGCCATCTCTTATTGCCCAAACTACTAATGAAGCTCCTCTAACTATATCTCCTGCAGCAAATACACCATCTAAATTTGTCTGCATCGACTTAAGATCAATTTTTATTGTTCCCCATTTTGAAACAGCTAACTCTTCTGCATTAAATAATTTGGGTAAATTTTCTGGATCAAATCCTAGAGATTTTATCACCAAGTCTGCTTTTATTTTATATTCTGATCCAGATTGTATTTCTGGTCGTCTTCTTCCTGAAGAATCTGGATCTCCTAATTTCATTTTAAGCACTTCTACTTCTTCAACTTTCGAATTTCCAATAAATCTTTTTGGGCTTGTTAACCATACAAACTCTACTCCTTCCTCTATGGCGTTACCAACTTCCCTTGCAGAACCAGGCATATTTTCCCTGTCCCTACGATATAAACATTTTACTGATTTTGCTTTTTGTCTAATAGATGTTCTTACACAGTCCATAGCAGTATCTCCACCACCAATAACTACTACATCTTTACCTTCAGCGTTTAAAGTACCATCATCAAATAACTGAACTTTATCCCCTAACCCTTTTCTATTTGATGCTGTTAAAAAATCCATTGCTGGAAAAATGTTATTCAGATTATGACCCTCAATATTGATTTCTCTAGCTTTGTAAACTCCAGTTGCAATTAAAACAGCATCATGCTTTTTCTTTAGACCATAAAGTGTATCATTTTTACCGACTTCAAAATTTTGAATAAACTTAATACCACTTTCTTTCAAAAGTTTAGTTCTTCTCTCAACAACAAATTTTTCGAGTTTAAAATTTGGAATGCCGTATATTAAAAGTCCTCCCGGCCTATCATACCTATCGTATATTGTTACTTGGTAACCAGATTTTCTTAATTCTTCAGCACATGCCATTCCAGCAGGTCCTGCACCTATAATTCCTATTGACTGTTTGAGCTCTTTCTTAACTTTGATTGGTTTTACCCAACCTTTCTCCCAAGCCGTATCATTAATATATTTTTCTACTGAACCAATAGTGACTGTTCCATGACCAGATTGTTCGATTACACAATTTCCTTCACATAATCTATCTTGAGGACAAATTCTTCCACATACTTCAGGCATATTATTTGTGCTTTGTGAAATTTCGTAAGCCTCTTTTAATCTTCCCTCGGCCGTTAACTTTAACCAATCAGGTATATTGTTACTTAGAGGACAATGGATCTGGCAAAAAGGTACACCACATTGTGAACATCTGCTCGATTGTTCTTTAGCTTTTTCAGTAACAAATTCATTATAAATCTCGTTAAAATCATTTTTTCTTTTTATTGTAGATCTTTTAACCGGTGTTTCCTGATTTAAGTCTACAAATTGGAGCATTTTTTTTTTCATAATTTTGCAAAATAGTAAATAAATATCTAAATTAATAGAATTTTAAGGTCAATATTATTTACCTTTAATTTATAATTCCTTTAATTTTAATGTATTTTTATGCATACCTGATATGCAAGCTATAATGACATCAAAAAAACAACCTTCAATTTTATTAATTTTGGGAGTCTATGATTGAGATATTTTTATTATCTTTAATTCAAGGAATAACAGAGTTTATACCTGTAAGCTCTTCTTCTCATTTAATTTTATTTTCAAATTATACTAATTTTGAAGAACAGAGTCTTTTAATTGATGTGAGTTTACATATTGGTTCTTTTTTGGCGGTACTTTGTTATTTTTATAAAGATATATTAAATTTTATAAAAAATAAAATTCTTTTCTTAAAAATCTTAATTTCCTCAATACCAGTAATGTTAGTTGGTTTTTTTTTAGTTGAAACCAATTTGATTGAAAATTTAAGAAACATAGAGGTAATTGCATGGACCACTTTGATATTCGGTATACTGCTATATTTTGGTGATAAATGCGATCTAAGCAAAAATATTGAAAGCAACTTTAGTTTTAAATCAGCAATATTTATTGGTGCTTTTCAAATTTTGTCTTTGATTCCTGGCGTAAGTAGATCGGGCATAACCCTAACAGCTGCAAGAATCTTAAATTTCAATAGGTTTGATTCCGCAAAAATTTCATTTCTATTGTCTCTACCAACTTTAGGTGCTGTATCAATATTTGGATTAAATAATACATTGTCTTCAAACGACATCAATTTTTCACTTATAAATATACTTTGTATATTTTTATCTTTTTTATTCTCAATATTAACAATAAAATATTTTTTACATTTTGTGAAAAAATTTAGCCTAAATATTTTTGTTATTTATAGAGTGTTACTTGGTGTAATTTTATTATTTTTGAGCTACTTATAAAATATAGGTTAAAATTAATAAAATTATAAGTACCGATATAAAAAATACTACAACAGCTTTTTGTAAAGACATAAATAAATTATTTTTTAATATTTAATAGTATTTTTTCAAAAAAACAATATAATAATGTAAACAAGTATTTAGATCTAAGTTCTTTAATTTTAAATTTTGCGTTTCCTTTTTTCCTACCTAGCCAATTTATACTTATAACTTCGTATGAGTAATTCCTACTTATAATCTTTAAGGGAATTTCTAGAAAAATATTAAAACTTTCAGAAACAAAAGGCATTAATGTTTTAAGAACATCTTTTTTGTATATCTTGAAAGCATTTGTATAATCATTATAACTATTCAAAAAAATCAAGCTTACAAAAAAATTAAATATTCTATTCAAAATAAGTTTTTTTTTTGGATAGTCTAGTACTTTTGAGTCTTTTAAAAATCTTGAACCAAGTACAGCGTCTAGATTTTTTTCTTCGAGTAAATTATTATATTTTTTTAAATCATTTATATCATCTGACAAGTCAGCCATCATAATACATATTTTAGTTCCACTACTTTTGTCTATACCAAGATTTATTGCACCGCCTAAACCTTTTTTTTCATTATTATATATTTTAAAATTTTTGTGGGTCTGGAAAATTTCTTTAGCTTGTTCAAATGTATTATCCTCACTAAAATCATTAATTAATATAATTTCATAATTTATTGTACCCATACCATTTTTAAAATAATTCAAAATATCTTCTAAATTATCTGACTCATTTCTTGCTGGAATTATTATGGACAACATATAATTAATTATTTAATACATTATTAAATTAATAAGATATTTAAAAGTTTATGAAAATACTTATCACAGGAGGATGTGGTTTTGTTGGGTCTAATCTTGCGATCTTCCTTAAAAAAAGAATAAAAAATGCTTATGTTTTAAGTTTAGATAACCTAATACGTAAAGGTTCAGAGGTAAATGAGAAGAGGTTAAAAAGAGAAAAGATTACTAATTTAAGAATAGATGTAAGTAATTCAAAAAAAATAGGAAATTTAAGAAAGTTCAATTTAGTAATTGATTGTTGTGCAGAACCAGCTATTGAAGCCTCAAAAAAAAATCCTGACCAGGTTTTTAAAACGAATTTAATCGGTACATTTAATATTTTAAAAAAATGCCTAAAAGATCAATCCAATATAATTTTTTTATCATCAAGCAGAGTATATTCTATTAATTCCCTAAAAAAATTAATCAAAAATTTAGATTTAAAAAAACCCCTTAAGATAAATAAAACAATTGACGAAAGTTTTGAAACAGACTCTGCAAGCTCTCTTTATGGATTTACAAAATTAGCTTCAGAAAAATTAATAAAAGAGTTTTTTTATGAAAAAAAAATGAAATATATAATCAATCGATTTGGTGTTATTGCAGGGCCATGGCAATTTGGTAAACAAGATCAAGGATTTGTTCCTTTATGGGTTGCTAGACATTTTTTTAAAAAAAAATTATCCTATATAGGTTTTGGAGGTAAAGGACATCAAGTAAGAGATATAATTCATATTAATGATGTTTGTAATATAATTCTTCTCCAAATTAAAAAAATTAAGAAAGTAAACAACTTGACTTTAAATATAGGTGGTGGATTTAAAAATTATACCTCTCTTAAAAACTTAACAAAGAAGTGTGAAGTGCTAACTGGCAATAAGATTTTTATAAAAGAAGATAAGCGTACTTCTAATTATGATATTCCTTATTATATAACTAATAATAGCAAAGTGTTTAAAACATACGGGTGGAGACCGGCAGCTAATTTAGATAAAACCTTAAAAGATATTTATTCATGGTTAATTACTAGTGATATGAAAGATTATTTTAAATGAAAAAAGCATTAATAACAGGTTCTTGTGGCTTGGTTGGATCTGAATCAGCCTTATTTTTTTCAAAAAAAGGTTTTGAAATTATAGGAATAGAAAATAATGCAAGAAAGTTTTTTTTTGGAAAAGATGGTGACATAACATGGATCAAGTCAAAATTAAGGTCATCCATTAAAAAATACAAACATTTCCATATTGATGTTAGAAATTATAATTCATTAAAAAAAATATTTAGGAAATATAAAAATAAAATATCTATAATTATTCATTGTGCTGCTCAGCCATCTCATGATTGGGCTAAAAACAAACCTTTTGTTGACTTTGATATTAACGCTAGAGGAACTCTTAATCTTCTGGAGCTTACAAGAATTTTTTCACCTAATGCTTCATTTATTTTCATGTCCACTAATAAAGTTTATGGGGATAACCCAAACTCTTTACCTTTGGTAGAAAAAAAAATGCGATGGGAAATTAAAAAAAATCATAAGTTTTATCAAGGTATAGATGAGAAGATGTCAGTGGATGATTGTATTCACAGTTTATTTGGAGCATCAAAAACATATGCGGACTTAATAGTTCAAGAATACGGTAAGAATATAGGCCTTAAAACAAGTTGTTTTAGAGCTGGTTGTATCACTGGGCCTAATCATTCTGGGGCACAACTTCATGGATTTCTATCCTATCTTGTAAAAATTGCTCTAAAGAAAAAAAAGTATAATCTAATTGGATATAAAGGCAAACAAGTTAGAGATAATATTCATAGCAACGATTTAGTAAGATGTTTTTGGGAATTCTATAAAAGACCTACAAGAGGAGAGATATACAATGTTGGTGGGGGAAGATTTTCAAATTGCTCTGTTCTTGAAGCTTTAAATCTAGTAGAGAAAATGGCTAAAATTAAAATTAAAAAAAATTATTTAAAAAAAAATCGTGTTGGTGACCATATTTGGTATGTGAGTAATATGAAAAAATTTAGAAAAGACTATCCTGCCTGGAAACAAAAATACTCTACGAAAATAATTATAAAAGAATTAATCAAAGAATTTTCTTCTTAGATATTTAACAAAATCTATTGATAGTAAAATTTGAACTGGTAATAAAATCAAACTATATCTCGGTAAAATGAAAAAAATTGAAAATAAAGAAATATTTAAAAAAAAATAACACGATAAATATTGGGGGAAACCTCTTTTGCCTATAGCGATAACTGCTCCAATTAAACTTGTAATTGAGATAATTATTTTCGGAACTATATGAAAAAAATTAAAGTAATATGGGTATGATGAGTTCAAATCGAAAAATAAAAAAGAAAAAATTTTTAGTAGATATAATTTAAAATACTCTACAGGATTATTTCTAATAAAATTTAAAGCTTTTTCTTTAAATAGATTATCAAGCTCAAATTCATAATGATTGTCTAATTTAATATTTTTTTCATCTTTTTTTATTTTTTCAATAAGCGCTATATCACCCTCTACCTTGAAAGATGGGTTATTTCCTTTAAGAAGATTATACCCGAAGGATTTAGTAAGAGTTAAGTTGTCAAAATAAAAATAATTTCTTATTAGGTATGGTGAAACAGTTAGAAGAGTTAATGATACAGAGATTAAAATTAATTTGAACTTTCTTTTATAAAAGAAAAAAAAATAGAATAAAGTGAAAAAATAGAATATTAAAAACTCACCTCGGATCAAAATTAATAAACCACCTATAACAGAAAAAATAAAAACATATTTAATTTTATTTTTTTTTAAAATTAATAATAAATAGTAGAAAAAAATTAATGATAATAATATTTGTAAGCTTACAGAAGATATTTGTGAAGTAGCATAAATATTAATAGGAAAAAAAGCAAAAACCAGAGTAAAAGTTCTCGTTAAAAATTTACTTTTTGTGAGATTTTTAATAATTAGATAAAATATAAATATCGAGATTAAGCTTAGTAAGATTTGTAAAAAAACTATTAGTGGAGCTATGCTAACTAGTTCATTTGATAGATTTTTAACAAAATAAATAAAATATAAATACAATGGTGGCATAAATGCAGTTGGTAAGACTCTCTCGCCAATTTCTGCAAACTTTGGAATTGCAAGATTATCACTAATAACAACATTGAACCCAAATATTCCTGAGATTTGATAATTGTGAAGTATCATTGACCACTCATTTCTCAATACAGTATCTGAATAAAAATAAGCTACAAATATTCTTACAACTAAACTTGATAATAAAAGATAAATTATCTCTTTATGTTTTAATATATTTTTCATTTTTGGTGCGCCTGCTAGGATTTGAACCCAGAACCTCCTGGTCCGTAGCCAAGCGCTCTATCCAGTTGAGCTACAGGCGCAGTATTTACATAAATTATTAAATTTAATTTTTTATATTTATCTCATGTGATAAATAAATAACATAGTTTTTAAAAAATGTATTTATTATCAAAATTCCCTATTACAAAATCAAATTATCTGAATTTATTAATATTTATAATTCCAGTGAGTTTTGTTGCTGGTAATATGGTTATAAATATTAATTTAATATTACTAATTCTATCGACATTAATTTTATACGGTAAGGAAGTTTTTAAAATTAAATATTTTTTTTTAGATAAATTATTTTTTACATTCTTTTTTTTGGTTTTATTAACTGGCATAATCAATGATTACTATTTTTACTCAAACAGTATACCTTGGAAAGCTTATTTTGATACAATTGTTAAATCTATTTTTTTCTTAAAATATTTACTTTTATATATTGTGTTAAGATATTTAATTGAGACAAATACTTTAAGTTTTAAGTATTTTTTTACTTCATGTACATTGATGTCTGTATTTGTCAGTTTTGATATTATTTATCAATTTTTCAATGGAACAGATATCTTTGGTTATAGGGGAATTAAGAATAATCTTGGAGGGCCTTTCGGTGATGAATTAATAGCAGGAGGATACATACAAAGATTTTCTATTTTTTCTTTTTTTTTAATTCCACTTTTTTATTCTGAAAAATATCTAAAATATTTAAAATTTACTACTCCTTTTCTATTTATATTATTCTTAATAGCGATTGTGTTATCTGGAAATAGAATGCCGCTATTATTGTTTTTATTAGTAGTCACTTTAATTGTCATTTTTCAAAAACAAACTAGAAAATATTTCTTTCCCTCAATCATTATTTTTACTCTAGTTTTTTATTTATTATTTAATTTTAATTTTAAAGTAAAAGAGAATTTTAAAGCTTTTTACGATCAAATTTCAAAAATGACTATAATTGTTTTAAATAAAGATTTTAATAATAAAAGGATGCCTCCTTACCTTAAAGAATTCACTTCATTTTATGATACCTGGTTGCTGAATAAATATATTGGGGGAGGTATAAAAAACTTTAGATATTATTGTCATAAAAGACCTAATATTGATAAAGACTCAAAATTTATTTGTAATATGCACCCTCATAATTATTACTTAGAGATACTTACCGAAACAGGTGTTATTGGATTTTTTCTAATATCTATTATTTTTATAATAATTTTATATCTTACATTTTTGAAAAAATATTTCATAAAATCACAATTGAATGATAATAAAATTATTATAGCTTTTATTTTTTTATTTATTGCTGAAATTTTTCCAATCAAAAGTACTGGAAGTTTTTTTACAACTGGAAACACAACATATTTATTCTTATTAATAGGAATTTTAATTGGTCTTGCCAGAAAAGATATTTTAATTGAAAAGAAATATTAAAGATATAGATTCATAATAATGAAAAATATTTATATTACATCGGCTATTAGAACTGCTGTTGGGTCTCTAGGCAAAACTTTAAAAAATATTAAAGCGGAAGATTTAGGATCGACTGTTATTTCCGGTGCTGTGGCACAATCTAAATTGAAGACTAATGATTTAGATGAAATTATAATGGGTCAAGTTTTAACAGGAGGCAGTGGTCAAAATCCAGCAAGACAAGCAGCAATGAAATCAGGTGTACCAAAAGAAAAACCTGCCTACGTTGTAAATCAAGTTTGTGGTTCAGGTATAAGATCTGTTGCTTCTGGTTTTCAAAGTATAAAATCAGGTGATGCAAAAATACTAGTCGCTGGTGGTCAAGAAAATATGTCATTAGCGCCTCACGTGATCCATTTAAGGGATGGCAAAAAGTTAGGGGATGCAGAATTAATTGATACAATGATAAAGGACGGGTTATGGGATGCGTTTAATGGCTATCACATGGGAATAACAGCAGAGAATGTCGCAGAAAAATTTCAAGTGACCAGAGATGAACAAGATAAATTTGCTCATTACTCTCAAGAGAAAGCTTTAAAAGCACAGAAAGACGGTAAGTTTAAAGATGAAATAATAAATTTAAAAATTAAATCTAAAAAAGCTGAATTAAATTTTGAAAAGGATGAACACCCAAGAGAAGGTATTAGTTTAGATGTACTTTCAAGATTGAAACCAGTTTTTAAAAAAGATGGTACTGTTACAGCAGGGAACGCATCAGGAATTAATGATGGAGCAGCTGCTGTTACCCTTATGGCGAGTGATGAAGCTGAAAAAAGAAATATAGAAAAATTAGTTTCAATAAAATCTTGGGCTAGTTGTGGAGTGGATCCAGCTTTAATGGGAACAGGTCCAATACCTTCGGCAAAAAAAGCTTTAGATTTAGCTGGATGGACTATCAAAGATGTGGATTTATTTGAAATCAACGAAGCTTTTGCAGCCCAGAGTTTAGCTGTGATCAAAACACTTTCTATTCCAAGTGAAAAAGTAAATGTAAACGGAGGCGCTATTGCTTTAGGTCATCCAATTGGAGCATCTGGGACTCGAATTCTTGTAACGCTTATTCATGAAATGATTAAAAGAGATGCTAAAAAAGGTTTAGCGACTCTTTGTATAGGTGGTGGAATGGGTATAGCAATGTGTGTTGAAAGATAATTTAAATTATCGAAGCTCTATTTTTTTTGTAGTTTTTCATCCATAAACTAAAAACTTTAATTGCCTCATTCATGTTTTTATTTTTGTGAGGGTGTTTTTTAGCTCTACCTAACATAGTTGCGATAACATTTACTTGGTATTTTAAATCTCTATTTTTAATAATTTTAATAGTGTGTATTGCTTTTTTTTTATCTTTGAACCCAAGTCCCTGTGTTGTTGTTTTAGGATTATAATCTGAAAATAATGATAAATTTAAAGGTCTAATCTTTTTATTTTTTAAAACTGTGGACATCGGCATTTTATCTATAATCTTAAATATCTTTTTACTATCAAAACTTTTAAATGATTTTTTTTTTATACCGTCAAACCCGAATAATTCTATTGAGAAATTATTGTTAACTTTTTTTGAGATTAGTTTGATCACTCTTTTATGAAATTTTTTTATATTCTTTTGATATAGCTCTTTAGCCTTCTTATACTCTAAACTTTTATAATTAGGTGTTTTGATCATTAATATCCTGCATTTCCATTTATATTTTTCTATCATTTGTCCTCTTTAAAAAATTTAATATTAAAGTATAGATAAATAATATGGAATTTCCTGTGGTAAATCATCCAGATTATGTCGCCAAAATAAACGATGACAACAAATTTCCTATAAAGAAATTTGGCGCACTAGCAAAACACCTTTTAGATAAGGGTGTGGTTAAAAAGTTTCATATACCAAAAGAATGTTCTATTGAAACTATGAAAACTTCACATTCTTTGAAATATATAAATGATATTAAAAATAAGACACTTGATTTAAGAGCCCAAAAAAAAATTGGGTTTCCAATTAATGATAGCGTTGTTAGAAGATCTTTTGTGGCAACTGGTGGTACAGTTCTTGCAAGTAAGTTAGCTTTAGAAACAAAGCTTGCTTGTAATACTGCAGGAGGTAGCCATCATGCAACTTTTGATTTTGGGGCAGGATACTGTGTGTTTAATGATACAGCCGTTGCTGCAAACTATTTAAAAAATAAAGGATACGCAAAAAGGATCTTAATTTTAGATTTAGATGTTCACCAAGGAAATGGAAATTCAGAAATATTTAAAGATGATAAAAATGTTTTAACTTTTAGTATGCATTGTGCAACTAATTATCCTGCAAAAAAATCTAAAAGCGACATGGATGTCGAGCTCCAAGATAACATGGAAGATAATGAATACCTCAATATTTTAAATGAAAACTTAAAAAAGTTAAATCAAAACAAGTATGATTTCGTGTTTTATGTTGCAGGAGTTGATATTCATTATAATGACAGATTAGGAAAACTCAAAATCACTGATGAAGGAATTAACAAAAGAGATCAGATAGTAATTGAAAACTTCTACTCAAAAAATATCCCTTTGTGTGGTGTTCTCGGCGGAGGCTACAATAAAAGTTTTGATAAACTTATAGAGCTTCATTCAATGTTACACAAAAATTGTGCTGATTATTTTTAAATAGTCCTGGCTTTAGATGACTTAAATTTAGGGACTAAAGCCAAGACTTAATTCAAATATAAGGCTTACGGCTATTAAACTTAACGTATAAAACTGACGCGCTACAATTTTATCAGAAATTATTTAAATTAATCTTATATTTGTTGTATTTTGCTTACTAATAATTTTTTTCTTTCGTTACTTAAACTAAACCCAGCAAAGTATATTGTATGAGATGGGAATTGATATCCTTCAGGATACATGGCACCACCATATTCAGGATGAGAATACGTGCCATATTTAATATCAACATAATCGTGAGAAGCTGTTTTAAATCCTGATCTATTAACTTTTAACTCATTATTAATATATACTTTTATAAAGCCATCATATTTTTTTGAATATCTAATATTAAATTCAACTTTGTGCCATTTGCCTTTTAGATTTTTTTCATCAATGACATGATTACCTTCAATAGAAAGTTTTCCGTTATAAATAGAGGCAGAAAATTGGGGCGCATAACCTCCCACAGTTTGGCCTCCTTTGCGATTAATACTATAAAATTGTGTTATGTAAGGTTGTAAAAATTTGTCTTCTAAATTACCAGGTATGTTAGGGACATAGAAATAATAACCTACCCATATTTCTTTTGCTTTCTTGCCTATTCTTATATCTCCGCTTGAGGCAACTTCAAGTCTTAATCTATTACTATTACAATCAGTAGTCCCAGTTCCTATTTTAACATTATTTTCTCTCCAGAAATGCCCTGCTGTCCCACAATCACCTTTTCTAGGACTAAAGTTTTCAATTAGTTTAAAAGGTGATGTGCCTGTAGGGTCCTTGATTATAGTATAATTATGTTTACCTAATTCTTTTTTTAAATAATTAGCTATATGAACCTTGTCAATCTTACCCCTTTTTAAATAGTTAGGATCTTTAGATACAATATCGGCAAATACAAAGTTGATCATCATAAAAAAAGTTGCATTGATATAAAATGTGACCAGTTTTTTCATTACTAATTTTCTAAGATTTTAGTTGTGGTAAATTTTCATAAAACTTTAAAGCAGCAGGATTGGCAATAGCTTGTAAATTATTGATTTTTTCCCCATTTATTATCTGTCTAACAGCTAATTCCACAATCTTTCCGCTTTTAGTTCTTGGAATTTCTGGAGCTTTAATAATTATTGCAGGCACATGCTTAGGAGAGCAGTTTTTTCTTATTCTAGATTTAATTAATTGAATTTGCTCATTATTTATTTCTTGATTATTTTTAGTTGTAACAAATAAAATAATTCTAACATCGTCATCAAATACTTGACCGACAACCAATCCCTCAGTGATAAAATCTATATCTTCTACTTGCTGGTAAATTTCAGATGTTCCTATTCTCACTCCACCTGGATTTAATGTAGCATCAGATCTTCCACGCATAATAAATCCGTTCTTATCAGTTCTTTCAATAAAATCCCCATGGTGCCAAATATTTTTAAATTTTGTGAAGTAAGCTTTATGATATTTTTCACCGCTTTCATCTCCCCAAAATTTTACTGGCATGGATGGAAAAGGTTGTTTTACTACTAATTCTCCTTTATCTCCATCTGCTGAGCTATTTCCATCATCGGTAAAGACATCAACATCAATACCCAAACTTTGTCCTTGAATCTCTCCCTGATAAACATTTGAAAAAAGATTTCCAAGTACTAAACATCCAACTAAATCTGTTCCTCCAGCAATGGAAGCAAGGTGAACATCTTTCTTTATATTTTGGTATACATATTTAAAACTTTCCTCTGCTAACGGAGAACCAGTCGAAGTAATAATTTTAACAGAATTTAAATCTAAATTTTTACTATTGTACTTTTCATTCTTAAGATGATCTATATATTTTGCACTAACACCAAATAAATTGATTTTTTTATTTTGACAATATTCAAGTAGAACATCTATCTTGGGATAAACTGGAGCTCCGTCAAAAAGAAAAATTGATGATCCTGTAGCAAGCCCCCCTACCAACCAATTCCACATCATCCAGCCAGTTGTTGTGTAATAAAACAATTTTTCATTGTCTCTTATATCACAATGAAGCATGAACTCTTTATTATGTTCAATTAGTACATTTCCAGTTCCATGGGTAATACATTTTGGTTTTCCAGTCGTACCACTTGAGAAAAGAATATAGATTGGATGGTTAAATTCAAACCTTTCAAAAGTCTCATCTGACTCAATGTTTAAAGTCTCTTCAAAATCAATAAAATTTTTTAAGTTCTCTTTTTCTTTTTTGTAATAATTATAAACTATTACTTTTTCAATCGATGGGATCTGTTTGAGCACTTCATCAACTTTATCTAAAATATTAATTTTTTTTCCATTATAAAAATAATAATCACTTGTAATTAAAACTTTTGGCTCAATTTGTTTAAACCTATCAACCACACCTTGGACTCCGAAATCTGGAGAGCATGACGACCATATTATTCCATTTTTAGCACAGGCTAAAAAACTGATTATGGTTTCTATTTTGTTTGGTACGTAGGCAGCAACTCTATCACCTTTTTTTAAGTTTAACTTTTGAAGATAATTAGAAAATTTACAAACCTTTTCATATAAATTATTCCAGGTTATATGTTCTTCAAAACCTTTTTCAGACAAAAAGTTTATAGCGATATCATTTGATTTTTTCTTAAGAATATTTTCTGCATAATTTAGTTTTGAATCTGGAAAGAATTTTGATTTGTTAAAAACTTTATCTTTTTTAATTATTACTGATCCTTTGTTTCCAATAATTTTAGAATAATCCCAAAACTTTGACCAGAAATCTTCGGGATTTTTTACTGACCATTTCCACAATTCTTTAAAATTACTTGAGGATTTGAAATTTATAAAGTGACAAAAATCTTGTAAGATAGAGTCCTGTTTTAACTTCTTAGAAGGTTGCCAGAGAGGTTTATTCATAAGAGCTAATTTAGCTTTTATGAAATTATTTTAATATATATTTTTTTAGTAGAAATTTCTGAACAATATGACCTTGATTGCCTCTAATTTCCTTCTTTTTGAACAAAAAATTAATTAACCATTTCATGCTTAATTAAAGCATTTAGACATGACAAAAAGTGGCAAAAAATGTGTCAAAAATTGAACTATTCAACTTATGAGCGCTATTCTTTCTAGTTTATTATTCAATAACTTTTTTATATGTTCCAACCAGTTTATAATAGAGTTATGGCTCAGAATATTTCAGTTCCAGATATAGGTGATTTTAAAGACGTTGAAGTAATAGAGATATTAGTCAAACCTGGTGATCAAATAAATAAAAATGATCCAATCGTTACAATTGAGAGTGATAAATCTAGTGTAGAAATTCCATCCCCTTCTGCTGGCCTAATAAAAGATTTAAAAGTTAAAATAGGTGATAAAGTTTCTGAGGGAAGCTTATTGGCAACTATTGAAAATGGTCAAGCAACTCCTTCGCCAAAAAAAGAAATTAAAAAAGAAGCTACGAAAAAGGAGGAGATTAAAGAACAACCAAAATCTAATGGCAACTTAAATCCTGTAAAACAAGTCAAAAAAGTTTTTGCAGAGCCTGCCTCAAAAGATGATATTGATCCGATTGAAACAAATGAATGGATAGAATCATTAAACTCAGTAATTGAGTCCGATGGAGCGCCAAGAGCAAGCTATCTATTAAATAAAGTTATTGATCAAGCTTATAAATCAGGTTTAGTTTTGCCTGATACTAGAACAACGCCATACATAAATACTATCCCGCCAGAAGCAGAGACTAAATCTCCAGGTGACCAAAATATTGAAAAAAAATTAAGAGCTATCATTAGATGGAATGCTGCTGCCATGGTTGTAAAAGCTAATAAAAAAAGTTCTGAGCTAGGCGGACACATAGGAACTTTTGCGTCAGCAGCAACATTGTATGACGTTGGTATGAATCATTTTTGGAGAGCAAAAAATAATAAATTTGGTGGAGACTTAGTATATTTTCAAGGTCACTCTGCTCCAGGTATGTACGCAAGAGCTTTCTTAGAGGGTAGGCTTTCAGCAAAACAGTTGGATGGATTTAGACAAGAAGTTGGTAGTGACGGACTTTCGTCGTATCCTCACCCTTGGTTGATGCCTGACTTTTGGCAGTTTCCAACAGTATCGATGGGTCTTGGTCCTATCATGGCAATTTATCAAGCTCGGTTCTTAAAATATCTAATCAATAGAGGATTAGTCAAAGATGAGGGAAGAAAAATTTGGGTATTCTTAGGAGATGGAGAAATGGATGAGCCGGAGTCTATGGGCGCAATCGGTTTAGCTGCAAGAGAAAAATTAGATAATTTAATATTTGTAATTAATTGTAACCTTCAAAGACTTGATGGGCCAGTAAGGGGTAATGGAAAAATTATTCAAGAACTCGAAGGAAGTTTTAGAGGAACGGGTTGGAATGTGATCAAAGTTATTTGGGGATCTTATTGGGATAAGCTTCTAATGAAAGATAAGTCTGGCCTTCTTGTGAAAAGAATGAATGAATGTGTTGATGGAGAGTACCAGGCTTTTAAAGCGAAGGATGGTTTATATGTTCGAGAAAAATTCTTTGGCAAGTATCCCGAACTAAAAGAAATGGTATCTACTATGACAGACAAAGACATTTGGAGACTTAATAGAGGTGGTCATGATCCACATAAAGTTTATGCTGCCTATCATTCAGCAATGCAGCATACTGGTTCTCCAACTGTTATTCTTGCTAAAACAATTAAAGGTTACGGTATGGGGAAATCTGGTGAAAGTATTAATACAACCCACCAGCAAAAAAAATTAGATGAGGAGGATTTACTTTATTACAGAGATCGGTTCGGTGTGCCGCTCAGTGATAAACAGGTAAAAAATATTGAGTATTACAAACCAGATGAAAACTCTGAAGAAATTAAATATCTTAAAGATCAAAGAATTAAGCTTGGTGGTTTTATCCCAGAAAGAACTTCATTTGCAAAACAAATAAAAGCTCCTCCTAAGGAAATTTTCGATAACTTTATGAAATCTACAGGAGATAAAGAAATGTCGACTACGATGGCATTAGTAAGAATGCTAACTGCATTACTGAGAGATAAAAATATATCACCGAGATTAGTTCCTATCATCCCAGATGAGGCAAGAACTTTTGGGATGGAAGGTTTTTTCCAAAAAATTGGAATATATGCTCATGAAGGTCAAAAATATGAGCCTGTAGACTCAGAACAGTTAAGCTCTTACAGGGAAGATAAAAGCGGCCAAGTATTAGAAGAGGGAATAAATGAGTCAGGAGCAATGTCTTCTTGGATTGCAGCTGGTACAGCTTACACAAATCATGATTTAGAAATGATACCGATTTATATTTTTTACTCTATGTTTGGTTTCCAAAGGGTTGGAGATTTAGCGTGGGCCGCTGGAGACTCTCAGGCAAGAGGTTTCTTGATTGGGGCTACTGCAGGGAGAACTACTTTAGCTGGAGAAGGACTTCAGCATCAAGATGGTCATAGTCATTTACTTGCATCAAATATTCCTAACTGTATTAGTTATGATCCTACGTTTGCTTATGAAATGGCTGTAATATTAAGAGATGGACTAAAAAGAATGCATGAGAAAAAAGAAAATATTTTTTATTACATAACTGCAATGAATGAAAATTATTCTCACCCGGAAAAACCAAAGGGTGCCGATGAAGGAATTCTAAAGGGAATGTATTTATTTAAAGAAAATAATAACAAGAATAAAACTAAAGTGCAGCTTTTAGGTTCGGGAACAATTTTAAGAGAAATAATTGCTGCTGCAGAAATTTTATCAAAAGAATATGGTGTAGACTCTGATGTATGGAGTGTAACTAGCTTCAATGAATTAAGAAAAGATGGTATGGAAACTGAGAGATGGAACTTACTAAATCCAAATGAAAAAAAGAAAAAATCATATGTTCAAGAGTGTTTAGAAAAAACAGGTGGACCAGTTATTGCCGCATCGGATTACACTAGATCATTTTCAGATCAAATAAGACCTTACACGGAAAAACCATTTTATTCTTTAGGAACAGATGGTTATGGAAGAAGTGATACCAGAAAAAATTTAAGAAAGTTTTTTGAGGTCGATAAAGAGCACATAGTTGCCTATACATTAAGTGCTTTAGCAAAAGAGCAGTTGATTGAGACCAAAAAAGCTGAAAGTGCGATCAAAAAGTTTAAGATTGATAAAGATAGAGATTTTCCATCTAATTTATAAATATGGCTAGTACAAAAATTTTAGTTCCAGATATGGGTGACTTCAAGGATGTAGAAATTATTGAAGTTCTAGTCAAAGAGGGTCAAAAAATAAAAAAAAATGATTCTCTAATTACATTGGAAAGTGACAAATCGAGTGTTGAGGTACCATCAACGCACGAAGGAGTTATTGAAAAAATAAATATTAAAGTAGGCGATAAAGTAAATAAAGGAGACTTAATTCTTAGTCTGAATGCAGAGAGTGCTACTGAGAAAAAAAAAGAAACAGTCATTGAGAAAAAAAAAGTAGAAAAGACAGAAATAAAAGAGATCAAACCTCGGAAACCGAAGGAAATTATTCCTTTGGCGCCTACATCACAATCAGGCAGTAAGTCAGCTAGTCCAAAAGTTAGAAAATTTGCAAGAGAGTTAGGTGCCAATGTAGTTGAAATACCTGGTTCTCAAAGAGGTGGTAGAGTTTCCGAGGAAGATGTAAAAAATTTTGTAAGATCTCAGGTTACAGTCAGCGGTGGAAAAGTAGAAAAGAAAGTTCATAAAGAAGAGTATCCGCATGAAGAGTTTGGTGAAATCGAACTAAAAGATATACCAAGAGTTAAAAGATTATCTGGTCCTCACTTAGTAAGATCTTGGACTGAAATTCCCCATGTCACACAGCATGATGAAGTTGATATAACAGAAATGGAGCAATTTAGATCATCATTATATGATTACTATACTGGTGAGAAAATAAAAGTAACACCTCTTGCTTTTATAGCAAAAGCACTTGTCAGTGCTTTGAAGAAATTTCCTAATTTCAATGCTTCAATTGATAGTGCTAACTACAAAATCATTTATAAAAAATATTTTCACGTTGGTTTTGCAGTAGATACTCCTCATGGTCTAATGGTGCCTAAAATAAGAGATGTTGATCAAATGAGTATAAAAGAAATCGGAAGCGCTTTAAGGAAAACAAGTAGACTGTGTAGAGATTTAAAAATTGATAAAAAGGAATTTTTTGGCGGGTCGATGACGATATCAAGCTTGGGTGGCATTGGAGGAACTTTCTTTACCCCAATTATAAATCCTCCTGAAGTCGCAATACTTGGAGTCGGAAAAAGTTTCGACAGATTGGTAAAAGTTAACGACAAATTTGTTTCAAGAAAAATTTTACCTATTTCACTCTCATACGATCATAGAATAATTGACGGCGCGGAGGGTGCTAGGTTCTGCGTTTATCTCGGTAAATGCCTTGGCAAAGACTTTGCCTTCAAGCTTGCTGTATAGATCAAATTAAATTAGTAAGGGTCATGAAGAATAATTTAATCCCTATATCTTGTGCCCTTGCGTGTTCGTTTCTTTGGGGAACAACTTTTGTTGCCCAAGATACAGGAATGGACTTCATTGGACCTTATACATTTTGTGCTGTTAGATTATTTTTAGGATTTTTAGGATTATTGCCTTTTTTTATATATTTTGAATTTAATGAAATTAAAAAAATCAATTTTAATTTAAAAAAAGTCTTTTTCTTTACATTAATACTAGGCTCAATTTTTGGAATGGCAAATATACTTCAGCAAGTTTCGCTTCTTTATACGGACATTGCTAACTCTGCAGTCTTTACTGTTCTTTATGTGGTCATAGTCCCGTTAATTTCGTATTTTATTTTTTCAATAAAAATTCACCCATCTATTTGGCCTTCCGTTACACTTTGTTTAATAGGTGGATTGCTTTTAAGTGAAATCAAAAATTATGATGTAAGATTTGGTGATATGCTGGTCATCATAGGAGCGTTTTTTTGGGCTTTTCACATAATCTTTATTTATAAAGTTTTAAAAATTTTTAATTTTCCAATAGCAATTGCGACTTTTCAATGTTTAGTTGCAGGTATATTTTGTTCTTTCCCTGCTTTAGCTTTTGAGACAGTGACAATCAATTTAATTTCAAAAGAAATTACAGAATTACTTTACGCTGGAATTTTATCTAGTGGAGTTGCTTTTATGCTTCAAGCATATGCTCAAAGAGTTTTATCTCCTGCATCTGTAGCAATTATATTTTCTCTTGAGGGAGTGTTTGCTTCAATTTTTGGATGGATACTTTTAGATCAGTTTTTAAGTGAAATAAAAGTGTTTGGTATAACGATTATTTTATTAGCAGTAATATTCTCACAATTGATACCAATTTATGGTAAAAAAAATTATGGACGAATCTAATAAAGGTTTTATGAAACATCTTGGCGGGTTAGAGCTAAAAAAAATTAACGATAATCAATATGAGTTTACGGTAGAGGTTAAAGAAATTCATTTAAACACTGGTAAAATTGCACATGGTGGATTCCTCTCTACTATTGCTGATACTGGCATGGGAACGGCTGCTCACAGAGTTGCTGGGGACAAGAGATGTGTAACAATAAATTTGGATATGAAATTTATCTCAGTAGGCCAACTTGGTGATAAACTTGTTGGAAAAGTAAAAATATTAAAAAAAACCAAAACACTAGTTTTTATTTCTTGTGAAATTTCTAATTCAAGCGACATAGTTGCCTCTGCAAGTGGTACTTGGAAAATACTACAATAATATTTAATGAAATCAAAAGCTGTCTTCGTTTCGCTATTATTTATTTTTATTTCAATTAAAAGTGCGTCCGCGAATTTCTTTAAGAACATTACAGATCTAATAGAAAATAACTATGAAAGTCTTAGATATGGTATTTCTGTGGCTGATGTTGATAAAGATGGTACTTATGAATTTATAGTAGCTGGTTTTGGAAGTGAAAATTTAGCTTTGTCATACAAAAATAGTAAACTAATAAATATTGTGAATGATGCTAAGTTTGCAGATAAAAGAAGTTTTACTATTGGTGTAGCTGCTTGCGATATTGATTCTGATGGGTACGAAGAGATTTATTTTTTAAATACTGACACTTATAGTGGTGAAAAAAAATATTCCGACCGATTAATAGATTTAAAAAATACAAAATTTTTTGATATTTTTGAACAAAAGAAGAATCAAGTAGATTTAAACTTTACAGCTGGTCGTTCCGTTGTTTGTGTAGATAGAAAGGGAAATGGTAAATATGGTATTTATGTTGCTAATTATGGTGGTCCAACAAGATTTTATGAAAAGTTTAAGGGAAGAATAAAAGATAGAGCAGCAGAGTTCGGCTTGGATAAAATAACCGGGGGAAGAGCGGTCGTTGCTGGACATATATTATCAAACAATATTGATATTTTCGCAGCTAATGAAAGGGGAGTAAATTTTTTATATAAGAATATTGACGGTGTTTTTTATGATATGGCATCTGGGTACAATGTTTTAGACCCTTATGAAAATGGAAGAGGTACTGCGTTAAGTGATATTTTGTACAGAGGTCAATTAGATATCGTTAGTGGAAATTGGAATGGAGAACACCGTATTTTTATAAAAAAAGAAAACTCCTTTAAAGACATAGCCGATAGTAATTTTAAAAGGCCATCTAAAATTCGAACGGTTATTTCAGCTGATTTTGATAATGATGGATATGATGAAATATTTCTTAATAATATCGGCGAAGCAAATAAATTATTTAAAATTAAGGAAAATGGGAAATTAGAGGAATTAGATATCACTTCTAACTCTGAAGCAAATGGTCTTGGAACTGGTGCTGCTGTAGCGGACATTGATAAAGACGGAATTTTAGAATTACTGATTGCCCACGGAGAAACAGGAAATCAAATACTTACACTTTACAAAGCAAACGTAAAAAAAGATAAGAATTATTTGAGAATAAAAGCTTTGAATAAAAATGGAGCTCCAGCTAGAGGTGCAACGGTGACACTAACATCTAATTTAAGAAAACATTCTAAAACAATAGACTCTGGTTCAGGATATCTATGCCAAATGGAACCTGTTGCCCATTATGGAATTAGAAATGGTGAAAAAGACTTTGAAGTACAAATTAAATGGACAAACGGAAAAACAAATAATTATAAAATAAAAGAAACAGGAAAGACTTATATTTTCAAACAAAGCAATATGACTATCTCGCCATCCTAATAAAAATATCACCCATACCAATATTCATTTCTTCTAACGGGATATCGTTTTTAAAAGCACAAAATCTACCTGTAATTTCATTGGCTTCTATCTTTTTGATATCAGCTTTTTGACATTTTTTGGCTTCATAGAAAAGACCTATCACAAGCTTACCGTCGACGACAAATACTTCGTCATCATTTAGTCTTTGATTTTTACAAAAATAATTTCTATTTACTTCCCTAGGAAAATCTTTTTTTGAACAAGGATTGTTAATTAGTAAAACATCAATTTTTTTAAGACCATCTTTAAACTTGTGTTTAATTTTTTTAACTTTTGTATAATTCATTAAATCACAGGAACAAGGCCAACAACATCTATAAAGCTCACCACAAATATTTTTTTGTGTTCTTAACTCCTTAACATAGATATAATCAGGTTTTTCTCCTGGATTGATTAAAGAACCTGAAACAGGGCAATAAAATTTATTATATTCTTTAAACTCTTCATAAGTTAAGTCTTGATCTATTAAATATTTGAAAAACCTTGGACCTGCAGCATTCCTGTTGCTGTCTGGAAATATTTTAGACCAATTTTTGACGAGGTTTTCGTAATAAAATTTTTTTTGCTGAAAATTAACTTCAGCAAAACTAATCGAATTTAAAAATACACTAAAAATTAAAGCTTTTAAAAAAATTCTCATTTTAATATTTAAATAGATTTTTAGATAAAAGCACTGCGCTCTTATGTTGCTGGAGAAGACTTGTTTCTATAATTTAAATATCCAAAAGCTAATAAAAATAATAATGCAAAAGGATATACTATTGCTTTATTAGGTCTTTCTGGGTTTTCAATTTTAAAATTACTTATGATATCACCCATTTGAATACCAGATTTTTTGGCCTCCCCTTTCCAATTTAATTTATCAACAGTAAGTTGATCATTCTGATCTACTAGTGTCACTCCGTATTCTTCAAGATTGTAATCATTTTCAAACTTCCCTTTATCAATAACAAACAATTTATATCTTTCACCGTATTCAGTTACTCTAGTTACTTTTATGTGAACTTCTTTTGATGGATCAAAAGATAAATTTTGAATATTTTCTGCTGAAAGTTTTTGTTCATTAAATTTCGGATAAAATTTACCTAATACATAGTCTGGGGCTAAAAAAGATAAAGATATGATTAAGAAAGCTATAGTTTCGTACCACCTTAATTTATTTATGAACCATTGCTGTGTGGCTGCAGTAAAAACTAAAATACCAATTAGAGAAGTTGCTATTACCAATAAAGCTTGCCAGATACTATCTACCCCTATTAATAGTAGCTCGTGATTAAACAAAAAGACTATTGGTAAAATTCCGGTTCTTAAACTATACCAAATAGCTTGAAGCCCTGTTCTTAAAGGATCGCCACCAGAAATTGCGGCTGCTGCATAAGATGCTAAACCAACAGGGGGTGTAACATCAGCCATCAATCCAAAATAAAATACGAATAAGTGAACAGCAATTAATGGAAAAATAAAGCCGGAAGCATTTCCAACATCAACTAAAACTGTAGCCATTAGTGAAGCCACTACTACATAGTTTGCAGTTGTAGGAAGACCCATACCAAGTAACAAGCAAAGTATAATAGTTAATAATATTAAAATAATTACATTATCTCTTGCTATCGTTTCAATCACTATGATTAAATTTGTACTTAGACCTGTAGAGCCAACTGCGCCAACAATTATACCTGCTGTAGCAATTGCAATTCCTACACCTACCATGTTAATGGCACCTTTTTGAAGACCAACTATTGTTTGATTATACCAATCAATTAAACCAGTTTTAAAATCTGGATTTTTAATTATACGGCTTACTAAATTTACTAATATTAAAGATAAAGTTGCATAAAAAATGGAGAATCCTGCTGTATATCTCATATAAACAAGTAAAAAAATCAAAACAAAAATTGGTATTAAAAAATGTAAACCAGATAAAAAAGTTTTCTTTAAGTGAGGAACATCGGCATCATCCATTCCTTTTAATCCTAATTTAAGGGCCTCTAAATGGGAGATGTAAAATAAAGCAATGTATGAAATGATAGCTGGTAAAAAAGCATGTTTTACAACTTCAAAATAAGTAACTCCTATAAAACTTGCCATAACAAATGCAGCTGCTCCCATTACCGGAGGCATTATTTGTCCATTAACAGATGAAGAAACTTCAATAGCTCCTGCTTTCTCCTGAGAGAAACCTGTTTTTTTCATTATTGGAATTGTAAAAGTTCCTGTTGTTACAGTATTTGCAATCGAAGATCCTGAAATCATACCAGTCATTCCTGATCCTAATATTGCAGCCTTAGCTGGGCCTCCTCTCATTTTTCCAACCATTGCAAAAGCTAAATCTAAAAAATATTTTCCACCGCCAGCGGTTTCTAATAAAGCTCCAAAGAGTACAAATAAAAATATAAAATCTACTGAAACTCCGATTGGTATTCCAAAAATTGCTTCTTGATCAAACCATTGAAATCCTACTAATCTTTTTACAGAAAGTCCGCCGTGAGAAATAATATCAGGAGCATATTTTCCAAAATAAGAAAACAAGAGGAAACAGACTGCAATTATAACTAAAGGCAAGCCTATAGCTCGTCTAGTTGCTTCTAATAAAATTAATATACCTATAGCCCCAATTATAAGTTCAACTGGAACTTTAAAACCAAATATTTCTTTAACTAAAAGAATACCACCTCTATTTACTAAATCGTCATAGAAAAAATAAATATATAAGCAACTTAATGCCCCGATAATACTAATGATAATATCAATTACTGAAATCTTTTTTCCTCTAACTGCTGGAAAAATTAAAAAAGCTAAAGTTAAAGCGAAACCTAAGTGAATAGCTCTTGCGGGTAAACCTTTGAACATTCCAAAGTTAAACCAAAAAGGAAATGGAGAGGCATACCAAAGTTGAAAAAATGTCCAAAGAATAGCAATTCCAAAAACTATTTTTAAATGAATGCCTGATAAATTTCGAGTTGGAGAAATATCTTCTTGTATTTTATCTTTAATCTTACTTTGAATGTTTTGATTCATTTTAGCTAAGATACATTATTCTAAAAAAAAAGGCCCAAAAAATATTGGGCCTTTTTTAATTTAACTATAAAGTTGAATTACATTAATCCAGCTTCTTTGTAGTACTTAATTGCACCTGGATGTAACGGAGCTGATAATCCATCAGCTATCATGTTTTTCTTTTCCAGTGGTCCAAAAGCAGGGTGTTGAGCTCTGAAATCATCAAAGTTTTCCATTACCGCTTTTGTTACTAAGTATACAAGCTCTTCAGAAACATTAGCACTTGTTACAACAGTAGCTTTTACACCAAATGTTGTAGCGTCTTTTTTCTGATTTGAGTAAGTTCCTTTTGGAATAACTGCTTTAGCATAATAGTCTGCTCCATCAATTAAACCTTGAACTGGTGCACCTGTTAAATTAATTGGACTAGCTTTTGCTTTACAAGTAGCTGCTTGCTCCATGGCGCCATTTGGAAATCCTACTGAATATCCAAATGCATCTATTTTACCGTCACAAAGAGCTTTTACTTGCTCAGAAGAAGTAAGTTCAGTAGTTGCTTTGAACATACTCATATCTGCACCCATAGCTTTCATTAATTCTTCCATTGTTCCTCTTTGACCAGAACCCGGGTTACCAATGTTTACTGTTTTTCCTTTTAGGCCTTTGAAATTTTTAATTCCAGATTTTTTACTTGCCCAAATTTGGAAAGGTTCGTTATGAACAGAAAATACAGCTCTCAAATCGCTGAACTGTTTTCCTTCCCATTTGCTTGAACCGTTGTAAGCATGATACTGCCAGTCTGACTGAGCAACACCAAATTGAAACTCACCATCTTTGATTTGTCCAATATTGTAGTTTGATCCACCTGTTGAAGGTGCAGTACATCTATAAGCTTTAGCTGTACCTTTTTTTCTACCGTGATCAGCACTTATAGCTGATTTATGAAGCATTTTACAAATTGCGTTACCTGTTTGGAAATATACTCCAGTAGGTCCGCCAGTTCCTATTGTAAAGAACTCAGCTGATTTAGCGATTGATGTAATGGGGCTTGAAAAAGCAAACATTACAAGTACCGCTGAAATCAATGACATCATTTTTTTCATGTGTACTCCTCTTGTTATAATGATTAATTTAACTACGTTATTGAAGAGAGGTCAAAGAGATTCTTATAAATTTTTGGCCCAATTTGATAATCTGGAAACCCCTTCTACTACATTTGGAGCGAATTTTTTTATCATAGCATCATCTATCATACTGCAATTAGTAACATTTTTAAAAAATTCTATTCCATTAAAATCAGTATAACTTAATCTTGCAAGCATCTTTTTTGGTTTAAACCCAAAATCAGATCCTGGCAGCATAGCAACACCTGTTTCATTCAAAATTGCCTCACATAATTTTGAGGAAGTTTTATATCTTTTATTTTTAAATTCAGGCATTAAATAAAAAGCTCCTTGAGGTGGTGTTATTAAAACCTTATTTGATTTTAAGTTATTATAGACGTAATTACCTACAGCTTTAAGTATAGCTCTAACCTTAAGTTTATATTTTTCATGGTCATAAGCATAAGCTTCTACCGATGCATATTGGGTAGGAGTATTAACTGTTGAATATGATTCGCTAGCTAAAGATTTTAAGCTTTTTAAAAACTCAGAAAGTTTTTTTGGTACTGCAAGAAATCCTAATCTCCATCCACCAGCGCCACACCATTTACTTAATCCTCCGGTAATAAAAGTTAGTTCAGGATAATATTTTGAGATTGAGTCATATTTATTTGTAAATGTTAAATCAGTGTATATTTCATCTGACAAAATTAAAATTTTGTTTTTTTTTGCTACTTTTGCTAGCTCTTCTAGATGATCACAAACAGTACCTGAAGGATTATTTGGAGAATTAATAATTAAAATCAAATTTTTATTTTTTCCGATTGATTTAATTTTTTTTTCAAGGTCCTTACCAGTTGGAAACCAGTTATTAGATCTTGTTGTTTCTAACCAATGAACTTTATTTGATCCTATTTCTGCTTGAGGTTCATAAGATACCCAGCCAGGAGCAGGGATAATTATTTCACCATTAAAAGCCAAATGTATAAGCAGCATTGCTTCTTTAGAACCTGGAGTGATTAATATATTTTCTTTAGGATATTTATTCCCTGTTCTTACAAATAAATATTTTGAAATTTTTTCTCTTAGTTGTGGTAGCCCCTGAATTGGCAAGTATTCTTTTCTATGAGCATTTTTTTTTAAAGCCTCGACAATTTTATCTGGAACTGGAAATGGAGATTGCCCAAAACCAAATTGATAAACCTTTTTCCCCCTCGCAATTAACTCTTTTGACTTTTCATTTATTACAAGTGTTGAAGACTCTTTGAGTTTTAAAATTTTTTTTTTAACTTTAGAGGTCATTAGCGCTTAGAACTAGGTATACGGGGACTAACTATTAGAAGTCAAATCAATTGTTAAAATGGGAACATTTGACAAATTGATTCGGTCATGTTTTAATCTTACTTTGTTCTCAACTTTGATCTACATATAGTGTAAATAAAAATAACTAACACAAAAAATGAATACCTCTTACCAAAAAATAATAGCGCTATTGGGACCTACTAATACTGGCAAAACATACGTTGCTATAGAAAAGATGCTTGAATTCGATACAGGAATATTTGGTTTACCTTTAAGACTTTTAGCAAGAGAAGTTTACGATAAATGTGTTCAAAAAGTTGGAGTTGAAAAAGTTGCGCTTATCACAGGTGAAGAAAAAATAATACCAAGCACTGCAAATTATTTCGTATGTACCGTTGAGTCTATGCCAAAGGATAAAAAAGTAGATTTTATTGCAATAGATGAAATACAAATGTGTGCTGATCGTGAAAGAGGACATATTTTTACTGAAAGACTTTTGGAGTCTAGAGGAAATAAGTTAACTATGTTTTTAGGCTCACAAATTATGGGAAAAATTATAAATGATTTAGTCAAAAATGTAGAGTTTGAGAAAAAAGAGAGATTTTCAAAATTAAGTTATACAGGCATAAAAAAGATCTCAAGACTAGATCGAAAAGTTGCAATAATTGCTTTTTCAATTGAAGAAGTTTACGCAATAGCAGAACTAGTTAGAAGGCAAAAAGGTGGAGCTGCTTTAATAATGGGATCATTAAGTCCAAAAACCAGAAACTCGCAGGTGGGATTATATCAATCAGGTGACGTTGATTATTTGATAGCTACAGATGCAATTGGAATGGGATTAAATATGGATATAAATGAAATTTATTTTTCTAACCTTAAAAAATTTGATGGCAAAAAAACTAGAAGATTAAATTTAGTTGAGATGTCACAAATTGCTGGTAGAGCTGGTAGATATAAAAATGATGGTGGTTTTGGAACAACAGGAGACTGCGAAACATTAAATTCCGACGAAATTGAGAAAATTGAAAAACATCATTTGCCTGAAACCAAAACAATTTTTTGGAGAAATTCCAAATTAGATTTTAAAAATCCTGAGCAACTTATTTCTTCTTTAGAACTTAAGCCTAATCATAAAAATCTTTTGAGAACTAATGATTCTCTTGATGAAAGCGTACTAAGATTTTTTCTAAAAAAAGGTTCAAATAATATTATTTATCACAAGAACTTAGAATTACTTTGGGAATGTTGCCAAATACCAGATTTTGAAAAGAAGGCTTATGGGCAACATATAAATGTTATTGATAAAGTTTTTCAATTTTTATCAACACGAAAAAATAGAATTCCAAGCTCGTTTATGAAAGAACAATTAAAAGGATTGGAAAAAGATCATGGAAATGTTGACTTGCTTTCTCACAGACTTTCAAATGTAAGAACTTGGTCATACGTAGCTAATAAAAAAAATTGGGTTGAAAATTCTGACTATTGGGTTCAACTAACAAAAAGTATTGAAGATAAATTATCCGATAAATTACACGAAGAACTAACTAAAAGCTTTATAGATAAAAAAATAAGTTTGCTGTCTAGAAGCTTAAAGCAAGATCTAGTTTTAAATACGGAAATAAATGAACAAAATAAAATATTTATAGACAATCAATTAGTTGGGGAACTGAAAGGTTTAAAATTTTTAATCGAAATTACGCCAAAGACTTTGGACACCGATATAAAATCTATAAAAAAAGCTGCTAGGAAGGGTTTGGAAGAAGAATTGGTTAAGAGAGTAGATGAAATCCTAAGAACTAAAGAAATTAAGATAAACGATGAAAGTAAAATTATTTGGAAAAACCACCCCATAGCTAGATTAAAAAAAGGAAATGATTATCTTAACCCAGATATAGACATTATTGCAGATGACTCTTTAAATGAAGATTCAAAACTTAAGTTAATAAAATTTTTAAATTTTTGGTTATCAGAATATATAAACGAAATATTGGGTGACCTAATAAAACTTACAAAACACAAAATAAATAATCAATATCTTAGAGGTTTAGTATTTCAGCTTTATGAAAATAATGGTGTAATAAAACGAAACAATGTAGACAAAATTGTTAAATTAATACCTGCAGAGGAAAGAAAGAAATTGTGGGGTATGGGAATAAAGATAGGAAGATATCATATTTACTTACCAAAGATGCTAAAACCTAAAGCTGTTGAATTTAGAATTAGTTTATGGAAAATCTATCATAATTTATCAGCTAAAAATAAAATTCCAAAATCAGGGCTTAATTTTTTAATTGGACTTAAATTTGACAAGGATTTTCTTTTACTATGTGGATTTGAAAAGTTTAGAGAATTCTTTGTCAGAATAGACATCTTAGAAAAATTATTTTTAAAAATAATTGATAGTACAAAAGATAAAAAATTCACTATTAATGCTGATATGATGAATTTATTAGGCTGCTCTAAAGAAAATTTTTACAAATTAATGACGTATATGAATTATAAAAAAGATAAAGCAGTAGATACCTACATTTTTAAAGGTGATAAAAGGAAAAAAAAGAAAATAATACAGTTTGACAAAAAAGAAAATCCATTTAATAAGCTTCTTTCTTTAAATATTAAGTAAATGAATAAAATTAATAAAGAAAGTGTAATTGGTATCTCAGCTCTACTCGTTCATGCAGCCAAGATAGATGAACATTATTCTGATTTGGAAAAAAATTTGATAAAAAATTTCATAAAATCATATTTAAAAGATGAAGATACTAGTCAAATCTTGTCAAAAGCTGAAGAGATAGAAAATAATTCAAATCAATTATTAAGTTTTACTAAAATAATTAAAGAAAACTCTATGGATGCAAAAAAAGAAATACTGGAACATTTATGGAAAATAGTAATTTCTGATAAAACCATCGATCAGTTTGAATCAAATTTGTTGCGTAGGATTTGTGGCTTGATATATGTTCCTGATAAAATAAGCGCTGAAATAAAATTGAAACTATTAAATACAAAATGACTTATATAGTAAAAGATGAATGTATAAAATGTAAGCTCACTGATTGTGTTGAAGTGTGTCCTGTAGATTGTTTTTATGAAGGTGAAAATATGCTTGTGATAAATCCAGATGAATGTATTGATTGTGGCGTCTGCGAGCCTGAGTGTCCGATTGATGCAATCGTATCAGATGACGATCCAACTTTACAAGATAAAGAAAAATGGCTTTCATTAAATGATAAATATTCGAGAGTGTGGCCAAATATATCTAAAAAAAAAGATCCTATGCCAGATCATAAAAAATTTGAGAATGAGACTGATAAATATGCTAAATATTTTTCTGAAAAACCAGGACAATAAAATATATGCCTAAAAAGAAAAAAACAAAAAAAATAAAAAAATATAAAGAACTCAAAAAAAAAAGTAAATCTAAAATTAAATCTAAATCAATTTTAAAAACTAACGAAAAAAAAGCTTCAATTTCTGGACCGGATGAAAAACCTGAAATAAAAAAAATTAAAAAACAACCTACAGAAAAAAGAGTATATAATTTGAAAGATTTTGTTGTATATCCTAAACATGGTGTTGGCAAAATTACTGCGATCGAAAAAGCTAATATAGGTGAAATTGATATTCAATTTTATAAAATTTTAGTCGAGAAAGAGAAGTTAACTCTTACCGTTCCAATAAATCAACAGTCTAAATTAAGACCAATAGCTACAATAAATCAGATTAATAAATGTGTAGCAATTTTAAAAACTAAACCGAAAATTAAAAGAACAATGTGGAGTAGACGTGCTCAAGAATATGATCAAAAAATAAATTCAGGAAAAATTTATGAATTAGCAGAGGTTGTAAAAGATCTTAACAAAAATACTGACATTATAGCTGATCAGTCTTATTCTGAGAGACAGTTATTTGAAAAGGCTTATGAAAGATTAAAATCTGAATTTGAAGCAGTATTGAAAGTTAGTCCTGAAGAAGTACAAAAAAAAATGGATAAAGCTTTAGGAAGAGTAAAAATTTCAGAAGACGCATAAAAAAAACGCCCTCTTTACATTATAAAAATTATAAAAAGGGCGCTTAGTTAAAGAGAAAACTATCTTCTTCTTCTTCTCTTTTTTGCTTTCTTTTTAGTTTTCTTTTTAGCTTTTTTTCTTCTTTTAGCCATCTTTTCTCCCTTGTTAGTAAACAAATCTTAATGATTCGTTTGTTAATAATTACATTAATTAATTAAAGATTCATGTCAAACATAAATTAATTTGCAAATTTGAATCAAAATTTAATTTTTTTAATTATTTTTTAATTTTTAATAAAATTAATAAAAAGTTAGTATTATCAATGTTTTTTTAAGCAAATTAAATAAGTTTTAATTTAATTTTTAATAAAGATTTTCTAGTTGTTGTTTATAATTTTTTATTATTTCTTTTCTTTTTAACTTTAAAGTTGGTGTTAGCATTCCGTTTTCAATTGTAAATTCCTCGTAAATTAAGATAAATTTTTTAATTTTTTCTATTAATGTTAAATTTTTATTTATGTTTTCAATTATAAGTTTAATTTTTTCTTTATTAATCCCTTTTTCACTAACAATTAACGCTACTAGATAATTTTTTTTATCTCCGTAAACAAAAGATTGTTTAATGTTTTCATTTAAACATAAAATATTTTCTACTTTGCTAGGAGAAATATTATCTCCACCAAGATTTACAATAATATCTTTTTTTCTATCTGTAATTTTTAAATAATTATTATTATCAAGTTCTCCTATATCCCCAGTATGAAGCCATCCATCTTTAATTACTTTTTCTGTCTCCTCTTTTAAATTCCAATATCCCAACATAACATTTTCACCTTTAATAAGAATTTCTCCATCCTCTGCTATTTTGACTTTATTTGTCCTAAACGGAGGTCCTACTGACTCGACCTTGACTAGATCTGGTAAATTACAGCTAACGACCGGAGAAGCTTCGGTTAAGCCATATCCTTGAAGTGTTGGTAAACCGACAGCATTTAGAAATTCTCCAATATTTTGATCTAAAGCCCCTCCCCCAGATACGAAGGCTTGGAGATTTCCCCCAAACTGATTTCTGATTTTTTTTCTAACTAATTTTTCACATAAAAAATTTACGATTTTTTCGCTTAATTTAAATTTCTCTTTTTTGAGTATTTTTTTACCTAAGTTTAATGTCTGGTTTATAAGTTTTCTTTTTAATCCAGATTGCTTCTCAAAATTCATATTTATTTTTGTAAAAAGATTTTGATAGAATCTAGGAACAGCTGTCATGATTGTAGGTTTTGCGATTCCCATATTAGAAATCAGTTTTTCTAAACTTTCAGCATAGAAAACTTTTGCTCCAACTATAATTTGTATAAATTGAACTGTGTGTTCATAGGAATGCGATAAAGGTAACCAAGTCAAAAATACTGGATCTTTTTTTTTAGTTAAAACTTCTAGTAACTCAACTGCTCCTTCACAGTTTGACAAAATACCTCCGTGACTTAAAACAACTCCTTTGGGATTTCCTGATGTGCCTGAAGTATAAATTATACAAGCAGGCATATTTCTTTTTAAATCTTTATTTACTATTTTTTCCTTTATTTCTTCATCTAAAATTTCTTTGATTAATAAACTATCAGTATCTATCTTTTCAAAAGATATTATTTTCTTAACATCATTATTTATAAAGTTTTTAATTTTTTTGAATTGATCTTGATTTGAGACAAATATTAACGAGGGTTTACAATCATTTAAAATATACTCATAATCGTTTGCTGAATAAGTTGTAAAAATAGGAACTGAAATTCCTCCGGCGTTCATAATAGCAATATCGGTCATTAACCAATAAGGTCTATTCTCAGAAAGTATTAAACATCTATCACCTTGTTTTATTAATGATCTTATTTTTACTGTAAGCTTATAAATTCTTTCAGTTACATCATCCCAATTATAAGTTCGTTTGTCAGGTTTAAGCCATTTTAAAAATGGTCTTTTACCCTCAACCTCTTCTGTTTTTTTAAAGTAAAGTTCAACTAAACTATTTAATTTACTTATATCCATAACTTGGTGGGCGAAGAGAGACTCGAACTCTCAAGGTATTGCTACCACCGGATTTTGAGTCCGGCGCGTCTACCAGTTCCACCATTCGCCCTTTTTTAGATAATCTAATTGATTTTTCTTACTATGAGAACAAAAATAATAGAGGTACAAAACATAATTAAAGCGTAGGCTGCTGTTGGTACCATAAACACAATTTCATCAAATAATTGAGTTGTTACAAACACTGCTAAAGTTCCGTTTTGTAAGCCACATTCTAATGAAATACATTTTCTTTGCGCAATTCCTGTTGTCCAAAATTTTGCAACATAATATCCTATTAAAATCATAGTCATATTTAAAATAAAAGCTATTAAACCTGCTCTAGCTATATAAGAAACAATTCTGTCCCATTCCTCTACCCAAATTGCAATAAATACTATTAAGAATAAAATTACTGATAATCTTTGGATAATAAGTGTTTTAGAAATAATAAAATTAGTCATTAAACTTCTAACAATCATTCCAAAAATAACAGGAACAGTTACTACAAAAAACATTTTCATTGCTATATTAAACATTGATATATCTTTTGCTGTCTCAATCCCTAAAAATTCAGCTGAATTAAAGACTATAAGCGGAACAATTAAAATACTTAATAAACTGACAATCGCTGTCAAACTGACTGATAAAGCAACGTCTCCATCTGCAAACTTAGTAAGGATATTTGAGGTAACACCTCCTGGTGCTGCAGCTATTACCATAACTCCTAAAGCTATTTCTGGTGATAGTGAAATAATATTAATTAAAATAAAAGCAATTATTGGAAGCAAAATAACCTGACATAAAAAACCTACTAAGAAGTCTTTTGGATTTTTTAAGACCCTTGTAAAATCCCCAATCGTTAAGCCAAGACCTAAACCGAACATTATTATGGCAAGGCAAACGGGAGCTATTTTAGTTACGATTTCCATTTCTTTTAATTAATTGTTTATTCCACCTTAAATGAGGAATTCTTCATGAGGTCGAAAATTGTAGTTACGAAACCAGCTTTATGCTTTTGGTTGTGCATGTAGTTTTCTTCAAAGGATTTGATATTTTTGGGAGATGGTAAAAGCATATATTCTAGCTTTTTGTTTTTTGTAACTAATTTTTGTTTTAAAAGGTATTTTAATTTTCTAATCACAGTGGCTCTAGGGATCGTTGAAATTTCAGAAATAGAAGATGCATTTATTCCATTTTTAGGAGTATGCCTTAAAAGATGCAAATATAAGTCAGCGTAAGTTCTTGGATCTTCAACAACTCTGCTTTTTACTTGTTTTGAATAATCGGTAAATTGTGAGATACCAATAGCACCCCAAACATTCCACGTTTCTAAATCACCAAAAAAAGTTCTGAATCTTACTAAATAAGGAATTTGAAGCCTTAGCCAATGTTGCCAACATATTGTAAAGTATTTATCTATAAATCCCTCGATTTCTTCTTTAGAAAATGATTTTCCAAACCATTCTTCTTTCCCAAGAATAGAACTAGTTTTTTCAAGAAAATTTACTAACATTTTTTTTGAATTAGATGGTTTTTGCACACGATTTATTGCGTTATTAAAAAAAATAGTTTTCCCTTTTCTAAAAATTATATTTTGATCTTGCAAAAAATTAACTTTTCTTCTTATTGTTTCTTTAGGAATATTAAGCTCTTTTGAAATCTCAATAAGGTTAATCTTATCAATATTTAATTCGTTTTTTTCATAGAATTCTTGAAATGAAAGATATTGAAAACGATCTGAATATTTTTGAAAAACTTGATTTACCAAATAAATTAAAATTAGATAACTATCATAATCTTTAAAAGCATTATAAGCATTGTTGCACCATGCTTGCTGTAACTTAAACCACAAAGTTACCGTTTCATTAGAATGACTGGATAAAACATCATAAACCTCATCTGCATTTATTGTATTAAAAATTTTGTTTTCAAAAGATGGTTTCTTCTTTAAAGGCTCGAAAATTTTTACTGTTTTTAGATCTATTGGTTTAGACATTTATTTTTATTTTTTCCACGTCACACTTTGATTAATTAATATTGCCATTAAGATCCAAATAATAAATGTTCCTTCCGGCGAAAATCCGTAGTCAGCACCAAATATCCCTGCAACTATAACGATTGAATAAATAGCAACTGTAGATAATATTAAACTTGCCAGATACCTAAGGATTGTGCATTTTAAATTCATGATTTTAAAAAAATTATACGATAGATGCGTAGAGCTTGCTAGACATAAATTTTCAAAGCCTTTATTAGGTTTTGTAGCATTTATCGAAAGTTTCTTTTTTCCAGTTCCACCTGATTTAATGATTGTTCCAATGGTAGTGGCAAAGAGGGAAGATTATCTTAAAATATTTCTCATCGCTACTACGGGCTCTGTTTTAGGAGGCTTGTTTGGATATATGCTTGGAGTTTTCTTTTTAGATGCATCTATGGTGATTATTGAATTTTATGGTTACGAGGAAAAAGTTTTTGAGATGCAAGATAAGATGTCAACAAAAGGTGGGTTTTTAGCTTGGCTTGGAATAATGTTTTTAGCGGGTTTTACCCCTCTTCCTTTTAAAGTTTTTACTATTACTAGTGGAGTGATCGCCTATAATCTTCCAGTATTTTTCTTTATATGTTTATTTACTAGAGGGCTAAGATTTTTCTTAGTTTCTTATTTAACGTTTCTTTTTGGAAAAAAATTCGGTGAATTCATCGAGAAAAGAGGTGCGCTATGGTTTACTTTAACTGGAATTTTTATTGTGGTTTTAGCCGTCGTCCTTTATATAATCTTCACCTAATGTTGAGTAACAACAAGTTAATTTTAAACAGTATATTAGCCTTTAGTTTTTTATCTTTAGCTATAGCTTATTTCATTCAATACATATTAGGACATGAACCTTGTAATTTGTGCCTAATTGAGAGAATTCCTTATTTAGCCTCTTTAATACTTATTTCATTAATTTTTATAATTAATAAATTTGAGAAAGTGATTTCTAGTATTGTGCTATTATTTTTTATTTTTGGCTCTGTAGTTTCTTTTTACCATGTAGGGATTGAACAAGAGCTTTTTAGTGAGTCTTTAGTGTGTGATTTGGGCACATCTAAAGAAAATATGTCCAAAGAAGATTTGTTAAAACAGCTTCAAAAGAAAACCCCAATTAGCTGTAAAGACGTAACTTTTAAGTTTTTTGGACTATCTCTTGCTACAATAAATACAGTTATATCGATACTGTTAAGTGGTATTATGATTAAAGTAATTAAAAATTATGGAAAAAACTAATAAAAAAACTTTAGAAGAAATTATAAGAGTAGATCATGCTGGAGAACGGGGTGCTATTAAAATTTACGAAGGCCAGCTACTTGCTTTAAAAACCTTCAAACAAAATGCTTCTTTAAAAAGAAAGATTGAAGAAATGAAAGAACATGAAAGAGAGCATTACGAATACTTTGATAATGAAATCAAAAAGAGAAATATACAGCCAACTAAACTTTTGCCTCTATGGGATTTAATGGGAGTTACTTTAGGTTTTGGAACCGCAATGCTTGGTGAGAAAGCAGCTATGTTATGTACCGCTTCGGTAGAAGAGGTGATCGACGGACATTACAAAGATCAAACATATAAACTTGGAAAAGATGAGGAAGAATTAAAAAGGAAAATTATTAAATTTAGACAAGATGAACTTGACCATAGAGATATTGCTTATGATAATGGCGCTACAAAAAAAGGATTATTTGGAGTATTGGATAAAGTCATAAAAACCTCATCAAGAATAGCTATTACAATTTCTGAAAAAATTTAATTACGGTTCTAATTCGATATCCCAGTATAGATAATCCATCCAACTTTCATGTAAAAAATTAGGTGGAAAATTTCTACCGTTTCTGTGCAGGTCTTCAACAGTAGGAGCGTAAGGTTTGTTGGCTAATTTCAAATCACAATCTCTATAAAGCTTACCCCCTTTTTTTACATTGCAACTTGAGCAGGCTGTAACTACATTATTCCAATCAGTTAGACCGCCTTTGGATTTTGGAAGAAGGTGATCAAAAGTTAAATCTTTTTTATCTCCACAATATTGGCAAGTAAACTTGTCTCTCAAAAAAACATTGAATCTTGTGAAGTTTGGATTTTTTGATGGTTGAATAAAATTTTTTAAAGCTATTACACTTGGTAGATTCATCTCAAAAGAAGGACTTCGAATTTTTCGTTTGTAATTTGAAACGATACTTACTCTATCCAAGAAAACTGATTTAACTGCATCTTGCCAACACCAAATAGAAAGCGGATAATAACTCAAAGGTCTAAAATCAGCATTTAGAACTAATGCTGGACACTTTTCTAAAGGAACTTTATCTGCAGAAGAAATAATCATGCTTAAAGCTAACTGATAAGAAAAATTTTATCAAGTTATAATTATGTACCAGGTAAAATAGTTATAAATCAAAATGTTTTTTAATGAATTGAAGACCCAAACTTGACCCTTCAGTAGGTATACGATGTTCACAGTGTTTAAATATTTTTGTTTCAATTTCGTAATTATTTTTTCCAAAAAATTCTTTAGCTTCAAGTAGTGATTCTATAGGAACAACTTGGTCAAGATCTCCATGCATTAAGATAATATTAGGTCTAGAAACTATATTTTTAGATAAATGTTCTGTACTTATAATTCTCCCAGAATATCCAACTATAGAATTTACAGTGTCTTTTCTCTTTATTCCAGTTTGTAAAGTTATCATACAACCCTGACTAAAGCCTCCAATAATAATATCATTAGCTTTTAAATTATATTTTTCCTTAACTTCATCTATTAATTTATTAAGTTTATTCTCAGCTACAAAAGATTTTGATAAAATCTGCTCAGGAGTTTGATCCATTAAGTCGAACCATTGAAAACCTGTTGGACTTGCTGCACATTTTTCAGGTGCATCTGGGCAAATTATAATAGTGTCTGCCAGGTGTGCTCTCCAATAACTGGCTAAAATTGAAATATCTTTTCCATCTCCACCATAACCGTGGCAAAGAATTACTGCATTCTTTGGTTTTTCTTTAGAAAGCGGCTCTAAAATAATTGTATTTAATGAAAAGGTCATATAGATAAAATACCAATGTCAGAATTTTTATTTAACTTTATAGGTTTCACTTTATTAGGTGCTGTTGCAATAGTTTTAATAATGGGTATTTATACTTTATTTAAAGGTGGAAGTACTAGTAAAAAATATTCAAATAAACTTATGCAGTTAAGAGTATTGTTACAATTTATTGCAATTATTGTTTTGGTTTTACTTGCCTATTTTTTTAAGGACTAAATATATTTTCTTAAAAGTTTAATAAATTCCTCGCTAGCAAAATCGATTTCACCGATCACTTTTCCGAATTCTTTACCTTCTTTATTAATTAAGATGCTTGTAGGTAACCCTCTTAATTTGAACTCTTTGACTAATCTCAATTCAGGATCGTAGTAAGTTTTTAGATCTTTTACTCCTATATCTTTAAAAAATTTATCTACTTTTATATTATTTGGTTTTTCCATATTTACTGCAAAAATATCAATTTCTGGTAACTTAGTGCCTAGTTTTTCTAAAGATGGCATTTCTTTTCGACACGGTGCACACCATGTAGCCCAAAAATTTATTATCATGATCTTGCCTCTTTTGTTGATTAAATCAACGTCTTGAAGATTTGAGTCTTTAAATTTGAGTTCGCTGATAATTTGAGGTTTTTCATGAATAATAACATTTTTTGAAAAATCTTCTGCTCCAGTAAGATTTTGGCCAACAAGAGATAAAACTATTATGTGAATATAGATTTTAAAAGATTTACTAATTTTCATATTAATTTAAATTGTAGATAACATAGTAAAATGAAAAATAAAACTGTTTGGGCGAATAGACTAAAGGGAAAGACATCACTTTCTTTTCAAAAAGTAGGCTCATCTATAAGTGTAGATAAAAGACTTTATGAGCAAGATATAGCTGCGTCCATTGTTCATACAAAAATGCTCGTTAAACAAAAGATTATTGGCAAAAAAGAAGGATCTAAAATTATCAATGGTCTTAAAAAAATTAAATCACAGATTGATAAGGGAAAGTTTAAATTTCAAGAAAAATTTGAGGATATACATTTGAATATAGAAAAAAAATTATTTGAATTAATTGGTCCTTCAGCAGGCTTTTTGCACACAGCTAGATCAAGAAATGATCAAGTTGTTACAGATTTCAAATTATGGATTAAAAAATCATCAAAAGAAACTATAGCTAACATTAACTCTTTAATGAAAATTTTAATCAAAAAAGCAGAGAAAAATATTAATACTGTTATGCCTGGCTTAACACATCTTAAGAATGCTCAACCTATTTCATTTGCACATTATCTTCTGTCTTACTTTGAAATGTTTAAAAGAGATAAAAAAAGATTCGAAAATAATATAAAACTTTTAGATGAGTGCCCATTAGGTTCAGCTGCACTAGCTGGAACTTCTTATAAAATAGATAGAAATTATACTTCAAGACAACTTGGTTTTAAGAAACCAACTGATAATTCAATAGACTCTGTTGCAGACAGAGACTTTGCAGTAGATTTTTTATATGCCTCTGCTTTATGTGCAATGCATTTATCTAGATTAGCTGAAGATTTTATAATTTTTAATTCAAATGCATTTAATTTAATTTCATTTGATGACAGTATGTTGACTGGTTCATCGATAATGCCACAAAAGAAAAATCCTGACCCTGCTGAATTAATCAGAGGTAGAGTTGGTTTGAACTATGGCAATTTAAATTCGATGCTTACTATAATGAAGGGACTTCCAATGTCTTATTTTAAAGATCTTCAGGATGATAAAAAACTTGTCTTTGATGGATTTGATACTTTAAATAACTCATTGGTTTTAAGTCTTGAGTTAGTGAATTCAATAAAGCCGAGTAAAAAAAATATGCTAAAAATGGCTAATGAAGGTTTTACAACGGCTACTGATTTTGCTGATTACTTAGTTAAGGAAAAAGAGCTCACTTTTAGAGAGTCTTATGCGGTTGCAGCAAAATTGGTGAATTATGCAGAGAAGAAAAATAAATTGTTATCTGAGTTATCTTTACAAGAAATAATGAAAGTTTACAAAAATTTAGATAAAAATGTACTAAAAATATTTGATGTTAATAATTCAATGAACTCAAAAAAATCCTATGGAGGAACTTCTGCTACAAATGTTAAAGCAATGATTAAAAAATACAAAAAGGAAGTAAAATGAAAATATTAGTATTAATTTGTATAATAATTTTAACACTATCTGGATGTGGAAAAAAATCAGAGCCAAAATATCAAGGAAAATTTAATCATATAAAAATAATTTTATAATCTTATGCAAAATTTAAGATATGTAGGTAAAAATTTATTTCTGGAGCGAGTATCTATCCAAAATTTTTTAAAGAAAAATAAAACTCCTTTTTATATTTATTCTGAAAATCAAATAATTTCTAATTATTTAAATTTTGTAAAAACATTTAAAAAAACTAATCCTTTGATATGTTTTGCAGCAAAATCAAATAGCAATACGAATATTTTAAGAATTTTGGGTAAACTTGGTGCTGGAGCTGATGTTGTATCTGGCGGAGAGCTATTAAAAGCGCTTAAAGCAGGTATAAAACCAAAAAAAATTGTTTTTTCGGGGGTTGGTAAGTCTGAGGATGAGTTAAAAATTGCAATAAACAAAAAAATTTTGTTGATCAACTGCGAGTCTGAAAGTGAAGCAAAGTTAGTCAACTCATTAGCAAAAAAATTGAGAAAAAAAGTTTCTATTGGCTTCAGGTTAAATCCAAATGTTGACGCAAAAACACATAAAAATATTTCTACAGGTAAAGCAGATAACAAGTTTGGTTTATCAATAAAAAATTTTAAGTCTTTTCTCAAAGAGATAAATAAATTCAAAAATATCAACCTTGAAGCGCTAAGTGTTCATATAGGTAGCCAAATTTTAAATGATGGACCTTTCAAAAAAACGCTTAATGTAATGAATAAATTAATTAAAGAATTAAAGTTAAATTTAAAATATGTCGATTTAGGCGGAGGTTTCGGAATTAATTATATTGACAGTGAAAAGCCAATCAATCTTAATAACTATGCAAAATTAGTAAATAATTTTGCAACGAAAAATAAATGTAAAATTATTTTTGAGCCAGGTCGATCCATAATTGGAAACACAGGTTTGCTTGTTAGCAAAGTTCAATTTATAAAAAAAGGGCTCAATAAAAACTTTATAATTTTAGATGCAGGCATGAACGATTTTATGCGACCAGCTTTATATGATGCATTCCATAAAATTATTCCTATAACTAAAAATTCATCTAAAATGAAAAATACAATAGAATTTGTAGGTCCAATTTGTGAAAGCACTTGTAAATTTGGAGTTTATAGAAAATATCAAAAATTGATTGAAAATGACTTTGTAGCAATTACAAATGTTGGTGCATACGGCTCATCATTGTCATCAAATTACAATACTAGACCTTTGATCGCTGAAATTTTAATCAATAAAAATAAATTTAAATATATAAGAAGAAAACAAAATTTACTAAAATTGATAAATTCTTAATGCAATTTATTAAATCCTTAATTTTTAATTTCTTCCTATATTTTGGACTTATTCTAATTTTCATATTAGCCATACCAACATTAATTCTTCCTGATAAATTTACGATTTTTTTCGGAAGGTTATCAGCAAAATACATCGTTTTAATTTTAAAACTTGTAATGAATACTAAAGTAATTTTTCATGGAGAAGAAAACTTAAAAAAAGTAGATCAATTTTTTGTTGCCTCTGCCCATCAATCAATGTTTGAAACTTTTGCTTTACAAATTCCGCTAAATGGTCCAATTTTTATTTTAAAAAAAGAACTTTTAAACATTCCATTGTTTGGTTGGTATTTACAAAAAATTGGTTCTATTGCAATCATAAGAGAAACTACTACTAAAGAAAACTTAAATTTTTTTGATAAAGTAAAGGAAAAATTAGAGAAAAATAAAAGACCACTTTTAATATTCCCTCAAGGGACTCGAGTAAAATTAGATGAACAGCCTCCCTTTAAAAAAGGAGTTGGTCGAATTTATAAAACATTAAATTTACCTTGTATTCCAGTCGCATTAAATACAGGAAAAGTCTGGCCAAAAAATAGTTTTATGAAATTCTCAGGAGATATTCATATTTCATTTCTAGATCCTATTATGCCCGGTAAAGACAATGATGAGTTTACAAAAGAAATTGAAAATAAGATTTATACTGAAATAAAGAAATATTATTAATTATTTTCTTCCAAAGTCTGGCTTCGCTGTATCTTGCCCTGCTTCAATAATTTCTTTTCTCACTTTTTTGGTTGATGAAAATATTTCCAAAAGTTTTTTACTGTCTTTATTTTTGATGGCGCTTTTGATTTCATTAAGATTTTTGGAATAGTTATCTAAAACTTTTAAAATGTTATCACTATTATCAAAAAAAATATCTTTCCACATCAAAGGGTCTGAGGCGGCAATCCTGGTAAAATCTCTTAGTCCACCCGCACTATATTGAATCACATCGTTTTTAAATTTATCTTCATTGTTTATTGCCGTTCTTACAATACTATAAGCTACTGCGTGTGGAAGGTGACTTGTTAAAGACAATACATAGTCGTGGTCTTCAAATGACATGATCTTAACCTTACTACCTAGTTTAGACCAAAATTTTTTAAGATTATCTATTTTATCTTTAGCAACTTGATTGGCAGCTGAAAGAATGCACCATCTATTTTCAAATAAGCTTGAAAATCCCGCATCTGGACCGCTGTGCTCTGTTCCGGCTATTGGGTGTGAAGCTATCCAACTAATATTTTTAAGTCCTAGATTGTTAACAATTTTATTGACCTCTTTTTTAGTTGAACCAGTATCAGTTAAAATAGAACCTTCTTTCAAATTTGACTTTATCGAAAGCAAAATTTCTTTGTAACTACTTAATGGTGCAGAAATAATTATTAAATCTGCATCTTTTACAGCCTCTGACACATTAGAACAAATATCGACTGAAAAATTTTTTTTTAAATATTCCATGACTCGATTTGAATTGTCGTTAACACTTATTTTTGATGCTAATTTTTTTTCCTGTGCTGCTCTCAGAATTGAAGAACCAATCAATCCACAACCTATTATGCTTAACTTACCGAACATTTAAAATCTTTCTCATTTTTTTAATTAACACTATATTCTCTGACGATGTCCCAATAGTTATACGTAAAGAATTTTTAATTCCGTAAACATCCATTTTACGAACTAATATTCCAGATTTTGCAAGTAATTTAAAAACTTTAGCAGAGTTTAATTTCACTTTATCGAATTTCACCAATAAGAAATTAGTAAAACTGTAATTTGTTTCTATTCTCATTTTTTTAAACTCAGAAAACATTTTTTTACTCCATTTATTTACATGTTTAATTTCTTTATTAAGCCATGCGCTGTCTTTTACTGCAGCAGAAGCCGCAAATAAGGCTGGTCTACTCACATTGAAAGGTGGCTTAACCTTGTTTAATGCAGAAATAATTTCTTTTGACCCATATCCCCAACCAACTCTAAGTCCTGCTAAACCATATATTTTTGAAAAGGTTCTTGTCATAATCACATTTTTAAAATTTGTAAAAGTTCTTAAACCAGACAGATAATCTTTTTGTTTTACATACTCAAAATAAGCATCATCAACTACCAATAGAATATTGCTTCTCAATTTTTTTCTTAAAAAGAGCAATTTTTTTTTTGAAATATATGTTCCAGTTGGGTTATTTGGATTAGCTAAGAAAACTATTTTGGTTCTCCCTGTAACTTTTTTTAGTATATCTTTAATTGAAACAGTAAAATTATCCTCCTTTGAATAAATAACTTTTGCTCCATTCATTCTGCTGTAAATTCTGTAAATTATAAAACTAAACTTTGGAACTATAACTTCGTCTCCTTTTTTTAAGAACGATTTACATATTAGTTCAAATATTTGATCAGAACCTGATCCTAGGATTATTCTATTTTTATCAATCTTAAATTTATTAGCTAAAGTATTTCTTAAAAAGGTTCCGTCAGAGTCAGGGTATCTTGCAAAATTTTTTGAAACTTCTAAGTATTGTTTTTTTGCTTTAGGGCTAGGGCCAAGAGCAGACTCATTAGCTGATAATTTAATTTTTGCTAATTTACTCTTAAATAAACTCATTCCAGCTACATATTTCTCTGCAACAATATTATTTGGTTTCGGAAATCTCATTTATTTAATGTATTATCTAAATTGTTTAAGTTTTTCTATAGCTCTTTATCGTATATAAAATTGACAAGTTTGTGATGATTTAGTAAACATTAATCGCGCTGATTTAACCGTATTGCAAGCGCGTGATAAATGTAGCTAAAAAGGGGATGCCCAGTTTAGCTGGGCTTTTTTTTTGGATGAATATAAAACTTGAGAATATAAAGAAACTAGATGTAAAAAAACCACTCAAATTGGATTGTGGAAAAACTATTAGTAATTTTCCTTTAGCTTATGAAACTTATGGAAAATTAAACAAGAATAAGGATAATGCTATTCTTGTTTTTCATGCTTTAACTGGTGATCAGTATGTTACTGGTATTAATCCAATAACTAATAAAGAAGGTTGGTGGATCACTGCAGTAGGACCAGGTAAAGCTATAGACACTAACAAATATTTTGTTATTTGCGCAAATGTCATTGGCGGATGTATGGGTTCTTTAGGTCCACGAAATATTAACCCTGAAACAAATCAACCATATGGACTAGATTTCCCGGTTATTACAATTAAGGATATGGTAAGAGCTCAAGAGTCTTTACTTGATCATCTTGGAATTAAAAAACTTTTATGTGCAACTGGTGGTTCTATGGGTGGAATGCAACTATTGCAGTTTTGTGCAACTTTTCCAGATAAAACTTTTTCTGCTATTCCAATAGCCTGCAGCTCAAGTCATAGTGCACAGAATATTGCTTTAAATGAGTTAGCGCGCCAAGCAATTATGGCTGATCCGGTGTGGGAGAATGGAAAATATGTTTTGAAAAACCTTCAACCAAAAAATGGTTTGGCTGTTGCAAGAATGGTTGGACATATAAGTTATCTATCTGAAAAGGGAATGCAGGAAAAATTTGGAAGAAAATTACAAGAGAAAGCTGACTATGAATTTAGTTTTAATGCAGATTTTCAAGTAGAAAGTTACTTAAGACATCAAGGTTATGCATTTGTTGAAAGGTTTGATGCAAACTCAGTTCTTTATATTACAAGAGCAATGGATTATTTTGATCTATCAAAACAGTTTAAAGGCGGCCTTATAGAAGCATTTAAAAATCAAGAAACAAAGTTTTTGATAATATCTTTTTCTTCTGATTGGTTATACACAACAAAAGATAATAAAGACATAGTAATTGCACTAAACGCATCTGGAGCTGATGTTTCATATTCAGAAATTGTTACAGACAAAGGGCATGACTCATTTTTACTGGATGAACCCGAATTTCTAAAAACTTTGAAAGGTTTTATAGACTCCATTTACGAAAAATTTAAAAATGAAAAAAGAATTTAAAGTAATTGCAGACTTATTACCAAGCAACACACGTGTCCTAGACGTAGGTTGTGGAGATGGATCATTGATGAGTCTTCTTAGAAAAGATAAAAATATAAATGTAAGAGGATTGGAGTTAAATCAAAGTAATGTACAACAATGTATTCGTAAAGGATTACCAGTAATACAAGGTAATGCTGAAACTGAGCTTCATCAATTTCCAGATCAATCCTTTGACTTCGTAATTTTAAGTCAGACCCTTCAAGCTTTTTACGAACCTGAGAAAGTCTTAAGAGATCTTTTAAGAATTGGTAAATCTGTAATTATTTCTATTCCAAATTTTGGGTATTGGAAGGTAAGAACAAAACTTTTATTTTTTGGTAAGATGCCAGTTACAAAGACTTTACCAAACACTTGGTATAATACACCAAATTTACATATGTGTACTATAAAAGATTTATTTAATTTTTGTGATGAAAAAAAAATAATTATAAAAAAAGTCGTTGGAGTAAATGAGGATAAAATTTCATTGATTAAAAAGGGAAATTTGGAAATCAAAAATCTTTTTTCAAAACTAGGTATTTTCTTAATTGGATAAAATGAAAATAGAGATAATTTCTTGTTTGAGCGATAATTACAGTTATTTAATTCATGATGAAGAAACTAATACTGTTGCAATTATAGATCCATCAGAATTCAAAACATGTGATAAAATTATTACAAAATATAATAAATTAGATTTTATTTTAAATACGCATCATCATGCTGATCATGTTAATGGAAATCTAGAGCTTAAAAAAAAGTATAATTCAAAAATTTTAGGTTTTGGTCAAGATAAGAAGCGAATACCTGGTATAGATGTCTTGTTAGATGAAAATCAAAAACAAAAAATTGGTAATCTGGAATTTGAGGTAATTTTTATTCCAGGTCATACAAAAGGTCATATTGCTTTTTTCTTTACTAAAGAAAAAATTGCTTTTACCGGAGATACATTATTTTCATTAGGTTGTGGCAGAGTTTTTGAAGGAACTCATGAAGAAATGTATTATTCTTTAAATAAAATTAAAAACCTTCCACCTGATACAAAAATCTATTGTGGACACGAATACACAAAATCAAACTTAAATTTCTGTTTAACTTACGATCCTAAAAATACCTTTTTAAAAGAAAAAGAAATTGATATTCAAAAAAAATTAAATTCAAATCTCCCAACTATACCATCAATTTTAGGACAAGAAATTAAAACAAATATTTTTTTAAGGTGTAATGATCCCGAAATTAAGCTTGCTTTGGGCCTTAAAGATTCTTCTGAAGTTGAAGTTTTTTCAAAATTACGAGATTTAAAGGACTCTTTTTAACTTCAATAATCTTGACTTGCTAGCACTTAAGGCTATATTGCGTAAAATTAAAAAAAAAAGATTTTATGTCATTTGCTATAATTGAAACAGGCGGAAAACAATACAAAGTATCTGCAAGTAAAATATTAGAGATTGAAAAACTTAATTTTAAAGTTGGTGAAACTATTAAATTTGATAATGTCTTACTTTTAAACGACGACAAAAGCACAGAAGTTGGAAGTCCAAAAGTTGAGGGTGCTATGGTAGAAGCTAAACTTTTAGACACTGTTAAAGATCGAACTGTATTAGTATTTCACAAAAGAAGAAGAAAACACTCAAGAAAGAAAAATGGTCATAGACAACGTCATTCTAAGATACAAATTACAAAAATTTTAGCAAAAGGTGGTAAAGTTGTAAGTGAAGCTAAAATAGTAGAAAAAAAGAAAATTGTAAAAGAGGAAAAAAAAGTTATAAAAAAAGAAGCAAAGAAATAGGAAAATAAATGGCAACAAAAAAAGCAGGTGGATCATCGAAGAACGGCCGAGATAGTAAGGGCAGACGCCTTGGTGTTAAAAAATACGGCGAACAAATTGTAATACCTGGAAATATTATAGTTAGACAAAGAGGAACTAAAATCCACCCTGGTGAAAATGTTGGCATTGGTAAAGACCATTCAATTTTTTCTTTGGTCAAAGGAAAAGTAAAATTCAAAAAATCCAAATTAAACAGAACTTTTGTTTCTGTAATCCCCAACTAAATCTATATAAATAACTTAAGTTATTTGTATTATAAAAGGTATGAAATTTTTAGATCAAGCAAAGATTTATATTAAAGCTGGAAATGGCGGGTCAGGATCTGCAAGCTTTAGAAGAGAAAAGTTTGTAGAGTATGGTGGGCCGGATGGTGGTGATGGCGGAGATGGTGGATCTATTATTGTTCAATCTGATAGAAATCTTAATACATTAATTGACTTCAGATATGCACAACATTTTAAAGCTGAACATGGGAAACCTGGAAGCAAAAGAAATAAAACTGGAGCAAATGGAGAAGATTTGATTTTAAAAGTTCCATTGGGCACACAAGTATATGAAGAAGATAACAATACTTTAATTTATGATTTTACCAAAAATAAGGAAAAATATCTTGTGGCATCGGGCGGTAAAGGTGGTCTTGGAAATGTAAGATTTAAAAGCTCAACAAATAGAGCACCAAGAAAAAAAACAAATGGAAAACTTGGAGAAGAATTTTGGATTTGGCTGCAATTAAAAGTAATCGCAGATATTGGAATTATAGGTAAACCAAACGCTGGTAAATCTAGTTTACTTGCAGCATTAACAAGAGCTAAGCCGAAAATAGCAAATTATCCATTTACAACAGTTAATCCGAACTTAGGAGTATCTTACTATGCGGGTAAAGAAATTACCTTAGCTGATATACCTGGTTTAGTGGAAGGCGCACACAAAGGTGTTGGCCTTGGGGATAAATTCTTAAGACACATAGAAAGATGCAAAATTTTACTTCACTTGATAGACCTATCAGAGGACAATTTGTTTAATTCTTACAAAAAAATTAAATTAGAACTATCTAATTATGATAAAAATTTAATAAAAAAAAAAGAGATTATTTTTTTTAATAAGTCAGATTTGTTAGATGATAATGAGATAAAAAAAAAATTAAAGGAGTTTAAAAAAAAAGTAAAAATTAAATATGAAATAGTTTCTGTTTATTCTAATGAAGACATCCAAAAAATAAAAAAATTATTAGCCAAATATGTTAATTAAAAATGTAAATAAAATTGTTTTAAAGCTCGGATCTTCCACTGTAGTCGACAGTAAAGGTGTTTTCAAAAAAAAGTGGGTAACATCTCTTATTAAAGATATAAAAAAATACGGAAAAGGAAAAAATTTTGTAATTGTTTCTTCAGGAGCAATCGCTCTTGGACAAAAATATCTAAAAATTAAAAAAGGGAAAATTAAACTGGAAATGAGTCAAGCTATTGCGGCTGTTGGGCAAATTCATTTAGCAGGAGAATTTCAGAAACTGTTTGATAAATATAAGATTAAAACTGGCCAGATCTTAATAAGTCCAGATGATACAGAACAAAGAAGGAGAGCTATAAATGTTAGAAGAACTTTTGATAATCTATTTAAAATTAAAGCTATACCTGTAGTAAATGAAAATGACTCTACAGCCACAAGTGAAATAAAATATGGAGACAATGATAGATTAGCAGCAAGAGTAGCACAAATTATTGGAGCTGACATGCTGATATTGTTTTCTGACGTTGATGGACTCTATGATAAATCAAAAGGTAAAAAAATTATTAGAGAGGTCTCTTCAATTAATGAGAAAATCAAATCGCTTATAGATAATAGAAAGAATAAATTTGGCTCAGGGGGAATTGCTACTAAGTTAGATGCTGCTAAAATCTGTATGAATTCAGGTAGTCATATGTTTATTGCTAATGGAAAAATAAATAACCCGATTTTGAATATGATCAAGAATAAAAAATATACTCATTTCTTACCAAAAATTTCTACTTTAGATGCCAGAAAAAAATGGATCATTGGCTCTCTAAATTACAATGGAACTATATATATCGACAGTGGAGCAGCTAAAGCTTTATCAAATGGCAAAAGTTTGCTCGCTGCCGGTATCACTAAGATTAATGGAAATTTTAAAAAGGGAGAAAATGTAATAATTTTAGATCAAAATAATGTTCAGCTGGCTCGAGGATTGTCATCTTTCAGTTCTACTGAAATAGATAAAATTAAAGGTAAGCAAAGTAAAGAAATTGAGGCAATTCTTGGTTATCTCAGTAAAACTGAGGTAATTCACAAAGATGATATGGTACTATTATAAATGGATTATTTAAAAACAATAGGAATAAATGCAAAAAAAGCCTTTAAAGATTTAAAAGGTGTGAGACACAAAAAAATAAAAAAAGTTTTAGAGAATTACAATCAATCTCTTTTGAAAAATATTAGTAAAATAATTAGAGAAAATTCAAAAGATGTTAAAAATGTCAAAAGAAAGCATTTAGTTGACAGACTTATTTTAAATAAAAAAAGAATAGAGGGTATTAGACATTCAATAAATGAAATAGCAAAGTTTCAAAATCCAGTTGGAAGAATTTTAGAAACATGGCATAGACCAAATAATTTGAAAATAAAAAAGGTAACAACTCCGATTGGCATTATAGGTGTGATATATGAAAGCAGACCCAATGTAACTGCTGATGTTGCTGCATTATGTTTAAAATCAGGTAATTGTTCTATTTTGAGAGGTGGATCGGAAGCTTTTAATTCAAACAGATTATTAGCTAATTTATTCAGAGATAATTTAAGAAAAAACAATATCAATCAAAATTGTGTTCAGTTTATAGAAAATAAAAATAGAAGAATAGTTAATCAGCTATTATCAAAAATGAGTGCATATATTGATGTAATTGTTCCAAGAGGAGGAAAAGGACTGGTGGCGAAAGTTCAAAAATTTTCTAATGTGCACGTAATCGGCCATCTCGAAGGATTGTGCCACATTTATGTTGATAAAAGTGCAAATATAAAAATGGCCAAAGATTTAATTGTTAACGCAAAAATGAGAAGAACAAGTATTTGTGGCGCAGTTGAAACCCTTCTGATCGAAGAAAAAGCTTTAACCTCACATGGTAAAGAGATAATTAATGCTCTTTTGAATTCAGGCTGTGAAGTAAGAGCTGATAATAAAGTTAATAAACTTTTTAAAGGAAAATTGAAAAAAACCGCAGAAAAAGATTGGAAAACAGAATATCTGGATGCAATTATTTCAATCAAGTCAGTAAAAAATGTTAATGGTGCTGTCGAGCATATTTTAAAATATGGCACAATGCATACCGATAGCATTATTACTAGCAACAAAAAAAGTGCTGAGATTTTTTTAAATGGCGTTAACAGCTCCATAGCAATGCATAATGTTTCAACTCAATTTGCTGACGGCGGAGAGTTCGGTTTTGGAGGAGAAATTGGTATTTCTACAAATAAACTACCGCCTAGAGGACCTGTAGGAATAAATCAATTAACATCATATAAATATCTTGTTTCTGGAAAAGGCATTGTTAGACCATAGTTAATGGCAAGTACCCAAAAAAAATTCATTGGCTTATTAGGTGGAAGTTTTGATCCTGCACACAAAGGACATTTGATTATATCAAAAATTGCTATTAAAAAATTTAAATTAAAAAAAATTTACTGGGTTATTACAAAAAAAAATCCCTTCAAAAATAAAACTTTTTATTCTCTAGATGAAAGAATTAAATACGCAAAAAAAATTACTAAAATTCATAAGAAAATTAATATAATTTATTTAGATAACATTGTTAAATCTTCTAGAATTATTGATGTAATTAATTACTTTATTAAAAAAAAGAGAATTAGAAATATCTATTTTATAATTGGTTCTGATAATTTAATACAACTTCACAAGTGGAAAAGCTGGAAAAAGATAGTAAAATTGGTAAAATTAATTGTTTTTTCCAGAAAAGGATATGATAGAAAGGGAATGAAATCAACTGTGGCTAAAAAATTAAAAAAAAGAATATCATTTATAAAAAATAAGCCAATAAATATATCATCAACTCAATTAAGAAAGCAGACAAAATAGAATATTTAATGGGAATTACTGATATTAAAAATAATATTGAAAAAATATTAGATGATAATAAAGCTCAAAATATATCATGCATTGACTTAAAAAATAAATCATACATAGCAGATTATATGGTTATAGCTTCCGGGACATCTTCAAGGCATTTGCAGGCATTATCTGAAATTCTTGTAGCACAATTAAAAAAATTAGGAATAGACAATTGTCGTCTTGAGGGAAAAGATAGTAGCGACTGGAAATTAGTTGATGCACATGATGTAATTGTGCATATTTTTCATCCAGAAAAAAGAAAATTTTATGATCTTGAAAAAATGTGGTCAGAGGAAATACCAAAAGAAAAGGCCATGATATGAAAAAATTTTTAATTTTATTAGTTTTTTTTTTCAATTTATCTTCTACTTTAGTAAATTCAAAAAATAATCTTTATGAAAAAATTGATCTTTTTGGTGAAGTCTTAGAAAATATTAAAAAAGAATATGTTGATGATGTAAATCAAGCTGAAATGATGGACTCAGCCATTAATGGGGTCCTCCAATCTTTAGATCCTTACTCGGCTTACATGAGCCCAGAACTTTTTAAAGAAATGCAAACTGATACGAAAGGTGAATTTGGCGGATTAGGAATAGAAATTGGTATGGAGGCTGGAGTGGTGAAAGTAATCTCTCCTATAGATGATACTCCTGCAGCAAAAGCTGGTATTAAAGCTGGAGACTACATTGTAAAAATCGGAAACAAACAAGTGCAAGGCAAATCTCTGCTGGAAGCTGTAAAGTTAATGAGAGGTCCAGTTGGAACTTCAATTGAACTTACGATAAGACGTAAAAATGTAAAAAAACCTTTAGAATTCAAAATTATAAGAAAAATAATCGAGGTACAGTCAGTAAGTGCTAAGCTCTTAGGCAAGGATAAAAATTTAGGTTACATAAGACTTAAATCGTTTAACGAAAACAGTGATAAACAAGTTCTTAAATCTGTGAAAGAATTTGAAAAAAAAACTAAGATTAAAGGTTATGTGTTTGATTTAAGGAACAATCCGGGTGGATTATTAACTCAAGCAATAAATATAACTGATTTTTTTCTAGAGGATGGAGAAATAGTTTCCACTAAAGGAAGAAAAATTTCAGAAACTAGAAAATTTTTTGCAAGGAAAGGAGACGCAATTAAAGGTAAACCAATTGTTGTTATGATCAACAATGGATCAGCCTCTGCCTCTGAAATATTTGCTGGAGCTTTAAAAGATCATAAAAGGGCTATAATACTTGGTGAAAATTCTTACGGTAAAGGATCAGTTCAATCAATAATACCTTTACAAAATGGTGGAGGAATGAGACTTACTATCTCAAAATATTACTTACCATCTGGTAAATCTATATCAGAGGTTGGTGTTACACCTGACATATTTGTGGAAGAAGAAGGTGAAGATTTTCTAATTAATTCCGATAGAGACAACCAACTAAACTACGCTATAAAACTTTTTAGTTCTTAACTTTCATGAGTAAAATAAAGCTTCCTATGCGCCATGGTGTTGGTGTGATTATATTGAACAAAAAAAACGAGGTTTTTGTTGGAAAAAGAAAAGATAATCCAATAGATAAATGGCAAATGCCGCAGGGTGGAATTGACTATGGTGAAGATTATATATCAGCCATGAAGAGAGAGCTTTTAGAGGAGACAAGTATTAAAAATATTAAAATATTGAAAGAAATTGATGGATTTTTTGAATATCAGCTTCCTAGTAATTTAATTGGTATTATTTGGAAAGGAAAATTTAGAGGACAAAGACAGAAGTGGTTTATTGCAAGATTTACTGGAGATGAAAAAGAAATAAATTTAAATACTCAACATCCAGAATTTATTGAATGGAAATGGATATTGCCCGACAAACTACCAGAGGTAATCGTAAATTTTAAAAAAGAAATGTATATTAAACTATTAAAGAATATAAAGGAATTTATAGGCTAAAATTTTTTAATGTATTAATTTTATAGGACAACAAATATTTTTCTTTATCTGTAATTTCACTTTCTCTCATTCTCTTTTCAGCATTTGCAATAAGAGCTTCTTTCGATCCTTTATTTATTTCGGATATATTTTTTGCAGTTGATGATAAGATTAAAAGATTGTTGTTTGCAAATTCCACTATTCCTTCCTCAACAAAAAATTCTTCATTTGTATCTTTAATTTTGATTTTTCCTGGTCTTAAAAAGGTAATCAAAGGAATATGGTCTTTTAAAATCCCCATTTCACCCTCATACGCAGGGATTATTACTTCAGTAGTATCCTTTTTCATTATTGATTTATCAGGAGAAATTATTTCAAATGTAAATTTGTCTGACATTATTTGTTGTCTTTAGCCAATTTCTCTGCTTTTTCAATTGCTTCCTCAATTCCACCTACCATATAAAAAGCTGCTTCTGGTAGATGATCGTACTCACCTTTACAGATTGCATCAAATCCTTTTATTGTAGACTCGAGATCGACCAGTTTTCCTGGAGAACCTGTAAATACTTCTGCAACAAAAAAAGGTTGAGATAAAAATCTTTGAATCTTTCTGGCTCTAGCAACTGTTAATTTATCCTCTTCAGAAAGCTCGTCCATTCCAAGAATAGCAATTATATCTTGAAGAGATTTGTATGCTTGCAAAATTCTTTGAACATCTCTTGCAACTCTATAATGTTCGTCCCCAACAACCCTTGGATCTAATATTCTAGAGGTAGAGTCTAAAGGATCTACTGCTGGATAAATACCAATTTCTGCAATTTGTCTTGATAATACTGTAGTTGCATCTAAGTGTGAAAAAGAAGTTGCTGGCGCAGGATCAGTCAAATCATCTGCCGGAACATATATTGCTTGAACCGATGTGATAGATCCTTTGTCTGTTGAAGTAATTCTTTCTTGTAAGTTTCCCATATCCGTGGCTAGTGTTGGTTGATAACCTACAGCTGATGGTATTCTCCCCAATAAAGCTGAGACTTCTGATCCCGCTTGAGTAAACCTAAAAATATTATCAACGAAAAAAAGAACGTCTTGCCCCTCCTTGTCTCTGAAATATTCTGCGACTGTAAGTCCAGTCAAAGCTACACGAGCTCTAGCTCCAGGAGGCTCATTCATTTGGCCATATACTAATGCTGCTTTTGAACCTTTGCCGTCTGTTTTAATAACTCCAGACTCAATCATTTCATGATAAAGATCATTTCCCTCTCTGGTTCTTTCTCCAACACCTGCAAAAACTGAAAAACCACCATGAGCCTTAGCAATGTTGTTGATTAATTCCATAATTGTGACTGTTTTACCAACTCCAGCTCCACCAAATAATCCAATTTTTCCACCCTTTGCATAGGGAGCTAATAGATCGATTACTTTAATACCTGTTACTAACTGCTCAGTTTCTGTTGCTTGGTCTGTAAACTTAGGAGCAGCTCTATGAATTGGCCATCTCTCTTTTGTTTTAACATCTCCTTTTTCGTCGATAGATTCACCTACAACATTAATAATCCTTCCCAAAGTTTCTGGTCCTACCGGAACGCTGATTGGAGATCCAGTATTTAATACAATATCCCCCCTTTTTAATCCTTCGGTAGCATCCATTGCAATTGTTCTCACGTCATTTTCTCCAAGATGCTGAGCAACCTCGAGCACAAGCTTGTTTCCAGCATTGTTAGCTTCTAAAGCTGTATAAATTTCTGGAAGATCTCCATCAAAATTTACATCAACCACTGCGCCGATAATTTGTGTTATTTTTCCATTTTGACTCATAATTATAAACTCTCTGCCCCTGAAATAATTTCTATCAATTCTTTTGTGATTGATGCTTGTCTACTTCTATTGTAATTTATAGTTAACTTATCTACTAAATCTCCAGCATTTCTTGTCGCATTATCCATAGCAGTCATTCTTGAACCCTGCTCACTTGCTGCATTTTCAAGAAAAGCTTTAAAAACTTGTGTAGAGATATTTTTAGGTAGCAGATCCTCAAGTATTTCATCTTCATCAGGTTCAAATTCATAAAGTAAGGAATTTTCTTCTGTTGTTTCTGAAGATTTGTTATCTGCAGGTATAATTTGTTGAGCTTGAGGAATTTGAGTTATAACATTTTTAAAATTGTTAAAAAACAAAATACATTTATCAAATTCATTTTTATTAAACAATCTTATGATTTCATTACCTACTGTGTCTGCTTCCTCAAAGGTTATTTGTTTTTTTTCTTTAAAACTATATTTTTTAATTACAAATTTACCATACTCTCTTTTAATCTGATCGAAACCTTTAGAACCAACTGTTATTATTTTTAAATTTTTTTGCTCATTTAGAATTTTCTTAAAATTAGTTTTTGCGAGTTTGCAAATATTTGTATTAAAACCGCCGCATAATCCTCTGTCAGCAGTTAAGACAACACAAAGGTAAGTTTTATCATTTCCTGTGCCAACAAGAAGTTTTGGAGCATTTTTTGGATCGCTAATGGATCTTGTTAAGTTAAGAATTATATTCTGCATTTTTTTGCTGTATGGTCGACCTTTTTCAGCATTCTCCTGGGCCTTTCTTAGTTTGGCCGCGGCTACCATTTTCATCGCTTTTGTAATTTTTTGAGTAGATTTTACACTTTTTATTCTTTTTTTGAGATCGTCTAAACTTGGCATCAACTTTTACCTTTTTTGTGTTCTAATATAACTTGAGAAAGAATTTTTTCATTATCTTCATCAAGTTTTCCAGATGATTGAATCGCATCGATTATTTCAGGTTTGTTAGATTTTATTTTTTCAACAATATCTTTCTCAAAATCTTTAATTTTGCTTAAGTCAACGTCATCTAAATAACCTTTTACCCCAGTAAATACAGATATAACTTGCTCTGCGACTGTCATAGGCGAATATTGATCTTGCTTTAAAAGCTCTGTCAGTTTTGCACCTCTGTTAAGTAATTGTTGCGTTGATGCATCCAAATCAGAACCAAACTGAGCAAAAGCAGCCATTTCTCTATATTGTGCTAGTTCTAGTTTTATCGAACCTGCTACTTTTTTCATAGCCTTTGTTTGAGCTGCTGACCCAACTCTAGATACAGATAAACCTACGTTAACAGCTGGTCGTATACCTTGATTGAATAGTTCTGTTTCTAAAAAAATCTGCCCGTCAGTAATGGATATCACATTAGTAGGGATATATGCTGACACGTCTCCAGCTTGAGTTTCAATAATAGGTAAAGCTGTTAAAGATCCTCCTCCACTCTTTTCATTTAATTTAGCAGCACGCTCTAGTAGTCTACTATGTAGATAAAATACGTCACCTGGATAAGCTTCTCTACCTGGAGGTCTTCTCAGTAATAAAGACATCTGTCTGTACGCAACAGCTTGTTTTGATAAATCATCGTAAACAATTAAAGCATGCATACCGTTGTCTCTAAAAAATTCGCCTATAGTACAACCTGTATAAGGAGCTAAAAATTGTAACGGTGCAGAATCTGATGCTGTAGCTGCAACTATTGTTGTATATTTCAATGCTCCAGCTTCTTCCAATGTTTTAGTAATTTGAGCGACTGTGGATCGTTTCTGACCTATTGCAACGTAAACGCAATATAATTTTTTCTTTTCATCTGAAGACTCGTTAATTTTTTTTTGATTAATAATTGCATCAATAGCCACGGCTGTTTTACCAGTTTGTCTATCACCGATTATTAATTCTCTTTGACCTCTGCCAATAGGGATAAGTGAGTCTATTGATTTTAATCCTGTCTGCATAGGTTCGTTTACGGATTGTCTTGGAATAATGCCTGGAGCTTTAACTTCAACTCTTTTTCTAGTTTTCGCTGAGAGCGGACCTTTGCCATCTATTGGAACACCTAAACCATCCACAACTCTTCCAAGAAGCTCTTTACCAACTGGAACATCTACAATTGCATTAGTTCGTTTTATAGTGTCGCCCTCTTTTATATTTCTATCATCACCAAAAATTACAACACCAACATTGTCATTTTCTAAATTCAATGCCATTCCTTTTGATCCATCTTCAAACTCTACCATCTCACCAGCTTGCACATTATCTAACCCATAAACACGTGCAATACCGTCTCCAACAGATAAAACTTTTCCTATCTCTGATACTTCTGCTTTCTCACCAAAATTTTTTATTTGATCTTTTAATAGTTTTGTTACTTCTGAAGGATTAATAGTCATATTAATTTTCTAACATTGCTTGTTCATATTTTTTTAGCTTATTTTTAATAGATGTATCAATCATAAAACTTCCCAATTGAAGCTTTAAACCTCCAATTAAATTTTTATCTACGATATAATCAAACTTTAATGTTGCTCCCATTGATAGGGATAATTCTTTATTTATCTTATCGAGATCAGATTGGGATAGTTCTTTTGATGAAATTAACGAAGCTTTAATTTCACCTCTCTTTTTTAAGCATAGCTTTAAAAAACTTTCAAATATTTTTTCTACAAAAAAAATTCTTCTTTTTTCTATAAGTAATAAAAAAAAGTTTTTTAAATTTTTGGAAAAATCAAATTTTTCAGCTAATATATTTATCACCTTATTTTGCTGATCAATACTTTGAGTTGGGTCTTTAAGAAAGTTTTTAACTTCTGGGCTTATTTTAATAAGTGATTGGAAATTTTTTATATCGCTCTCCGTTTTGTCTAATTCGTTGAATTCTTTTGTAACTTCAAATAAAGCACGAGAATATCTTTCTGAAGTTTCAGTTGAGAAAGATTTATTTGAGCTCATTTTTTAATTGTCAGATTTTAATGTGAAATATGCAGAGGTCGTACCATAAGAGTATAACTTGATCAAGTTACCAATTTTGAAATTAAGCAAAGTTGATAGGATCAACATCAACTGTAAGTTTTATTTTTGGTGAGATTTTTAGCCCATTTAGTACATTTGTGATTTTTTTTTGCAACATAGACTGATTATTGAACCTTATTAATAATCTTGATCTAAAATTTTTTTTAATCTTTAACAAAGGTGAGTCTACAGGTCCTAGAACTTCGAGATTATTTATTTGATTTAATTTCAATTTAATCTCTCTAGCTCCTTGTAAGCTTAGACTTCTATCTTTAGATGATATAATTATTGCAATAAGTCTAATAAATGGAGGTAGATTATTTTTTTCTCTAAGTACTAGCTCATTTTTCAAAAGATCTTCAAATTTATTTTTGATTAGTTCATTAAGAGTGAAATCTTGCGGAGTGAGTGTTTGATATATTATTAAAGACTTCGAGCTAAATCTACCAGCTCTTCCACTTAACTGATGGTATAACTGAATATTTTTTTCTGTTGTCCTTAAATCGTAACCCCTTCCTGAAAAGTCAGCATCTATTACTACGATACAATTTAATTTTGGGAAATTGAAACCTTTTGAAATCATTTGAGTCCCTACCAAAATATCTATTTTATTTTCATTAATTGCATTAAAAAGATTTTTTGTTCTTTCTTTAGTTTTTAAATAATCACTTGAAAAAATACTTGCCTTGTAAGAAGGAAATATTTCTTTTACTTCATCAAATATTTTTTCTACACCTGGACCATACATTACAAAATCACAATTATCTTTTTTTTTACATTTTGCTTCGATTTTTTTTTCAAAAGAACAATGATGGCAAACTGCTCTTTTTTTAAATTTATGAAATGTAAGATATAGTGAACAGTTTGGACATGTATGCTTATAACCACATTTTTTGCATATCAAATATGGAGCAAATCCTCTTCTATTAATAAAAAACAAAACCTGATCACCTCTATCTAAAAATTTTTTTACAATATCAATAGTTTCTTCCGCAATAAATTTATTTTTAATTTTATTCAAATTTAGGTTAATTATTTTAGTTTCGGGTAGAGGGTAATCCTTAAATCTTTTCAAAATCTTTATATGTCTATATTTTTTATTCTTAATATTATTATATGTTTCTATTGAAGGAATAGATGAAACTAAATGTACAGGGATATTTTCAAAGTAAGCTCTAGATATCGCCATATCTCTAGCATTATAGATAACACCTTCATCTTGTTTGTAAGATGCATCGTGCTCTTCATCTACGATTATAATTCCAAGTTTTTTGAATGGCAAAAGTAAAGCTGACCTCGCTCCAACTAATATTTTTATTTTATTACTAATTAAGCCCTTCCAAATAATCCTTTTTTGTTTTGGTGTTATCTTAGAATGCCAAATAGCAGGTTGAAAACCAAAAAAATCTTCAAATCTTGATTTAAAATCATTTGTTAAAAATATTTCAGGTAAAAGCACTAATGCTTGATTTTTTTTTTCTATAATTTTTTTTATACGCTCAAAATAAACTAGAGTTTTTCCTGAACCAGTTGTACCTTGTAAAACTGATACGTCAAATTTATTATCAATTTTTTCAAGAAACTTAAGTGCATCTGCCTGCTCAGGATTTAGTTTGAAAAATTTTTTTTTTGTTTTTTTTGCAACTGCCAATTTGTCATTTTTTTTAATAAATTTATCTGAATTTCCGATGACCATTTTTAAAACAAGTCCAATAGGAACCATATTATACGATGCGAACCATTCGATAAAATCAATCAACTTTCTATTAATTGAGTAGTTTGTCTTATTTGCAATATCTTTAATTTTAATATTTTTTGGTTCTGAATAATTATTTTTCCAAATTACACCTATTTCCTTTTTAGAACCGAATGGTACTTCCACTAGACTTCCAATTTTAGTTTCGGTTTTTGAATTGTAAGTAAATGGAAAATTAAAAACCTTAGGCAACAATACTTGTGCTTTCATGCATCAATAGTATTAGAATTTTTTTTTTTTAAAAATGAATTGGTCTTTTATCAACAGCTAAAGCTGCTTCTTTTATTGCTTCAGTGTGTGTGGGATGAGCATGGCATGTTCTTGCAATATCTTCAGCGCTTGCACCAAATTCCATTGCTAAGGCCATTTCTGCAATCATATTTCCACAATGTGGGCCAATTATATGTACACCCAAAACCTTGTCAGTTTTACCATCGGCCAGAATCTTTACAAAACCGTCTGTTTCATTATTAACTTTCGCCCTAGAGTTTGCCATAAAGGGGAATTTTCCTACTTTATAAGATCTATTTTCTTCTTTTAATTGTTCTTCAGTCTTTCCGACGGTTGCAACTTCTGGCGAAGTATAAATAACTCCTGGAATTACATCATAATTTACATGGCCTGCTTGTCCAGCTAAAATTTCTGCAACTGCAATTCCCTCTTCCTCAGCTTTATGCGCTAACATAGGTCCTTTAATTACATCTCCTATAGCATAAATATTTTTCACTGATGTTTGTAACTTATCATTAACTTCGATTCTCCCTTTGTTATCTTTTTTGACACCTAATTTTGTTAAATTTAAACCTTCTGTGTAAGGTTTTCGGCCAACAGAAACCAATACTTTGTCAAATTCATCTTTTTCATTTTTTGAATTTTTAATATCTGTATAATTTATAGATACAATATTGCCATTATTTTTTAATGAATTTACTTTAGATCCCATTTTAAAATTGATGCCTTGTTTTGTTAGAATTTTTTTAAATTCATTAGATATTTCTCTATCCATACCTGGTGTTATGTATTCTAGGTATTCAAAAACTGTAACTTTAGAACCTAGTCTAGACCAAACTGAACCCATTTCTAAACCAATATATCCGCCACCTATAATTGCTAACTTTTTTGGGACTTGTTTAAGTGATAGTGCTCCAGTGGAAGAAATAATATTTTTTTCATCAATATCTATACCGGGTAAAGATGCTACTTCAGAACCAGTGGCAATTACGATATTTTTTGCCTTATAATTACTTTTTTTATTATTTTCATAAACTACTATATCATTTTTTGAAAAGAGAACGCCTTTGCCTTTGATATATGTAACATTGTTTTTTTTGAATAAAAACTCAACACCTTTTGTAAGAACTTTAATTGATTTATTCTTATTAGACATCATTTTTTCAATATTAAGTTTGATGCCCTCGATCTCTATACCCTGCTGATTAAAATCTTTTTTTGCCTTATGAAAATTTTCAGATAAATTTAACAAACTTTTTGAGGGAATACATCCAACATTTAAACAAGTACCTCCTAGTGCTCCTCTGGACTCAACACAAGCAGTTTTTAACCCTAACTGTGCTGCCCGAATTGCACAAACATATCCTCCAGGTCCTCCACCAATTACTACTAAGTCAAAATTACTCATTTTAAATATCTAAAAATAATCTCTTGGGTTGTTCTAAAGACTCTTTAATAATTTTTAAAAAAGAAACTGCTTCTTTACCGTCAATTATTCTGTGGTCATAAGATAAAGCTAAAAACATAACAGGCCTTATTTCAACATTGCTGTTTACAGCTATTGGTCTTTGAACAATATTATGCATTCCAAGCACTGCAGATTGAGGTGGATTTAAAATAGGCGTAGATAACATAGATCCATAAATTCCACCATTAGTAATTGTGAATGTACCACCTTGTAAATCTTCTATAGTAATCTTACTATCTCTTGCTTTTTGTCCGAGTTCACTAATATTTTTTTCAATATCAGCAAAAGACATTTCATCTGTTTGTCTTAAAACTGGAACTACCAAACCTCTATCAGTTCCTACAGCAATGCTTATATTATAATAATTTTTGTAAACTATTTCCTCACCTTGAATTTCTGCGTTAATTGAAGGAAAATTTTTTAATCCTATTACACATGCTTTTACAAAAAAAGACATAAACCCAAGTTTTACTCCATAACTTTTTAAAAATTCATCTTTGTATTGATTTCTCATTGATATCACTTCGCTCATATCCACTTCATTAAATGTCGTTAGCATTGCAGCATTTTCTTGGGCCTCTTTAAGTCTTTTAGCAATCGTTAACCTCAATCTTGTCATTCTAACTCTTTCCTCTGGACCATATTTTATTTTTCTTTCAGCTGGAGAAGGTTTAGAACCCATTAAACTCATAATGTCTTCTTTTAAAATCAATCCATTTTTTCCAGTCCCTTCAATTTTATTTATATCTACATTTGCTTCGTTTGCCATTTTACGAGCAGCCGGAGAAATCTGGGTTTCTTTTTTTGCTGGAATGGTTTTTTTTGCTTTTACTTCTTGATGTGCTTCCTCTAATATTAGTGGTTCTTCATCCGTTTCTATACTTTCGTTATCCAATTTTAAAATAGGTTCATCGATTTGTGGTTTGTTGATTTTTTTTGAAATCTTTTTTTCTTTTTTTTCTTCAAATAGTTTTATATTTTTACTTTTATCTTTTTTGGGCGGGCTATAAGTTTTAATTTCTTTTGGAATATTTTCTTGCTTGGTATTATTGCTAATTGTACCTAATAACGAACCCACGTTTACAGTTTCTCCTTCTTTAACGGCGATGCTTCCTAAAAATCCGTTTATTGGTGCTGGAACCTCAACATTTACTTTATCTGTCTCTAGTTCAACTACTGGTTCGTCTGCGATTACTTTATCGCCCTGTGATTTTAACCACTTAGAAACTGTTGCTTCAGTAACTGACTCACCCAATGATGGAACTGTAATTTTTTCTGACATTTAATCTTTTAGTATCTTTTCTAATATTTCTTTTTGTTGTGCAAGATGTTTATTAGCATTTCCAGTCGCAGTGGAAGAAGAAGCCTTTCTTCCTACATATTTTACGTTGATATCTTTAAAATTTATTATTTCTAGGGTTCTTTCAATATAATTTCTTACAGTATTCCATGCACCCATATTTTTAGGTTCTTCTTGACACCAAATAAACTCTGCATTTTTATATCTTTTTAAAACATTGGCTAAAGTTTTTGCTGGAAAAGGATATAGTTGCTCTAATCGTACAAAAATTACTTTGTCTTTTTTATTTTTTTCTCTTGCCTCTACTAAATCATAGTATATTTTTCCTGAACACATTACTACTTTTTTGATTTTACTATCTTTTTTAAGAGAAATAAGTTTGTTTTCTTTTTTATAAGCGTCGTCCTCTAAAACTCTGTGAAATGAACTTCTAGATGTAAATTCTGAAATATTTGAAATACATCTTTTATGTCTCAATAAAGATTTCGGTGTCATTATTATCAATGGTTTTCTGAACTCTCTATGCATTTGTCTTCTTAAGACGTGAAAATAGTTAGATGGGGTTGTGCAATTAACTACTTGTATGTTTTCACCAGCACAAAGTTGAAGGAATCGTTCTAGTCTTGCGGATGAATGTTCAGGTCCTTGTCCCTCATAACCATGCGGAAGTAATAGGACCAGACCACTAGCTCTTCCCCATTTAGACTCTGAGGATGTAATAAATTGGTCTATTATAACTTGACCGCCATTTGCAAAATCTCCAAATTGAGCTTCCCATAAAACTAATGTTTCTGGTTCAGATAATGAGTATCCAAATTCAAATCCTAAAACTGCAAGCTCAGATAACAAACTATCTATTACTTCAAATTTCATTTGACCTTTTTCAATATTATTTACAGGTATGTATCTGTCATGATTTTCTTGATTTCTTAAAATTGCGTGTCTCTGGCTAAATGTTCCTCTACCTGAGTCCTGTCCAGATAATCTTACTGAAAAACCCTCCGTTAATAATGTCCCTATTGCTAAACTTTCAGCTGAGGACCAATCAAGTTTTCCTGCATTCAACATTTCCTTTCTTAACTCAAATACTCTTTTAAGTGTTTTATGAGCATTAAAATTTGTAGGTAAAGTAAAAATCTTTTTACCTATTTTTTCCAATTTACTTCTTTCAATACCACTCACACCCCTTTTATCTTTCCCAAGACCTGGTTTAAATCTCGACCAAGCACCATCAAACCACTTTAATTCTGACTTATAGCTTTTTGAAATATTAAATTCTTTTTCTAAATACTTTTTAAATTCAACTTTTTCTTTTTGTAGTTTTTCATCAGAAGTTAAACCTTCAGCTGAAAGCCTTTTTCCATATAAAGTAAGTGTAGTAGGATGAGATTTGATCTTTTTGTACATAATCGGTTGAGTAAATGAAGGCTCATCACCTTCATTGTGTCCAAAACGTCTGTAACAAACCATATCAATCACAACATCACGATTAAATTTTTGCCTGTACTCTGTAGCAATCTTAGCACAATGAACAACAGCTTCTGGATCATCTCCATTAACATGAAAAATTGGTGCTTGGGCAATTTTAGCTACATCTGAAGGGTAAGGAGAAGAACGAGCGAAACGAGGTGCTGTTGTAAATCCTATCTGATTATTAACAATTATATGAATTGTTCCGCCAATATTATGTCCGGGTAAGCCTGACATCGCAAAGCACTCTGCCACTATCCCCTGTCCAGCAAATGCTGCGTCTCCATGCATCAAAACTGGGATAACTTTTTTTCTATTTTTATCTTTGTGAAAAAATTGTTTTGCTCTTACTTGACCTAATACAACTGGATTGACTGCTTCTAAATGTGAGGGATTATCTGTTAAACTTATGTGAACAGAATTTCCATCAAACTCTCTGTTAGAAGAAGCTCCAAGATGATATTTTACATCTCCTTCAAAATCTTTACTTGCATTAACTGACTTACCAAAGAATTCACTAAATATTGCTCTGAAAGGTTTTCCCATAACATTTGCAAGTACGTTAAGTCTTCCTCTGTGAGGCATACCAATTTTTATTTCTTTGGCTCCAAGATTTCCACCTCTTTTAATAATTTGTTCTAATGCAGGGATTAATGACTCTCCTCCATCTAGGCCAAATCTTTTAGTGCCCACAAATTTGACGTGTAAGTATTTTTCAAATCCCTCTGCTTGAATTATTTTATTTAATATTGCTTTTTTTCCATTATGAGTAAATACAATATCCTTTTCCGGTCCTTCAATTCTATTTCTTATCCAAGCTTTCTCTTCTGGGTCACCCATATGCATAAATTCATAACCAATTGCAGAACAATATGTTTTTTTTAAAATATCTAATATTTGATTCAAATCTGCATACTGAAGTCCTAAAACACCGTCTAAAAATATTTTTCTTTTATAATCTTTCTTTTTAAATCCGTAACTTTCCGGTTTTAGTTCTGGATGTTCCTCTTTTTTTTGAATTGACAACGGATCTAAATTTGCAATTAAATGTCCTCGAATTCTATATGCCCTAATAAGCATAATTGCTCGAACTGAGTCCTTAGATGCTTCTTTTACTGAACTTAAGTTAAAATCTTCGTTAACTTCTTTATTTTTTTCATTATCGATTAAATAAGATTTTGATCCTTGAATTTTTTTTTCAGGTGACCAACTAGGTCCATTTAAATCTTCTAAAATAATTTTTTCATCCTCGCTTAAACCATCAAAAAACTTACTCCAGCTATTTGGAATAGATTTTGGGTCAGTTAAATAATCTGAATAAAACTGATTTATGAACTCGGAGTTTATCCCTGACAAAAAAGAGGTTTTTTTAAAAGTAATATTATTATCTGATGAAGACATTGATATTTTATTTTAACATAAATTATTAAAAATCAACTATTTAGTTTATTTAATAATGTTTTTCCTATATCAGCGGGTGAGTTAGATATAGTAATACCTGCAGATTTCATAGTTTCAATTTTTTCTTCTGCGCCTCCCTTACCCCCAGAAATTATAGCTCCAGCATGTCCCATTCTTCTTCCAGGTGGTGCGGTTAATCCTGCTATAAAACCTACCATTGGTTTCTTAATTTTTTCCCTCCTTAAAAAGTCAGCAGCTTCTTCTTCAGCAGTTCCGCCTATTTCACCAATCATAACGATTGACTTTGTTTCATTATCTTTTAAAAAAAGTTCTAAACAGTCAATAAAATTTGTTCCATTAATCGGATCACCTCCAATACCAATACAAGTTGATTGCCCCATACCAATAGCTGTTGTCTGGGCTACTGCTTCATAAGTCAATGTTCCTGATCTTGATACAATACCAACAGTTCCTTTTTTATGAATATTGCCTGGCATAATACCAATTTTACATTCTTCGGGAGTTATAATTCCAGGACAATTAGGTCCGATCAATCTTGAAGAGCCTCTACTCAAAGATTTTTTAACCTTTAGCATATCTAAAATTGGTATGCCTTCCGTTATACAAACAATTAATTCTATTTTGGACTCTATCGCCTCAATAATTGCATCGCCAGCAAATTTTGGTGGAACATAAATCATAGTAGCATTGGCTTGCGTTTTTTCTTTTGCTTCTTGGACTGAATTGAAAACTGGTAAACCTAAATGTCTCTGGCCTCCTTTTTTGGGAGTAACTCCACCAACTAGGTTTGTTCCATAATTAATTGCTTGTTCCGAATGGAAAGTACCATGTGTTCCAGTAAAACCTTGACATATTACTTTTGTTTTTTTGTCGACTAAAACTGGCATTATCTTATTGCCTCAACAATTTTCTTTGCGGCATCATTCAAATCTGATGCTGACAGTATCTTCAAATTAGAATCATCTAATATTTTTTTTCCCTCTTTAAAATTTGTTCCCGCCAATCTAACAACCAGGGGCACCGACAAATTAATTTCTTTAGCGGCATCAACAACTCCTTGTGCAAGAACATCACATCTCATTATTCCTCCAAATATATTTATAAGAATACCTTTAACATTTTTATCTGATAAAATTAATTTAAAGGCGGCAGAAACTTTTTCTTTAGAGGCGCCACCCCCTACATCTAAAAAATTAGCTGGTTCTTGTCCATAAAGCTTTATTATATCCATAGTAGCCATGGCTAAACCAGCGCCATTCACCATACAACCTATTGAGCCGTTAAGTTTAATATATGCGAGATCATACTTACTTGCCTCAATTTCAGCTGGATCTTCCTCGTTTAAATCTCTTAATTCTAATATATCTGGCCTTCGAAAGATTGCATTATCATCGAAGTTCATTTTAGCATCAAGGCAAATCAATTCATCAGATTTAGTAATTATTAAAGGATTTATCTCAATCAAACTTGCATCTTTCTTTATAATTGTATCATAGAGTGATTTTACAAGTTTAAAAGCTACACCTTTTTGTTTGTCATTAAATTTAAAAACTGAAATTATTTTATTAATTTCATCATTATTTGGACCATCATCTTTTAAATCAATTTTATTTGTAATTATTTTATTTGGTGTTTCAGATGCAACTTTTTCAATGTCCATACCACCTTCAGTACTACTAATAAAAGCTATTTTTGATGTTTCTCTATCAATTAAACAAGATAAATAATATTCTTTAGAAATATCAGAAGCTTCCTCAATGTATAATCTCTTAACTTTTTTACCTTCTGGACCAGTTTGATGGGTTATCAAAACTTTTCCCATCATTTTTTTTGCTTCTTTTTCTAGCTCTATTAGACCATTTACAATTTTTACTCCACCAGCTTTTCCCCTGCCACCTGCGTGGATTTGTGCTTTTAAAACAAATATATCTCCGGAAAGTTTTTTTATTTTTTCTTTTATTTCACTAATTGAAAAAATTACTATTCCTTTTGAAACCGGGGCTCCAAATTCTTTTAGGATTTCTTTTGCTTGGTGCTCATGTATATTCATATTACTCAGCTTTTTTTGTATAAATTCTATCTTCCCATGTCGTAAATGGAAATTTAAATTTATCTTTTAACTCATAATTATTTCTAATCAAGAAATTATGAACTTTTTTTGGTTTATAGTTTCGATAAATTTCATCATTATGTATTTCAACTAAGATATGAGTTATCATTTTAAAACTTTTACTCATGCCTTTTAGCACCTGTAATTCGTGACCCTCTGTATCAATTTTTACTAAGTCTATTTTAAAAATTTTATTTTTTTTAATAATGTTGTCTAAAGTGTATGTTTTAACAATAGTTTTTTTATTAATCATCTTTCTGAAACTTTTGCCAAACAAAAAAGCCTTTGCTTTTAGATAGTTATTTTTTTTATTAAAAGTTGAAAAAGAAGACGTTAAGTCGTGTTCATTAATAGATAAAAGTTTCTTTGACTGTTTGTCTGAGATTGCAAAGTTAAAACATTTAATATTACGTTTATTTTTATATTTTTTTTTTATAAAGCTAAAAATCTTATCTTGAGGCTCAAACATTAAAACTTTTAAGTTTTTAAAATTTTTTACAAAAAGATCAGTATATGTTCCATTATGAGAGCCGATATCAAAATAAAATTCGATATTAATTTTATTTCTTAAAAAATATTTTATTATTTTTTTTTGGTGATAGTAAATATCTATGAGATCAAAAAAAAATATTGCAAGAAGTTTAGCTAAATTCATATAAATCCTTACAGTCTTTATTTATCTCATACTTAAAAATTATATCTCCAAGTTTGGTTTTTGAAAAACATTCCTCTTTATACAATAATGAAAGATATATCTTCAAATCATTACCTACAGTGTAAATTTTCAGAATATTATTTTCTAACAATTTGTCAGTAAAAAATTTTTTGTAAATAAAGAAGTCTTTTCTACCTTTAATAGGAAAACTAACATCAGGATGATGCCACTGATTGGGAGAATAATCATTAGTTCTCAATATAGATGACAAAAACAAATAATTTGTTATCAGCATATATTTATCTTTTTCTCCATAAAGAATTGAAATCGATTTTTTAATTTCACTTAATTCAAGTGATGGGTTTTTTTTATAATCTTTAGTGATCCACTTTAATCCGCTTAAACTTTTATCAATAATTTTTGCATCAATAGCCAAGTTTAAATCTATAAATTCCAAAGAATGAAACTTTCTTTTTTCATTAAATCTATCATGATATTTCAATACAGAAAAAATACAAATTATCATCAAAAAATATTTGATTATTTGTTTTTTTGAAAAATATTTTGAAATATAAAAATGATTAAAAGCTGTAAGTATTGGTATGAGAAAAAAAATAAAGTTTTCATTCAAGGTTAATAGTTGATGAAATAAAAGAATAAGAGTTAAAAAAATAATCGAGCTAAAGATTAAAATTTCATTTATATTTTTTTTGAGTTGGCCGCTAAAGCAGATTAAAACACTAATTATAAGAGGTATAAAAATAAATTTATACTGGTGAAGTATACCAAACAGATCTAGATTAAAATCTCTCAATCTATAAGAGCCAATTGAACTTCCATAAATTATATATTGTTGAAAAAAATTATTAATAGTTATTTTTGAAAAAAAAAAAAATATTAATAATAAAAAAAAAGTTATTATTAGACCTATTAAAGTGTTTAAGAACATGTCTTTTTTATTCTTACTTAATATAAAAGCTGCTAAACCTAAGATGAGGATCGTAATTACTCCATAAGAAGTTGGTGTTTGTTTACATAAAAATGCTAAAGTTAGGATTGGTGGTATATAGATAAAAAATTTAAAGTTTTGTTTTTTTATGCCAATTATAAAAAGATAAAAACTTAATAATAAAAAAATTGTAGCGTGGTGATCTACAAAAGGGGTTCCTACAACTGGGTACATTAATGTTGCAAACATTAACGAGTAAAATGTTGAGTAAAAAATATTAAGACCTAAATTTTTTAAAAAAAGATATGTGCCAAGAGTTATAATCACATTAAATAGAGATGAATGCACTGTATAAGTATTCCAACTCACGCCACCAATAAAAAAGAAAAAAGCATTTAAATAATCCATTAAGGGGCCTGTAGTAAGCCAATAGTCTTCGAAAGGGATTAATCCGTTTAGTACTTTATATCCACCGTTATAAAGAACAAAAGTATCCATTGGTTCAACACCAAAGTTTGCATAGTACTTATTGATAAAAAAAGAGAATGTTACTAAAAAAAAAATTTGAAGTATTTCTAGATTTTTAGATAACATTATTTTTTGTGTATAAAAGCTATATCTGAAACATTCAAGTTATTTATAATCATCGAACCTTTTTCTAGATTGATACTATGAATATTATTAATTAAATATTCTTTCTCTTCATCATTTAAAAAAGATGAGTGAAAATTTTCTTTATTTTTAATCTTCAGCAATAATTGTAAAGGAGTTGTTTCTTTATTATCATAAGGATTTAACTCTTTGAAAGCTTCAAATTGATTAAGATCCTCAATTACGTAAACTCCGCCTTTTTTCAATTTCTTAAATAATATTGAAAAAGCAATTATAATGTCTCTCAAATTATGACTTGCATCATCTATTATTAAATCTAAATCACCTTCAATATGATTAGATAAATTTTTTAATATTTTTTTCGAGGAAACATCAACAAATAGTTCTGTAATTCTTTTTGACTCAAATTTCATTTGAAAAGGATTAATATTTGCTCCTATCATAAGAACATTAGGAAAATAATAAAAAAAACTTGCTAAACCTTTTCCTTCATGAGAACCAAGTTCCAACAATGTGAACTTTTTTTCTTTTAAGTGTTTAAGATGTTTTTCGTAAAAGATAGAATAATTATGAGAGAATATTTTATCTTTACCGCTAGAATAATAGGAACCCTTATCACAATTAAAGTGGATAAATAATTCATCAAGGCTCAATTCTGATAAATTTTTTTTAGTTATATGATCGATATTCACACAATTTATTGAAAATTTATGTCGAAAATATCTAATGAAGAATTTATATAAGACTCCGAAAATTTTACGAAAAAATGAAAAATATTTTTTTTTGAAAACTTCCCTTTTTAGAATGTTTTGGTAAGAAAACCAAAAATTTTTCATAACTATTAAATAAATTTTTATTTATAGCGCGGAGTCTATTTTTTTTGCTGCTTCAAATAATTCTCGCACACTTTTAATAGAATTATCAAAATCTTTTTTTTCACTGTCACTTAATTTAATTTCTATCACTTTTTCAACTCCATTTTTTCCAATAATTACTGGCACACCCGCATAAATGTCTTTAGCTCCATATTGACCGTCAAGATAAACTGCGCAAGGAAGTTGTTTTTTTTGATCTTTTAAATAACTTTCAGCCATTTCAATTCCAGAGGCTGCAGGTGCGTAAAAAGCTGAACCTTTTTCTAAATATTTAACAATTTCTGCTCCACCTTTTTTAGTTCTATCGACTATTTCATCTAATTTTTTTTTACTTAACTTTCCTTCTGTAACTAAATCATTAATCTTTTTTCCATCTACTTCAGTTGAATCTAACATTGCAACCATACTATCTCCATGTCCACCTAAAACAAATGATTTAATTTTTTGAACAGGAACTCTTAACTCTTCAGACAAAAAGTAGATGAACCTAGATGAGTCTAATATGCCTGCCATTCCAACGACTTTATTTTTTGGCAACCCAGAATATTTCTGTAAAGCCATAACAATTACATCTAATGGATTTGTTATACATATTACAAATGCATTAGGAGAAGTTGTTTTTATCCCTTCTGCTACTTGTTTAATAATTTTAAGATTTATGCCAAGTAAGTCGTCCCTAGTCATACCTGGTTTTCTAGGAACTCCCGCTGTAACAATTATTACATCAGAATTTTTTGTATCCGCATAATTATCTGTACCAAGCAAACTTACGTTGAATCCATTAACTGGCGATGATTGTGCTATATCTAATGCTTTTCCCTTTGCGATACCTGCAGCTACATCAAACAATACCACATCAGCCAATCCTTTTAATGCTATTAAGTGAGCTAAAGTTCCACCAATTTGTCCAGCACCAATTAGAGTAATTTTTTTTTTCATTTTTTTAAATTTATTTCATTGTTGGCATCACAAATTCTGGATCAGATCTTGGTCCCGATGGCCATCTTGATGTAATAGTTTTTAGTTTAGTGTAAAATCTTACTCCTTCAGGGCCATGCATATGTTGGTCGCCAAACAAAGATCTTTTCCACCCTCCAAAACTGTGAAAAGCCATAGGGACAGGTATTGGTATATTAATTCCCACCATACCTATCTTAGCTTTATTAGAAAAAGTTCTGCCAGAGTCACCGTCTCTAGTAAATATACTAACACCATTTCCAAATTCGTGATCATTGACTAATTGCAAAGCCTCATCAAAATCTTTAGCTCTTACAACTGATAACACTGGACCAAAAATTTCTTCTTTATAAATCCTCATGTTTTTTTTGACATGATCAAATAAACATCCGCCGATATAATAACCATTCTCATAGCCTTGCAATTTAAAATTTCTGCCATCTACAACTAATTTAGCTCCCTCTTTCTCACCAATATCAACATAACTTTTTACTTTTGATAAATGCTCTTTTGTTACTAGGGGACCCATTTCAGATTGTTTATCCATACCGGGACCAACTTTTAATGTTTCAACTTTTTTTGCTAATGAGTCTACAAGTTTATCTCCTATACCACCAACTGCAACTGCAACAGACTGAGCCATACATCTTTCTCCTGCCGAGCCATAAGCGGCACCCATAAGACCGTTAACAGCCTGATCTAAATCACAATCTGGCATTACAACGCAATGATTTTTAGCCCCTCCAAGAGCTTGAACTCTTTTTTCATTTTTTGCACACTCTTCATAAATATACTTTGCAATCGGTGTGGATCCGACAAAACTCATTGCAACAACATCTTTATTATTTATTAACGCATCTACAGCTTCTTTGTCTCCATTAACTACATTAAAAACTCCATCGGGTAGCCCAGCTTCTTTTAATAACTCTGCTAATTTTATTGAACAAGACGGATCTTTTTCTGAGGGTTTTAAAACAAAAGTGTTCCCACAAGCTATAGCCATAGGAAACATCCACATCGGCACCATTGCTGGAAAATTAAAAGGTGTTATTCCAGCACATACTCCTAAAGGTTGTCTTATAGACCAACTGTCAACATTTGAACCTACATTTTCAGTGAACTCTCCCTTTAACATTTGAGGTATACCACATGCATATTCAACTACTTCGAGACCTCTTGTGAGCGATCCTTTTGCATCTTCGTAAACTTTTCCATGTTCTGAAACAATTATTTTTGTAAGCTCATCAGAATTTTTTTCTATTAGTTCTTTAAATTTAAACATTACTCTTGCTCTCTGTAATGGGGGCTTATTAGACCAAGTTTCAAAGGCGCTCTTTGCATTTTCTACAGCATCATTAACATCTTTAGTAGTTGCTAATTTAACCTCAGCACTTTGTTCACCTGTAGCTGGGTTGAAGACTTGACCAACTCTCTTGGATTCACCAGAGAATTTTTTTCCATTAACGAAATGCTGTATTGTATTCATGATGTAATTGAATAAATAAGCTTTTAGCTTGTTGCAAGCATTTTTTTGATAGATCCGATAGCTTTTGCAGGATTAAGTCCTTTCGGACATGAATTAGTGCAATTCATTATAGTATGACATCTATATAGCTTTAATTCATCAGCGACTTTCTTTAATCTTTCTTTTTTATCACCATCTCTACTATCATTTATCCAACGATATGCTTGCAGTAGAACTGCCGGCCCTAAATATTTATCACCATTCCACCAATAACTTGGGCAAGACGTAGAACAACAAGCACATAAAATACATTCATAATATCCATCTAATTTTTCTCTGTCCTTCTGTGACTGTTTAAGTTCTGTTTTCTCTTGTCCAGTTTGATCAACTTTCAACCAAGGCTGAATAGATTCATATTGTTTGTACAAAGTTGTGAGATCTCCAATTAAATCTTTTACTACTTTTAAATGAGGTAAAGGATAAATATTTAGATCCCCACTTGTATCTGTATGAGATTTTATACAAGCTAAGCCATTTACTCCATCAATGTTCATTGCACAGGATCCGCAAACGCCGTGAGCACAAGATCTTCTGAATGTTAAAGACGGATCTATTTCATTTTTTATTTTGAATAGTATATCCAAAACCTTTGGTCCACAATTATCCATATCGACTTCATATGTATCAATCCTTGGATTCTTTCCTGTTGAAGGATCCCACCTGTAAACATTTATTTTTCTTAGATTTTTTGATTTAGTTTTGTCTTTAAAATAATTTCCTACCTCGATTTTAGAATTTTGCGGTAGGCTAAATTGCGCCATTATTAATAAACTCTCTCCTTTGGTGGAAAATATTGAACATCATTAGTGAGGGTTCTAGAATGAACATCTCGATATTTGATTTCAACTTTTTTTCCATTTTGCCATGCTAAGGTGTGTTTCATAAAGTTTTTATCATCTCTTTTGGTAAAATCTTCTCTAGCGTGAGCACCTCTACTCTCTTTTCTATTGTAGGCAGAGTCCATTGTTGTTAGCGCTTGGCTTATCAGGTTATCAAATTCTAATGTTTCGACTAAATCTGTGTTGAATAGCAAAGATTTATCTTTTACAGAAATATCACTTATACCATCATAAGGCTTCCTAATTTGCTCTACACCCTCTTTTAAAGTTTTTTCTGTTCTAAATACAGCACATTTTGATTGCATTGTTTTCTGCATTTGTAGTCTAAGTTCTGATGTTTTTGTAGATCCATCTGAGTTTCTTATCTTATCAAATCTATCTAGGCATTTGTCTGTTTCTGATTTCGAAACATCCTCATGCGGACTTCCTGGCTTTACTAATTCTGCTGCCCTTTTTGCAGCTGCCCTTCCAAAAACTACTAAATCGATTAAAGAGTTTGATCCTAATCTATTAGCTCCGTGAACTGAGACGCAAGCTGCTTCCCCTATAGCCATTAATCCAGGAACAGTTTTTTCTGAACCGTTCAAAGTGAGTACCTCCGCCTTATAATTTGTAGGAATTCCTCCCATGTTGTAATGAACTGTTGGAACAACTGGAATAGGCTCTTTGCTAACATCAACATTTGCAAAAGTTTTTGCTGCCTCAGAAATACCTGGTAATCTCTCATCTATAACTTTTTTATCTATGTGATCTAAATGAAGATTTATATGATCTTTATCTTTTCCCGCACCTCTACCTTCGTTGATTTCCATTTCCATTGATCTGCTTACCACGTCTCTAGAAGCTAAGTCTTTCGCATTAGGTGCGTATCTTTCCATAAATCTTTCACCTTTGCCATTTACTAGAAATCCACCTTCTCCTCTAACTCCTTCAGTTATCAAACATCCAACTCCATAAATTCCAGTCGGATGAAATTGTACGAATTCCATATCTTGTAAAGGTAAGCCTGCTCTAAGAACCATCGCATTTCCATCTCCAGTACATGTATGAGCGGATGTTGCTGAGTAATAAACTTTACCATACCCTCCAGTTGCAATAATAGTAATATGTGATCTAAATCTATGTATTGTCCCATCAGTTAAATTCCAAGCTATCACACCTTTGCATTCACCATTCTTCATAATTAAATCTAATGCAAAATATTCAATAAAAAATTCTGTTTGTTGCTTCAAAGCTTGACCATAAAGAGTATGCAAAATAGCATGGCCGGTCCTATCAGCAGCTGCACAAGTTCTTTGAGCAGTTCCATTGCCATAATTTTTAGTCATACCTCCAAAAGGTCTTTGGTAGATTTTTCCATCATCAGTTCTGCTGAATGGAACTCCGTATCTTTCTAATTCAACTACTGCTCTCGGGGCTTCCTTGCAAAGATATTCTATTGCGTCCTGATCACCAAGCCAATCGGATCCTTTAACAGTGTCATACATGTGCCATCGCCAATCATCTTCACCCATGTTTCCTAATGCAGCGGAAATACCTCCTTGAGCTGCTGATGTGTGGCTTCTTGTTGGGAAGACTTTAGAAATACATGCAGTTTTTAAACCTGCCTCTGATAGACCAACAGCCGCTCTTAAACCAGAGCCTCCTGCTCCAAGAACAACAACATCATATTCGTGATCAATTATTTTATATGCGCTCATTAGTTAAGATTGTATATAGTTATTATTGTTAAAATTGGAACTATTATAGCAAATAAATTTAATACTTTATTTGCGACATTTTTGGTTTGCTCATCATGTAAATAATCCTCAAAAATCTCACTTATAGTCAGGGTATAAAAAAAGAATGCAATAACCACTAGTAGCGAAAATAATACTTTGGATGCTTTACTTGAAAAAAATTCAATTATTTCTAAATACCCCTTATCGTAAATAGATACAAAACTAATTAAAAACCAAATCATAAAAGGAATAAGAATTAATGAACTAATTTTTGTAAAAATCCATTTTTTTGTAGAGTAATGCATTTTAAAAAAAATTTCTCCCAACCAAATAAAATAAAATTGTTAAAATTAGAGATCCAATCAAAGTAATAACTCCTGATATTTTTGCAACTTTTAAATCAAAGCCAAAACCAGCATCCCATACCAAATGTCTTATCTCATTTAAAATTTGGAAGCTAAAAGTCCAACAAAGTGAAATAATCAAAAACTTTCCATAAAAAGTATTTAGAACAATTTCAAAAGATCGATAGAAATTTTCACCAAAAAATAATGAAATAGCCCAAAAACAAATTACCATTAATGCAAAAAAATTTATTACACCTACTACTCTGTGCGTAATTGATAATAAAGATGATATATGCCATTTGTAAATTTGAAGATGTGGACTTAATGGATTATTATTTTGCATAATAAACTTATAAACTATAGTTATAATTTTTTCATTAAACACTCAGCGATTTGCACAGTATTTAACGCCGCTCCTTTTAATAAATTGTCTGATACTACCCATAAATTAATAGCTTTAATATTAGAATTATCTTTTCTAATTCTTGATATATAGGTTGTGTAACTTCCTTCAGCTTCTAAAGGAGTCACATATCCTCCATCCCTACGCTCATCAATAACTTTACAACCTGGGGCATTTTCTAAAATTTTAATTATATTCTCAAAATCATAAAGATTATCAAACTCAATATTAATAGACTCTGAATGACCAGTTCTAACAGGAACCCTAACGCATGTTGCGGAAACATCGATTTCATTATCTAAGATCTTTTTGGTTTCATTAGTCATTTTTAATTCTTCTTTTGTATATCCATCTTGATCAAAAGAATCGATATGCGGAATTAAGTTAAAAGCGATTTGTTTAGTAAAATTTATTGGATTAATTTTTTTTCCGTCTAAATAATCTCTTGATTGATCAAAAAGCTCATCCATAGGTTCTTTACCGGCACCAGAAACTGCTTGATAAGTTGAAACTATAACTCGTTTGATTTTATACTCATCATGCAATGGCTTTAAAGGAAGAACCATTTGCATAGTTGAACAATTCGGATTTGCTATTATGTTCTTATGTTTATTAAGTGCTTCTGAATTTACCTCTGGCACAACAAGAGGTACATCTTTTTGCATTCTAAAATAACTAGAGTTATCTATGACTATAGTTTCTTTTGCTGCTTTAGGGACCCATTCTTTAGCTACCTTACTTCCTGCAGCAAAAAAAGTAATCTGGGCTCTAGAAAAATTGTAATTTTCTAAATCTTCGATTTCAATTTCTTTATTTTTAAATTTAATCTTTTTTCCTGCACTTTTTGAAGATGCAACTAAAAAAAGATTATCAATAGCTATTTTAGATTTCTCTAAAATTTCTATTGTTTTTCTTCCAACATTTCCTGAGGCACCAATAATTGCAAAATTCATAATTTCTTACTTTATTTCAATTTTGCGATGATTGCATCACCCATCTCCGTGGTAGAAACCTCTTTCATATTTTTAGACATTATATCTTTTGTTCTTAAACCATCGTCTAAAACACTCTGAACGGCATTATCAAGTTGATCTGCCTCTTTTCCAAGGTCTAAGGAATACCTTAATGCCATAGATAAACTTAAAATAGTAGCTATTGGATTAGCAATATTTTTGCCCTCGATATCAGGAGCGGAACCATGAACTGGTTCGTATAGTGATCTAATTCTTCCGTTTTTATCTTTTGCACCTAATGATGCAGAAGGTAAAAGTCCTAGAGAGCCTGTAAGCATTGCTGCCTCGTCTGACAACATGTCTCCAAATAAATTGTCTGCTAAAATAACGTCAAATTGTTTTGGATATCTTAAAAGCTGCATCGCACAGTTATCAGCTAACATATGATTTAGCTCTACCTTTTTAAATTCTTTATCCTTAATCGCCTGTACCTCTTCTCTCCATAAAATACCTGCCTCCATGACATTTGACTTTTCACAGGAGGTAACTTTATTTTTTCTTTTTTTTGCCAAATCAAATGCAACACGTGCTATCCGGTGAATTTCTGAAGTAGTATACGAGTGAGTGTTAATACCTTTTCTTTGGTTATTTTCCATTGGTTCAATCCCACGCGGTTCACCGAAATAAATACCACCAGTTAATTCCCTCACAATCATGATATCTAACCCTGAAACTATTTCTGGTTTAAGAGTTGAAGAGTCAACAAGTTGTTTGAAGCAAATAGCTGGTCTTAAGTTAGCGAATAACTTTAGCTCTTTTCTAAGTTTTAAAAGAGCTCTTTCAGGTTTTTTTGAAAATTCCAAATTATCCCATTTAGGTCCGCCACAAGCACCTAATATTACTGCATCAGACTCTAAAGACTTATAAAAAACCTCATCAGTAATTGGAACTTTATTTGCATCAATAGATGCACCACCAATTAATTCTTGGCTTAAAATAAAATCTAAAGACTTTGTTTTATTCATCCACTCAAGTATTCTTCTTACTTCTGCAACCACCTCGGGACCTATTCCGTCACCAGGTAAAAGCAAAATTTTCCTAGTCTTATTAGCCATTATTTAAAACCCAAGGTTTTGTGGATTGTAGTTTTTTTTCGTAGTCGTCTATGCTGGAAATTTTTTCCATTGAAAGTGCTATATCATCTAGACCTTCCATCAAACATTTCTTTTTAAAGGGATCCAGCTCGAAATTTGCAACTTTATTCCCATATTTTATTTCTTGCTTCTCTAAACTAATTTCAATTTCCTCTTTCCTGTTAGAGTATTCGGCTAGCTCAATAACAATTTTATCATCAATCTTAATTGGAAGAATTCCGTTTTTAAAACAATTATTGTAAAAAATATCTGCAAAACTTGCACTTATTACGCACTTTATGCCAAAATCAGATAAAGCCCATGGAGCGTGTTCTCTTGATGACCCGCATCCAAAATTTTTTCCTGCTAAAAGAATTTTTGATTTGTCGTAAGGTTCCCTATTTAGAATGAAATCCTCATTCCTTTTTCCATTTTCATCATAACGCATTTCATAAAATAAACTTTTTCCTAAACCTGTTCTTTTGATGGTTTTTAAAAATTGCTTTGGGATAATCATATCTGTATCAATATTTTGTAGTGATAAATATGATGGTATTGATCTTAAATTTTTAAACTTTTCCATATTATATTTCTCTCACATCAGTTAGATGTCCTTTAATTGCTGCAGCAATAGCCATCCCTGGACTTACTAAATGTGTTCTTCCTCCACGACCTTGTCTACCTTCAAAATTCCTATTTGATGTTGAAGCACATCTTTCTTTGGGCTTTAATTGATCTGGATTCATACCTAAACACATTGAACAACCGGGCTCTCTCCATTCAAAACCTGCCTCTTTGAAAATTTTGTCAATCCCCTCTTTTTCAGCTTGCTCTTTAACTAATCCAGATCCTGGAACGACCATAGCGCTAACATTATCAGCAATTTTTTTGCCTTTTAAAAGATCTGCAGCCAATCTTAAATCCTCTATTCTTCCGTTTGTACAGCTTCCTATAAAAATCTTGTCAATTTTTATGTCTGAAATTTTAGTGTTAGCTTTTAGTCCCATATAATCAAGAGATCTTTTCATGGCCATTTTTCTATCTTCGTTCTTTTCATTTTCTGGATCTGGCACAATACCAGTAACTGGTGATACATCTTGAGGTGAAGTACCCCAAGTGACAAGTGGCTCTATATTTTTTCCATCGATATTTACCTCTTTATCAAATTTACAGTCTTTATCTGAATACAAAGTCTTCCAAAATTCTACAGCTTTAGTCCAATTATCGCCTTTTGGTGACATTGTTTTACCTTTTAAATAACTAAATGTTTTCTCATCTGGTGCGATTAATCCTGCTCTTGCACCTGCTTCAATGGTCATGTTACAAACAGTCATTCTCTCTTCCATACTTAAGCCTTTAATTACATCACCGGCAAATTCAACTACGTATCCAGTTCCGCCTGCAGTTCCAATCGTGCCAATAATTTTTAAAATAACATCTTTTGCAGTAACTCCTTTTGGTAAATTGCCATTAACGTTTATTCTCAAGTTTTTTGATTTCTTTTGCATTAAAGTCTGTGTAGCAAGAACGTGTTCAACTTCAGATGTTCCTATTCCAAAAGCCAACGCGCCAAATGCTCCGTGTGTAGCAGTATGGCTATCGCCGCATACAATTACTGTTCCTGGCTGTGTAAAACCTTGTTCTGGACCTATAATATGGACTATGCCTTGACGCTTATCATTTACATCAAAAAGCTCTACTCCAAAATCTTTACAATTTTTTCTTAATGTTTCGACTTGTATTCTTGAATCTTCATCGTTAATACCTTTAGACCTATCAGTTGTAGGAACATTGTGGTCAGGTACTGCGAGAGTTAATTCTGGTCGTCTAACTTTTCTTTTTTGTAATCTGAGCCCTTCAAAAGCTTGGGGGCTGGTAACTTCATGGACTAGATGTCTATCGACATAAATTAATGACGTTCCATCGCTCTGTTCATGAACAAGATGGTTTTCCCATATCTTATCGTATAGAGTTTTAGACATTAAATTTTATTTTTTTTCGCTAGTTGGCTTTTCAGCTTTAGCTTCGACTTTTGGAGCCTCTTTTTTAATTTCTTCAGCTTTAGTCTCTTGTGTAGTAGGCTCGACCGGCTTTATTTTTTGCTCCTCTGGCTTTACTGAAACATCAACACCAATTTTCTTTTTAATTTTTTCAGCAATTCTAGCAGATTTTCCTTTTCTATCTCTTAAATAATAAAGTTTTGCTCTCCTTACTTTTCCTGTTCTGATTACTTTAATTGAGTCTACGTTTGGACTGTAAAGAGCAAAAGTTCTCTCCACTCCTTCACCGAATGAAATTTTCCTTACCGTAAAAGAGGAGTTAATATCTCTATTTTTTTTTGCAATACAAACACCTTCGAAGTATTGAATTCTCTCTCTTTTGCCCTCAACAATTTTAACACCAACTTTTATTGTATCTCCAGGAGAAAAGTCTGTAATTTTTTTATTAGCAACTATCTTTTTAATTGCTGCTTTATTTATGTCTTCAATGTTTTTCATTTTTTTTCTCTAAATATTTTTTCCAAAGATCGGGTCTCTGGCGACGTGTTATAGCCTCAGATTGAGATAAACGCCACCCTTTTATTTTGGCATGATCGCCTGAAAATAAGACCTCTGGTGGGCTTTTACCTTCCCATTCTCGTGGTTTAGTATATTGAGGATATTCTAAAAGATGATTTTCAAAACTTTCTTCTTTAACAGAGTCTTTATTTCCAAGAACTCCTGGTAATAATCGAACTAAAGCATCAATGATCACAAAAGAAGCTGGTTCTCCTCCTGATAGGATAAAATCACCCAAACTATATTCTTCAATGTTTCTTGTCTCTAAGAGTCTTTGATCAACACCCTCAAAATGACCACAGATAAAGTTTACATTTTTTTCTTTACTTAAAGATCTTGCAACGTTTTGATCAAATTTTTTACCTCTTGGAGATAAGTAGATAATTTTTTCACCTTTTTTTATATTATTATCAAGCGCTGATGCTAATATATCAGGACGTAAAAGCATTCCATTTCCTCCGCCGAAAGGAGTATCGTCTACCGTACCGTGATTATCTTTTGAATAATCTCTAATATTAATTACTTTTAAATTCCAAATCTTGTTTTCCTTTGCCTTTTTAAATATCCCTATATCTAAAGGTCCAGGAAATAGATCTGGATATAAAGTAAAAATTTTTACCTCTAACATCTCTAATTACCTTTTGGTTAAGCCTTTTTCTCTTCCTTCTTCGGTTCTTCTTTTTTAGCTTCTGCTTTAGGTTGTTCCTTTTTAGGTTCTTCTTTTTTTGCATCGGCTTTTTGATCTGGCTTTTTGCCGTCAGCTGCTGGAGCATCTTTTTTAGTCTCTTCTTTTTTATCTCCTTCAGCTTTTTTTCTATCTTTTTTTGGTATTGCCTTTTGAGGATTATCCCCAGGTTTTGGCATTGGCATTAACTGCACCTCTCCTAGTAATCTAGAGACTCTCATTGTTGGTTGAGCTCCTTTACTCATCCAATATTTTACTCTTTCTGCTTCTACTTTAATTCTTTCCTTTTTATCCTTTGGAAGTAATGGGTTGTAAGAACCAATTTTTTCAATAAATTTCCCGTCTCTTGGGTATCTACTGTCAGCAATTACAATTTTATAAATGGGTCTTTTTCTTACGCCGCCCATTGATAGTCTTATTCTTAACATTTTATACCTTTCATTTTAGTTGATTGACCATTTCATCCGGTATCATCCCAGATGGAATTTTTTTTCCTTGAGACATTTTTTTCATCATGTCTGACATCATTTTAAATTGTTTTAATAGTTTATTAATTTTTGAAACATCTACACCTGCTCCTTTAGAAATTCTTTTACGTCTTGATCCGCTAATAATTTTTGGATTTTCTCTTTCATTTTTAGTCATTGATAAAATAATTGCTTCATTCTCCACTAACATTTTTTCATCTATATTTGCTTGATCCATTTTTGCTTTCATTTTATTCACTCCTGGTAACATGGACATAACACCTTCCATTCCGCCCATTTTTTTCATTTGCCTTAACTGCGAAAGATATGAGTCCATTGTAAATATTCCTTTTTTTAATTCGTCTTCTGTTTCTTTAATTTTTTCTTCGCTTAAATCTTGTTGAGCTTTTTCTACTAAAGTAACAACATCGCCCATTCCCAAGATTCTGTTAGCTAATCGGTCAGGGTGAAAAAGTTCAAGATCAGTGATTTTTTCTCCAACACCAATATACTTAATTGGTTTACCTGTTACATGTTTCATGCTTAATGCTGCACCGCCTCGAGCATCACCATCAACTCGAGTAAGAATAATTCCAGAAAGGTTAACAGCAGTGTCAAATTCTTTTGCAACATTAACAGCAATTTGTCCTGTTAGTGAGTCGGCAACTAAAATTGTTTCAGCTGGTTTTGTAATATCTTTTATTTGCTTAATCTCAGACATCATGGGTAAATCTATCTGGGTTCTTCCTGCAGTATCAAATATAATAACATCTGAGCCATTAAGGTTAGCTGCATTTAGCGCTCTTTTAGTAATGTCTATCGGTTGTTGCTTTTCAACAATAGGCAAACATTGAATTCCATTTGCTTCAGCAAGTAATTTAAGTTGTTCTTGAGCAGCAGGTCTGTAAACGTCTAAACTAACTAACATTACTTTTTTTTTATGATTTTTCTCTATGTTTTTTGCTAATTTTGCTGCAGACGTAGTTTTACCTGAACCCTGTAATCCAACTAATAAAAGTGAAACTGGTGGAACAGCTTTGAAATTTAGCTCTTCATTCTTAGAGCCTAAAATATTAACTAGTTCATCATAAACAATTTTAACTATCATCTGACCAGCAGATGTTGATTTTATAATTTCTTTACCAATAGCTTTTGGTTTTACATTAGCTATAAATTCTTTAGTGACAGGAAGAGCTACATCAGCCTCTAATAAAGCTAATCGTATCTCTTTTAAGCCAGAGTCGACTTGCTCCTCGGTCAATGAGGGAGCGCTTTTTAATTTAGAAAAAATACTTTCTAATTTATTTGTTAAATTTTCAAACATTTTTATAACATCCAACACCTATCGCACTAGTGGGCGAACCTTCGCTGACTAGTGTCGACACTCTTGTTTTCAAGAGCACCGCAAAAACATGTGTATTTGCGGAAAGTTTGTGGAAACTACAATTTGGGGTTTTAAAAGTCAATGAATAATTATACTAATTAATTATGGCAATGATTAACGCATATAAAATGGACGGATTGGGTAATGATTTCATTATTATCGATAGAAGGTCAAGTCCTATCAACTTGACCAAAGATAAAATTATTGAGTTGGGAAAAAGAAGCAATATTGGTTTTGATCAAATGATTTTTATCGAAAAAGAAAAAGAGAATTCTTTTCCGATAACAATTTTTAATTCTGACGGTGGTGAAGTAAGTGCGTGTGGAAATGGTTCGAGATGTGTTGCCTATCTTTTGAGTAAAAATTTAAATGCTAACCAAATTAAATTAAAAACAAGTAATCGGGTTCTAAATGCCAAAATTGTTGATAATTTAATGGTAGAACTTGAAATTGGAAAACCTTTATTTGATTTTGAAGATATTCCGTTATCAAAAATAGAAAATTCTGCTGACATCTCACTAGATGTAAAAGGCAAAAAGTTTACTGGTGGATTTTGTCTAAATATAGGAAACCCCCATATAGTTTTTTTTGTAGATGATTGTTTTAAATATGATTTAAAAGAAATAGGACCTTTAATTGAAAATCATGAATTATTTCCTGAAAAAACTAATGTAACATTTGCTCAAATTTTAGATAAAAGAAATATTTTAGTAAATGTTTGGGAAAGAGGCGCTGGGCTTACTAAAGCATGTGGAACAGCAGCTTGCGCGACCGCTGTTGCTGGAAACAAAAAAAAATTAGTTGAAAATAAAGTTGCTATTAAATTTAAAGAGGGAGTATTAAATATAGCTCTAGATGAGAAAAATAATATATTTATGACTGGGCCAGTTTCAGAAATAAAGAGTATAAAAGTAGAAATATAAAATGGGAATTTTTGATAAGTTTAAATCAGGACTTGGAAAAAGTTCATCAAATCTTACAGACGGCTTTAAAAATATTTTTTCAAAAAAAAAGATTGACTCAACTATTCTTGAAGAATTTGAAGAATTACTCATTTCATCTGATGCTGGTGTTGATGTAGCTAAAGAACTTAGGAAAGATTTTGAGAGCTTAAAAGTTGACAAAAAATTAAATGATCATGAAGAGATTTTGAAACTTTTAGCTGATAAACTAGCAATAAATCTACAAAAATACGAAAAAGATTTAAGCCTAATGGGAAATGCAAAATCTGCTGTAATTGTTGTTTCTGGTGTGAACGGCGTTGGAAAAACAACAAGTATCGGAAAACTTGGAAAGTATTTTAAAGACAATAATAGATCCGTTGTATTTGGAGCTGCTGACACTTTTAGAGCAGCAGCCATAGATCAACTACAAGTTTGGGCTGCAAAAGTAAAGGTAGATATAATTAAGTCAGAAATTAATAGTGACCCGGCTTCAGTTGCTTTTAAAACTGCTGAATTTGCAAAAAAAAATGAGATTGATGTTGCCTTGATTGATACAGCGGGGAGGCTGCAAAATAAAAAGAATCTAATGGAAGAATACAAAAAGATTATCAGTGTCTTGAAAAAGATTGATGAGTCTTTTCCAAACGAAGTAATTCTAGTTCTTGATGCAACTACTGGCCAAAACGCAATAAATCAAGTTGAAGAGTTTAGTAAAATACATAATCTAACCGGGCTTATAATTACAAAACTTGATAGCACTGCAAAAGGTGGGGTGGTCCTTGCTATTTGTAAGAAATATAATTTACCTATTGTTGCAATCGGGATGGGAGAAAAAGAAGATGACTTACAACCTTTCAATGCTGAATATTTTTCAAAAGCTCTTTTAGGTATTGAAACCTAAAAAATTTCTTAAAGCATTCATTAGTTGGTCATTAAATTCCATCATATGATCGTCGTTATCGGAAAAGTAACTAAATTTTGGATTATTCGCCTCCTCAAATAATTCTACACCCATTTTAAAAGGAACTACATCATCTTTCTTACCGTGCATAATCAAAATAGGAATATTTATATTCTTAATCTTTTTTAAAGAGTCGTACCTATCTTTAATCAATAAATCGATGGGTAAATAAGGATAATAAATTTTTGCTGCATCAGCGATTGAGGTAAAAGGCGACTCTAAAACAATTCCTGCAAAAGAATTGTTTTGGCCCAACTCTGTGGCTACTCCTGTGCCTAGTGACTCGCCATATAAAATTATGTTTTTATTTTTAACTCCGGTCTTGTTAAGCCATTCAACAGATTTTCTAGCGTCATTATATAAATTTTCCTCTGTTGGTTTTCCCGGATTACCACTAAATCCTCTCCACGAAATAATAAGAATATTTACATTAAATTTATTTAATTCATTAAGCTTATGAACCCTATTAGTTAGATCACCAGCATTGCCATGAAAGTATAAAATTGTTTTATCTTTTTTTAATTCTTTTTCCAAAAACCATGATTTAAGTTTTATATCTTTATCAACTTCAATAAAAACTTCTTTATATTCAAATTGGATCTCGTCTCCCGTGTAGTTGTTTTCACTTGGGTGATAAAGTAATTTTCTTTGGTACAAATAAGTGAAAAATACAATTATAATGTAAGCTAATATAATTGATGATAAAGCTAAATAAAGATACTTCATACTTTTTTTCTAGCGAGATAAACTCCAGTAAAGACCAGTAAGCCACCTAAATAATGAAAACTTAGAAGAGGTTCATCAAAAATTATAATTCCAAAGATAGATCCATAGACTGCAAATAAGTATAAAGTAAATCCAGCAAAGGATGCACCTACATATTTTTGTAAACGTGTATATAAAGTGAAGGCTATAATACTAGGAGAAATAGCGGCAAATATTATCCAGAACAAAAATGTCTGATTATAGTTAGTCTTAGCAAAGTAAATATTTTCTAAAACAAAAAATGGGAAAAGCGATATAAATCCAAACATTGCAATTAAAGTGAATCGAGCCATTAAACTAAATTTTGATTTCCAATTTAATAAATAAATTGAGTAAAGAGCCCAACCTAAAGCTGCTCCCAAAACCCATATATCGCCTGTTGTAAAATTTAGGCTAATTAATAAATCTAAATTACCTTTAGATATAATTGTAAAAACACCTGTGATACAAATTAATAATCCCAATATTCTAAAAAAATTAATTTTCTCTTTAAAGAATAAAATTGATAAAAAAATTATTATTACTGGTGAAGATGTATAGATTATACCAATATTTGCCATTGTTGTTGTCATGCCTGCTAGGTTTGGGAAAGCTCCACATATACCACAACCCATTGAACCTAAGAAAAAAAGTTTGAAAAACTCTTTATTAAACTCTTTTTTATTTTTCAAAATTTCATTATAAAAAAAAGGAAGTAACATTATAAAAACGGTAAACCACCTCCAGAACGCTAAAGAAATAGGAGGTACTGATTCCACTCCCCCTCTTGCAACAATAGTATTTGTAGCCATAAAAATTGGCTGAATTAACAAAAGTAAATAAGGAGCGTAAGGATTATTTTTTGTCAATGAAGGCTTCATAGAACATCATTACAATTACCATACCCATTAAAATATAAACAGGAAGCACATCAAAAAATCCTATCATCATTGATCTAGTTAATGTTGTGGCTAAACCAATTAAAAAAAGGGTACAGAGACCAACGCCAATTATTATTGTAATTTTATCCTTCATCTCTACAATTTTTCTCAAGCCAGTTAGCTGTACCTAAAAATCTTAAATCATCAAGTTTATCGCCAACTAACTGAACTCCTAATGGTAAGTCATTTTCTCCTGTAAGTAAAGGTAATGAAATCGTGGGCAAACCAAGATAAGTCCAGATTTTTTGGAAGTCAGCACTTCCAGTAGATTTTAATCCTTTATCAGCAACTCCGCTTGAAGATGGAGTAATAATTCCGTGGTAATCTTCAAAAACTTCTTTATAGGACTCATAACTTTGTTTCATAAAATCTGAAGCATCACCATATTCTTTTGCTGAATATTTTAATCCTCTAGAGATAGCTTCTCTCATTTCTTTTGAAAGTTTAGTTTTATCTTTTTTATAGTAAACTTGAAAATTATTTGCCATATCAACTTCATGAATTATTTGATGATAATTTGGTATATCATCAAAGTATGAAGGTGTATCAAAAACCTCTATGTTTTTTTTGAAATTTTTAATTAGAAATTCAAAAGCTTGCTGTGATTTTTTATTTATATTTTTCCAATTTTTTGTTTTATAAAAAATAAACTTTGGATCAAAAACTGGTCCTTTCTCACATTCCTGAATCATGTTATCAGCAGCAAAATAAATTGTTGAGGGGTCATGTAAATCTTTTCTAATTAGTGATTTAGCTAATAATGCAACATCTTTCACACTTTTACCAAATACGCCCATTGTATCTAGTTTATCCGAAACTTTTAAAACACCGTTTCTAGAGATTAATCCATACGAGGGTTTATATCCAACTACACCACAATATGATGCTGGCCTGATTACTGATCCTCCAGTTTGAGAACCCACAGATAAAGGTGCCATATGAGCTGCAACTGCTGCTGCTGATCCACTTGATGATCCTCCTGGTGTTCTTGAATAATCATGAGGATTTTTTGTTTTAGATGGATGTATATATGCAAGTTCACAAGTAACAGTTTTACCCATGATAATTGCACCTGAATTTTTTAATAAGTTTACAATTTCAGAATCTTGTGAGTTAGACATTTTTTTTCTAAAGACTGTCCCACATTCGGTTGGCATATCATACGTACCTATAATATCCTTAATTGCAACTGGCATTCCGTGCAAAGGTCCTAGAGGTTTTCCAGATTTTCTATAAGTGTCAGCTTCTTCAGCTTTTTCTAATAAAAGTTTTTTGTCTAAAAATTGCCAAGCCTGGACGTCTTTTTCAAATTTTTTAATTCTATCTAAATAAGCTTTGCAAAGATCTAAAGAAGAAACTTCACCAGAATGAAGTTTTTGAGATAAATCGTAAGCACTTAAAGTTGTGACGTCTATCATTTAAATTGTTAATTAGCGAATAATGTATCTGGCAACCAAAGAGCTATTCCTGGAAATAGATACATTAAAAACATGGCAAATATAACAATACCTAGGAAGGGCATAATACCTCTAAATATTTCCATTAACTCTACATTTTTAGATTGGACACCTTTTAAATAGTATGCGGACATGGCCATCGGCGGTGTTAAAAATGAAGTTTGTAAATTTAAAGCAATAAGCATTGCGAAAAAATAAGGATTTACCTCGAAGAAAGCTACTAAAGGTAAAAATATCGGAACAAATATAATTAAAATTTCCGTCCACTCCAGTGGCCAACCTAATAAGAAAATAATTATTTGTGTGATTACTAAGAATTGCCATGGTTGTAAATTCATTGATTTAAAGAAATGCTCAAAAACTTCATGGCCACCTAAGTAAGAAAAAACTGATGCGAAGGTCCAAGAGCCAATAAATAACCACATTATCATTGCAGTTGTCTTTGCTGTTAGAAATACAGACTCTTTAAAATTTTTCCATTTTAAAGTCTTGTAAAAATAAGAAAGCACTAATGCACCAAAGGCTCCTACTGCTGCAGCCTCTGCTGGTGTAGCAAGTCCTCCTAAAATAGTTCCTAATACTAATATTATTAATGAGAAAAGTGGTAAGAACGAAACCATAACCTCTTTTAAAATTTCAGATCTTGGCGGAATATCCTCTTTTGGAGGTTTAGGCGCTATTGATGGATTAAAATAAGCAAGTGTAACTGCGTACATTATATAAAGACCAGCTAATAATAATCCTGGGAAAATTGCTGCTGCAAACAATCTTAAAGGTGAAAGCTGAGCAATAACTGAGTAAACAATTAACATGATACTTGGAGGAATCAAAATTCCTAAACATCCACCAGAACAAATTACTCCTGAAGCAAATTTTTTATCGTATCCTGCCCTTATCATTGCAGGCCATGCAAGTAATCCCATTAGTGTAACAACAGCACCAATAATTCCTGTCGCTGTTGAAAATAAAGCGCAAGTTACAAGCGCGGCAACAGCCATAGAGGCTGGTAATCTATGAGATGCTAGTCTGATCGCAAAAAACAATCTAGAAACTATTCCGGCTCTCTCAACTAAGTAGCCCATAAATAAAAAGAGTGGGACGGCGGTTAAAACAGTATTATCCATCACTGTATAGGTGTTCTGGACAAATAATTGGAAAATCCTATTATCAAAAAGATGTTCCATTCTAGTGGGATCAAAATAAGCGTAGTAACCAAAACCAACTCCCATTGCCATTAATGTAAATGCAATTGGAAAACCAAGTAGAACTGCAAATAGGAATATGCTCATCATTAGAATTGCGATTTCAGGATTGGTTAAACTAAATAACATCTTTTTGATCCTCGTCTTGTGAAGTTCTCATTAACATTTTTTCTGTTTCCTCTGCCACAACCATTCTTGCAGGCCAGTGACCAGTTTGAATACAAATAATTGCTCTACAAACTTCGCTGACACCCTGGATAATCAATAAAATTCCTGCTGCAGGTATCAAAGATTTAGCCATATAAATTTGGATTTGTGCTGGACTGTTCCAGCTTGTTTCTTTTATCTTCCATGCAAGCGAAGCATATTCATAACCGTAAAACGCAAGCGCGAGTACGCCTGGGAAGAAAAATATAAAATATAAAACTAAATCGATATAACCTTGTGTTCTTGGTTTAAAAAGTCTGTAAATTACGTCACCTCTAACGTGAGCTTCTGTAGATAAAGTGTATGCGCCTGCCATCATAAAAATTGCGCCATACATTTGTAAACTAAAATCGAAATTCCACAAAGTAGGAGCATTGAATGCATAAGCCATAACGACTTCATAACAGGTTCCTCCCATTAAGATTACGATGCACCAAGAAAATGCCTTCCCTACGGAAGTACTTAAAGTATCTGCAAAATGAATAAATCCTCTCATGAAATTTTAAACTATTCTAATTTTTTTGTAATTTCCATAAAAAAAGGGGGCGCAAATACGCCCCCTTTTATGTTTAAAATATAATTAAATTTTAACTTTTGCTATAGAACCGAACTCATTCTCGTAAGCCAACTTGTAATTAGGTTGGTTCATGAGTAAGTATTTCATAACTCTCTTCGCATAAGCTTTTTGTGAGTCTACAATCTTTTTAAAGAATGGATCTTTCTTATTGAAATCACCGATTACTTTATCCCAACCTTTTAATTGTTGAGCTAAGATCGCATCTGACGTTTGATACACATTTACTTTATGCTGGTTCATCAATTTAGATAAGTCAGCTGAGTATCTTACTAATGCTTTAAAGTAGTTATCACTGTTCGCAGCATAAGCAGCATTTTTTAGGATTGCCTGGTGTTTAGGCGATAATCCATTAAATGTCTTCTTATTTACTGGGATTTCAAACATCTCTTGTGATTGGTGGAAGCTTCCTAAGTGATAATGCTTAGAAACATCTTGCATACCAAACTGAGAGTCTGAAGTTGGGTTGTTAAACTCAGCAGCTTCAATCAAACCTGTCTTCATTGCAGGTTGAATTTCACCACCTGGTAATTGTCTTACAACCATTCCCATTGCTGTTAATACGTTAGTAGCTAATCCTACTGTTCTGTACTTCATACCTTTTACATCAGATACTTTTGTTACGTTCTTTTTGAACCATCCAAAAGGCTGTGCAGGCATTGGCATATGGAAGAAACCAATATAATCGAAACCAACTTTTGCAAGTGTTTCATCATAAAGTTTTCTACCTCCACCATACTCAATCCATCCCATAATTTCTTGAGATGACATTCCGTATGACGGACCAGTACCGAATAGAGAAGCTGCTGGATTTTTTCCATACCAGTAAGCTGTTACCCAGTGTCCCATATCAAGTACACCTGAACTTACTGCTTGTCCAATCTCCGAAGTCTTAACTACAGCTCCAACTGGCTGAAGATCAATTTTTAATTCACCTCCAGACATGTCGCCTACCATTTTTGCGTAGTCGCCAGCCATTTCAAAGAAAATGTTAGCGCCTGACGGCCAAGCCGCTTGCATCTTTAAAGTTTGCGGAGCACCAAATGCAACGTTAGGCATTGCAACTGTTGCTGCTGCTGCAGCACCCGTAGCTGCTGCTGCTTTAAAGAACTTACGTCTTGATGGAGTTTTTACTCCTTTTTTTGTTTTTGACATATGTCCTCCTCGTTAGTTAACTTCTAAGATTTAAGCATAAACTCAATTCAGAGTCTCGTTCTTTTTAGAATTATTTTAAATTGCAGATTCAATCTCTAGGTGTACTAATTCACCTGATCCTGAGGTTTATTACCAGAAAAAAAATCCTCAAGATTTTTTGTAGCCCTAAATGCCATATCCCACCTAGTTCTTTTTGTAGCGCTTCCTAAATGTGGAAGTAAAAAAATATTTTTTAACTTCAAATATTCTGGATGAATTTTTGGCTCACCATTGTAAACATCTAAACCGTAAGCGAATACTTTTCCGCTTTTCAATGCTTCGATCATAGCTTCATCGTCTACTATATCTCCCCTGGCTGCATTACCTATCACAGTATTTTCCTCTAGATAGCTTAGAGTTTCTTTATTAACAAGTTTTGTTGTTTCAGGAGTAGCGGGACAATTGATCGACAAGAATTCACTTTGCTTAAAAAGACTTTTTAAATCTTTATGGTAAATTGCTCCATCTTCCAAGTCGGGGGGAAGTTTGTTTCTATTATGGTAATGAATTTCCATATTAAAAGCCTTAGCTCTTTTAGCGACCGCTCTTCCAATTCTGCCCATTCCAAGTATGCCTATTTTTTTATTAGACATTTGTTTGCCTAACAAGAAATCCCAAGACCATTTCCAACTTTGGGTTTCAGCTGCTAAACGTCCTTCATAAGCTTTTCTAGAAGCACCTAGTAAAAGTAGAATCTGAATATCTGCCGTTGCGTCTGTTAGAACATCAGGTGTGTTTGTGACGGTAATTCCTTTTTCTTTTGCAGCTTTAATATCTATATTACCAAAACCAACTGCACCATTAGCAATAATTTTTATAGAGCTCGAAAGTTTAGAGATTGTATCAGCATTAATAGGATCTGAAACAGAACTTAATATTCCGTCAAAATCTTTTGAGCCATCTATTATTTCTTGAGGTTTATAAATTTTATCGTCTTTATTTAAGGTTACTTCAAATAATTCTTTCAGTTTCTCCTCATTTTCTTTAAGGAGTCTTCTAGTAACAAAAATTTTTTTTTTCATTTTAGAAATTGTTTAATTTATATGGCTTTGGACCTCCGGTAAACCAATCAAGTAACTCTACTGTATGGATAATTGGTATTCGAGTACCAGCTGAAATTTGTGTCATACAACCAATATTGCCTGTTGAAATAAAATCAGGTGAAATTTTTTCTATATTATTTACTTTATTCTTTAAAAGTGATTTTGCCATTTTTTGGTGTAAAATATTGTAAGTACCCGCGGAGCCACAACACAAATGTCCCTCTGGAATATCTAGTACTTCGTTACCAGTTTTTGAAATTAAGTCTTTTGGTTGATCGTGAACTTTTTGTCCATGTTGCATCGAACATGCTGAATGATAGGCTATTCTATATTTTTTTTCTGAGTTTAAATTTATGTTTAATTTTAAATTTTCGTCGAGGTACTCAGTAATATCTTTAGTTAATTCTGAAATTTTTTTTGCTTTCTTTTTTAAGTCTTTATCATTTTTAAAAATATGACCATAGTCTTTTAAAGTTGTCCCGCATCCAGATGTATTACTTATTATCGCATCCAATCCATTTTTAAGATACTCTTCGTGCCAGCTCTCAATATTTTTTTTAAATGACTCGTGTGCTAGTTTTTGTTTTCCCAAATGATGATTTAAAGAACCACAACAATTAATATCTGGCATTACTACGACTTCAACATTGTGTCTATTTAAAAGTCTTATAGTAGCCTCGTTTATTTCAGGAGAAATAACTCTTTGCACACATCCAGTTAGTAAAGCCACTCTTGAAACCTTCTTACCTTTATTAACCTCGTAAACTTTTTGATCTTTTAATTTTTTTCCTGGGATTTTATCTGGCATTAAATTTAATGCGTTTCTAATAAATTTTGGAAATAAAAAACTAAATGGTTTTATTATTTTAGATGATAAAGCCATTAACAAAAACATTTTTGGTCTCGGTAGTACAAAAGAAAGTATATTTCTAAATACTCTATCTAAAAAAGGCCTTTTGTAAGTTTCTTCAACATAATTCCTACCATGGTCAATTAAATGCATATAGTTCACTCCTGAAGGGCAAGTCGTCATACATGAGTAACAGGATAAACAACTATCTATGTGCTTTGCTATTTCTTTTGTGGCCGGTTTTTTATTCTCTAACATATCTTTTATAAGATATATTCTTCCTCTTGGTCCTTCTAACTCCTCTCCATTTACTTGATAAGTTGGGCAAGTAGCATTACACATTCCACAGTGAACGCATTTCCTTATAATTGTTTCACTCGTTTTATTATCTTTGTCTTGAAGTTGTTTATCTGTAAATGATGTTTGCATTTAAATTCCTGTGTACATTTTCCCTGGATTAAAAATTCTTTTAGGGTCAAAACTCCTTTTAATTTTTTCACTTATTTTATACTTAATTGGATCTATTGTAAAAATATCAGCAGAAGCTTTTAGATCCTCTTCAACTTTAATTAAAGTAATATATCCTTGATGTTTTTTTACTGTATCCTTGATTTCACTAAGAATTTTTGTATTCAATTGATCAAATGAGGCCCAGATTAGACCACCTCCCCAATCAATAAAATATTTAATCTCAAAATTTTTAAGTTTTTGGATAACCTGTAAGGTTTCGCTCATTGGCAAAACTATTCTTAATAAATTACTTTTTAAACTTTTAAAAACCTCTAAATTTTTTGTCCTACTCCAAAAAATATTACTTTGCTCACTATCTAAAATAGAAAGCTCTTGATCCAAAAGACCTAATTCTTTAGACAATCTGTTTGCTCTTTGATCCACAGAATTTGTTGGACCTTCAATTCTTATAGCAGTTAAGCCTCCATCGTGTGTAAGATCATTCAGAACAAAATCTTTTCCAAAATAGTCTGGATAAAAAACTCCGCCGGATGGATCTGTAGAAGATGACAATGCTTTTCCAAGAAAGTCTAGTGCCTTTTTAAGATGAGGGTTCTTTATAATTAAAGTTTTACTTGTTTCTGGTTTTGGTAAAACTTTTATTGAAAGCTCAGTTAATATCGTGAGTGTTCCAAAAGATCCTGATACTAATTTACTTAAATCATAACCGGTAACATTTTTAACTACTGTTCCCCCAGATTTAATAGTTTCACCTTTTCCGTTAATCCCTTGAAATCCAAGTATGTGATCTCGAACACTTCCAACTTTAAATCTTCGTGATCCAGCAAAATTACATGAAACGACCCCGCCAATCGAACCGCTGTTACTTTCCCCAGAAAATAAGTAACCAAAATCATTCGGTTCAAAAGCTAATTGCTGATTATTTTTGTCTAGCTCCCCTATTATTTCTTTCAAAGGTGTACCAGCTTTAACTTTGATATAGAGCTCTTCAGGTTTATAATCAATTATACCTTTATAATCAGAGAGATCTAAAGTTTTTTCAGATTGAAAATTTCTTCCAATTTTATTTTTTGATTTTAATCCATTGATTTCTAGAGGTATATTTTTTCTATAACAAGTTTTAACTATCTCAACTATTTCCTCTCTTGAAGTAGGTTTAAAAATATTTTGATTAAAATCTAGGGATGTCTGGGAATTTTGTTTTTCCTCCATGGACATGAACTCTCCCTTCCTCAGCACATTTTCTAAGTATTGGATAAACTTTGCCTGGATTTAATAATGAGTTTGGATCTAAAGCAACTTTAATTGTTAATTGTTGTTGTATATCTTTATCACTGAATGCTTCACACATTAATTCTCTTTTCTCTATACCAACTCCGTGTTCACCGGTTAGAGCCCCACCGACTTTTACGCAATACTTTAAGATATCAGCTCCAAACTCCTCGCATTTCCTTAAAGACTCTTTGTCATTTGCATCAAACATAATTAGAGGATGGAGGTTTCCATCTCCTGCATGAAATGCGTTGGCAACTGGCAAATTATATTTTTTAGAAAGTCTTGAAATTTCATTTAAAACCTCAGCAAGTTTTCCTCTAGGTATTGAACCATCCATACACATGTAATCAGGCGCTAAAACTCCACATGCCGGAAAAGCTGCTTTCCTACCGGCCCAAAATTTTAATCTCTCTTCATTTGATTTACTAATTTTTAAACTTGATGAATTATTTTTTTCAGCAATTTCTTTTGTCTTTTGAATGTAAGCTTCAACTTCATGTTCTGTTCCATCAAATTCTACAATCATCATCGCCTCTGCATCAGTTGGGTAACCTGCTTTGGAATAATCATTAGTTGCTTTCGTCAGAGCCTTATCCATTATTTCCATCCCAGCCGGTATACATCCCTCTGCAATTATTTCAGCAACACAGTTTCCTGCATCTTCAATTGATGGAAACCCAACTAAAGCGGCTTTGACAACTTCAGGCGACTTTAAAATTTTTACAGTGACCTCTGTGATAACACCAAGTAAACCCTCTGAACCTGTCATCAAGCCCAAGAAATCATATCCCTCTGCGTCCATAGCTTTACCACCAAATTTAGTAACAGTTCCATCCATTAAAACTACTTGAATACCCAAAAGATTATTTGTGGTAGCACCGTATTTAAGAGAATGAACCCCGCCAGAATTTTCAGCTACGTTTCCGCCTATGGAACATGCGATTTGGCTTGACGGATCCGGAGCATAATAAAAACCTTTGTCTTGAACAGCATGAGTGATTGCTAAATTTGTTACACAAGGTTGCGTAACCACACATCTATTTTCATAATCAATTTCAATTATTTTATTAAATTTTCCCATTGCCATTAGAACACAATCTTCTAAAGGCATCGAACCACCAGATAAACCTGTACCTGCTCCTCTTGGGACTACTTTAACTTTGTTCTCATTACAATATTTTAAAATTTGACTAACTTCCTCAACTGTCTCAGGCATAACTACTAAAAGAGGCATTTGTCTATAAGCCGTCAAGCCGTCAGTTTCGAAAGGTCTTAGTTCATCAGGATTCGAAAGAACATTTTTAGAATTGATAATTCCACGAAGATCCGATGCAATTTTATCTTTTTTAGACATAATTGCGTTATCAACTTTTGGCATTTGTAAACTGCTCATAATCAATCCTACTTAAGCATTTTTGATATTTTATCTAGTGCTTTTTGAATGTTATCCCTTGATGCGGCGAAGCTAAAACGTACATAATCTACTGATGTTTTGCCAAATGCTGTTCCTGGAACAATTGCCACACCTGCTTCGTGCATACATTTCTTTGAAAATTCACTTCCACTCATACCTGTTCCCTTTACATTTGGAAAAGCGTAAAACGCTCCACCAGGCATACTGCATTCAACACCAGGTAAATCATTTAAACCTTTGTGAATTAATTTTCTTCTTTGATCAAACTTTTCCATCATATGATGTATAGAGTCGTCGGGTCCATCTAATGCTGCTATTCCAGCAAATTGTGAAGGCGCATTTACACAAGAAAAACTATTTATAGCTAATTTAGTTACATGAGGAATTAAATTTTCTGGCCACACGCTCCAGCCCATTCTCCAGCCAGTCATGGAGTAAGCTTTGCTCCATCCATCTAAAACTATCAACCTGTCTTGTAAATCTGGGTAATTGAAAAAAGTCGGCATCTCTTTTCCATCGAAAATTTGTCTGCTATAAATTTCATCACTAAGAATAGTAACGTGTGGATGTTTCTTTAAACCTTCAGCAAGAAAATCAATTGCAGGTTTTTCAACAAAACTTCCTGTTGGATTATTGGGATTAATCAGTATTACAAGACGAGTTTTGTCTGTTATCAAAGATAAAATTTTTTCAGGATCAAATTTTAAATCTTTTTCTTTTGTTAAATCATATGGAACTGCTTTGGCACCAGTATAATTGATCATAGACTCATAAATGGGAAAACCAGGTGTTGGATGAACTATTTCTGCACTAGGCTCACCGATCATTTGAATAGCAAAGTACATTGTAGGTTTTCCACCAGGCATAATCATAATCCGCTCGGGACTAACTTCTTTTTTATATAAACTTTTTATTTTTCTTGAAACTGCTTGCCGGCATTCAGCAATCCCGTTAGCTAAAACATATCCATGATGTCCGTCATCAATAGCTTTTTTTGCTGCGTTCATAATATGTTTAGGAGTCATAAAATCTGGCTGACCTAAACCTAAGTGAATCATTTCTTTACCCTGAGCTTCGAGCTTCTTAGCTTCAGCTAAGACACTAAAAGCAGTTTCTGTTCCAAGTCTCTCTAAATTTTTTGCTAATTTCATATCCTAAACCTAGTATTTATTTACACTTTTGCAAACTAGTTTTTTTGCATCACCTATATACAATTTTTGTTTTATTTAGCTCTTTTATGCTTTTACATCCCAATAAAATCATATCTCGTCTGATCTCATCCCTCATTCTCTTTAAAATTTGCTCAACTCCTTTTTGGCCACCAGCGCCTAATGCAAATAAAAAACCTTTTCCGAAACTACAAGCTGTTGCTCCTAAAGATAGTGCTTTAAGAACGTGAGTGCCTCTTCTTACTCCTCCATCTAAAATGATTTCTATTTTGCCCCCAACTGCATCAGCTATTGCGGGCAACTGATCGAAAGGCGATCTAGACCCATCAAGTTGTCTACCTCCATGATTTGAAAGCATTATTGCCGAAGCTCCAATTTCAACAGCTCTCTTTGCGTCTTCTACTGACATTACGCCTTTTAAAGCAAAAGGTCCTCCCCATTTCTTTACAACATATTCAGCATCTTTCCAGCTCATTGCCGGATCGTATTGTTCGTTGATGTATTCCATTACACCTTTTGCAATGCTTGATCCTTTTTTAGTCCAGTGAGAAACATTTGCGAGTTGAAATTTTTCGTGTGTTAAATAATTAAATGCCCATTTAGGATGCGATGCAAAACTCATCAAACTTTTTAAAGTAAGCTTTGGCGGCGTAGTAAATCCCCATCTATGGTCTCTTTCTCGATTACCTGCAACCACAGTATCGACTGTTAAACACATCGCTTTAAATCCAGAACTTTTACACCTATCAATTAGGTTGTCTGTGAGACCTTGGTCTTTATGAATGTAAAGTTGAAAAAGTTTTGGACCCCCTGAAATGTTAGCTACTTCCTCAATTGAAGAAGTTGCCATAGTAGACATGCTATAAAATGTTCCAAATTTTTCAGCGGCTCTTGCAGAAGCCTTATCTCCATCATGATGATAAAGTCTTTGCATAGCTGTTGGTGATAAAAAAAGTGGCATATCAATTTTTTGACCAAAAACATTTGTTGAAAGATCCGGTTCACCAACGCTTGCAAGAATATTAGGGACTAGATCACATTTTAAAAAAGACTCTGTATTTCTTCTAAGTGTTGTTTCATCGTCAGCACCGCCATCTATATAATGAAATATTGGTCCTGGTAAATTTTTTTTTGCTAATTTTCTAAAATCATCAAAGTTATAACAATCATTTAAATTCATTGTTATTAAAAGTTTTTAGAAAATGTTATTTGTTGATTATCTGTTCCAGGATTAGTATCACCCCAATCATTATTCGATAAATGGCTATAACTGTAACTTAATTTTGAATTTTCAAAAATATCTAGGCCAACTTTAATTTCACTTTTGAACTCAAGAGCGCTTCCTAAATCTTTGCCGTCTCCTTTTTCATAATACCCAGGTGAAAAACTAGGTAAGATTTTTAATGGACCAATTCCGTATTGACCTTCAACGCCAGTATATAAATAAACAGAGCTGTTTCCAGTTATGAAAGCTCCAGAGATAGGTTTAAATTTTCCTAGAAAGGTATCTCTAAACAAATTAGGATTTTTATGTTCTATACCAAATAATGTAGTTTGATCATCGCCTTCCTCATCGATGACATCAAAAGTTCCTGTATAAAAAGATAGGTCAGAACTACCTTCATCAGCGTGTATTGATGAAACTAAAAATAGAAAAGAAAATAAAAATGCTAGTAAACGAAATTTCATTGGGAAAAAATACAACTAAATATCTAAGATGTACAGTTTGGATTTTAAGTTTTTTTTGACTGTTTTCTTATTAAAAAAACAATAATTGCGCCTCCAAAGATCAATACTAAATAAGGAAGGCTCCACAGTAAAAGATTACCAGCGTTTAGCTTGGGATTATATAAGATCCAGTCTCCATATTTTTCTGAGAGAAAATCATAAATTTCATCCTCTGATTTGCCATTCTTAATCAAGTCTTTAACAACCATTTTAAGCGTTATAGCAAAATCAGAATTTGAGTCAGCTATTGATTGACCTTGGCAAACTAAGCATCTTAAATTTTTATGTATTTTACTTTCATCAATTGGCTCAGTTGAACCAAGATTTAAATTAAAGCTAATAAAAAAAATGGTCAGAAAAATTTTTATCTTCATAAATTATTTATTATTTTTTTTATATTATTTAGGTCTTGTTTTGTAAGAGGTCCAACAAATTTTTTGATTATCGTTAATTTATTATCTATTAAAATGCTTTCAGGAATACCATATATTCCAAAATTGACCGACTGTTTTCCATTGCTGTCTCTGGCTAAATATTCATAAGGATCACCTAAATCTTTTAAAAATTTTAAAGCATTAATTTTTTTATCTTTAAAATTTACTCCTAATATTTTTATATTATTTTCTTTTGACAATTCCATTAACTGTGGATGTTCTATTCTACATGGAGCACACCAAGATGCCCAAAAGTTGATTAAAGTAAAACTATTCATTTTAAAATCATCGTCTGTAAAAATACTATCATCTTCAAAACTTACTAATTCTATTTCACCTAATTTATTTCCAACTAAAGACTCAGTATTATAATTTGAACTTTTGTTTAAAGATAAAAAAAATATTCCAAGAATAAAAATTAAAAGAGATATTATTGTAATTTTAATTATTTTTTGCATTTCTTATAAAGCTTAAAAATCCACCAAATGACAGCATGACAACTGAAATCCAGATCCAAATCATAAGTGGTTTTTTTTGAAATTTGATATTGTAATAATCTGAACGATCTATGTTACTCATTGTTAAGTAATAATCTCTAAAAAAATTTGTTTTAATTGAAGCTTCGTAAGTTAAAGTTTGAGGATTATCATAAATTCTAATCTCTGGATTTAAGGTCCTTTTTTTGTTGGTAGTTAAATCACTTATTTGAATTTTGCCTACAACAGCTTTATAATTATCATACTGTTGTAATTTTAAATCTTTAAGTTCAAAATTGTAATTGTCAATTTTTTTTGTTTCGCCTAATTTTAAATTAAAATCTTTTTCAATTGAAAAATTATGATTTAGTCCTATAAAAAAAATTAAAAAACCGAATGAAAAATGGGAAATGATTCTCGCAAAATTAATCTTTGATTTTTTAAATGCATCCAAGATAGTTGAAATAATCAAAAATACTGATGAAATAATGATTAAATTGGAAATTAAGCTATAACTTTTAAAAAAATAAGTGATAGTAAAATTTACAGCTATTGCCCCAACAATTATTTTTAATAAATCTTTAAAATTTAAAAATTCATTTTTTATCCATTTCACTTTTGGACCGACAGCCATGAAAAATAAAAAAATAATTACAACAGGTATTATCACCGAATTATAAAAAGGAGGACCGACTGAGACTTTATTATTTGAAATTGCGTCGGTAAAAATTGGGTATAAAGTGCCTAATAAAACAGTAATTAAGTAAAACATCATAAACCAGTTATTTATCAAGATGAATGTTTCTTTGCTATTAGAATTGATTTGATCATTTGTTGGTTTGTATTTAGCAAATAAAATATAAACCGATGCGAATATCATTAAGCTTAAAAATGATAAAATATAAATTCCTCTAGAGGGATCATTGGCAAATGTATGAACAGAATTAAGTATTCCGGATCTCACTAAGAAGGTTCCTGTCACACTTAAAGTAAATGTTAACAAACAAAGTATGACCGACCAAAAATAAAGTATATTTCTTTTTTCTAAAACTAATAGTGAATGCAATAATGCAGTCATAGCAAACCAGGGAAGTAAAGATGCATTTTCAACAGGGTCCCAAAACCAAAATCCACCCCATCCTAACTCGTAATAAGCCCAAATAGATCCAACTAGTATTCCAAGTGTTTGAAAAGACCAAGAAATGATTACCCAACTTTTAATTGATTGTGCAAAAGATTTACCAGAATAATTTGTAATTATAGAAGCCATAGCTGCAGAAAAATATATAGAGGATCCCACAAAACCCACATAAAGTAATGGAGGGTGAATAGCCAATGCTGGATCTTGTAAAATAGGATTTAGTCCTAGACCTTCTTTTGGAATAGGGCTTATAGAGCTAAAAGGATTTGAATTAAATAAAATAAAAAATAAAAAACCTAAAATTAAAATATTTTGAATTATTAAAGTATTTATTCTGTAATTTTTTGGATGATTTTTGTTTGTAATAAGAAACAAAAATGAAAAAATTGTCAAAATTATTACCCAAAGCAATAAACTACCCTCATGATTCCCCCAAGTCCCAGAAATTTTATAAAAAATTGGTTTTAGTGTATGCGAGTTTTGGTAGACATTTATCAAGGAAAAATCAGATACCATGAAAGCTCCGACTAATGTGAAAAAACAAATTAAAATAGTTGTGCTTTGCAGCAAACTAATTTTATAAATACTTTTGAATATCGTATCGTTGGTTTTTTTTAGACAAACAAACGATTGATAGATAATAAAAAAAGTAAATAAAATACTTAAAAGTAATAAGAAATTTCCTGTATTACTCAGCATTTTCTTTCATTATATTTTTTAACTCTGGGGGCATATAATTTTCGTCATGTTTAGCAAGAATTCTTTCCGCAATAAAAAATTTTTTATCTTGTAATTTCCCCTCTGCTACTACTCCTTTACCTTCAGCAAACAAGTTTGGAATTGTACCTTTAAAACTTACCTCTACCTCATTTTTAAAATCAGTAATTATAAACCTAATTTCTTGATCCTTGATATTGAGAGTATTTTTTTTTACCATTCCGCCAACTCTCATTTTTTTATTATAATTAATATCTTGGCTAATTTTTATATCTGTAGGTGAATTAAAGTATAATATATTTTTGTTAAGAGCATTTAAAATCAAAAAAACTCCAATTACAGATAATAATAAAAATATTGATAAAAGAGAGGCTCTTTTTTTTACTTTTTTAGGAAGCATTAAATGCTTTAGATGGTTTTTTTATAAGAAGATAAGATTTTTGATGCAATTTTAGAATTTTCGAGAACTATTTTTTTCTGCTCTACTGAAAGTTCGCTAATTTCTTTAGCGAATTCCTCTTCATACTTTTTTAAAGTCTTACGAGTTTTGTAATAAAAAACCCCACAAACTAAAAAAGTTATAATAAAGGATGACCACACAAAAATTCCGTAACCGTTCATTAAAATTAAATCATTAATCATAATCTTTTTAAATTTTTTTTCTTGATTCTAATGATTTCTGTCTTGTATTTCATTAGAAAAATTAACGCACAGTACATTATTAATACAAAAAACATAAGTAATAGTGGCATTAACATTGAAGAATGTATGGTGCTTGATCCTGTTATTTTTATGCTAGCAGGTTGATGAAGAGTGCTCCACCATTCAACGGAGTATTTTATGATTGGTATATTTATTAATCCAAAAGCAGCAATAATACTTGAAATTTTATTAGCTCTGTCTTCATCTGAAACTAATTTATGGATAAAAATAAAAGCTAGATAGAAAAGTGCCAATATAAGCATAGAAGAAATTCTTGCATCCCAAGCCCAAAAAGTTCCCCAAGTAGGCCTTCCCCAAATAGATCCAGTAACAATTGCAATACAAGTAAACATCAGACCAATAGGTGCAATACTTTTAGTAATTAATGTGAGGTGTTTAATTTTAAAAATAAAATTAAAAATTGACAAAAGTGCTATACATGAAAAAGAAGCTAAACTAATCCAAGCAGCGGGTACATGTACATACATAATTCTAACACTGTCTCCTTGCAAATAATCTGGTGGCGAAAAAATCAGCGCAAATGATAAACCAGCTATTAGTAATGCGAAAAAAATTGAATTAATGAAATTCGTTAATTTTTCTATCCAAGTAAAAATGTTGCTATTGTAAAAAAAATTAAACATCTGCTTTAACTACTATAATATTTTTTTTTTGTGAAGTTCTATTATAAGCCCAACTGAGAATGGGAGGGAGTAATATAAGAAGTTTATTCCCAATTGGGCTATAACGTCAAAAAGATAGCTGATCTCTATGTCACAGATTTGAATAAATGGTGTTTTATTTTAGGCGACAGCTAATTAATTCGAAATTTTGAAGTAACTTGAGCCTTTTTTTCCTGAAAAAATTTCTTCTATAAGTGGATGCTTAACAGGTTCTTTGGATTTATCTAATAATAAATTCTGCTCAGAAACATACGCCTCGTATGTAACGTCATTACTCTCAGCTAGTAGATGATAAAAGGGTTGGTCTTTTCTTGGTCGAACTTCTTTAGGAATTGATTGGTACCATTCCTCTGAATTATTAAATTCAAAGTCCACATCGTATATAACGCCTCTAAAATCAAAATGGCGGTGCTTAACAACCTCACCGATTGAAAATTTTGCATTATTACTTGTTGCCATAACTCATAGTTAGTAATTTTTTTATTAAAATCAATATCTAATTTGTTTAAACTAAATAATATGTTACTCTTTATATTGTGAATAAGTCATTTTTAAAATTTATTACTGACTTTGGACCTTTATTAATTTTTTTCACAATATATTACAGAAGTGGGAATAATCTTATAGTAGCTATACCTCCATTAATCATAGCAACGGTTATTGCGGTTGCTATAGTGTATTTTATTGAAAAAAAAATTCCCTACGTTCCTTTAATAGGTGGTGTGATCATAACACTTTTTGGGGGTCTTACTTTGTATTTTAATAATCCAGTATTTATTTACATGAAACCAACAATAGTTAATGTAATCTTTGCCGGCATATTAATAATAAGTAAATTATTTTTTCAAAAAAACTTTCTCAAATTATTTTTACAAACTGCATTCCAATTAAATGAGATTGGTTGGGATAAATTAAATTTTAGATGGGCTTATTTTTTTTTATTTTTAGCTGTTTTGAATGAAATAATTTGGAGAACACAACCGGAAACGACTTGGGTAAATTTTAAAGTATGGGGTATTTTACCTATCACTTTCATATTTACTATTTTTCAAGTACCTCTAATTAATAGATATAAAATATGAAAAAAATTAAACTTGTAATAAATAATAAGACAAAACAGAAAGAAAGGGAGAACTTTTTTATTAAAAAAGAACTTCAATGTATTTTAAATCTTTACGCAAAAATGGTCTCTAACGGATCATGGAAGGATTATTCTTTTTCGTCTGGTGTAAAGGAGGTGTCTTTTGATGTGTACCAAAGAACTTCTGAAAAACCAGTTTTAAGAATAACCAAAAATTTCAAACCTTATTATTTTAATGAAAAGTTCTTTATTAAAGATAAAGACGGAAATGTTATCAAAAGATCTGAAAATCTCAATCAATTAATCGACAAAACTAGTTGGAGTAAAATTAAAATAATTAAATAATTATCTTCTTTGTCCGAAAAGTCTTAGAAGCATGATGAAAAGATTTATGAAGTCTAAGTATAGTGTTAAAGCTCCCATGACAGCTTTCTTACCCATTAACTCGCCGCTGTCGCTTACTAAGTACATATTTTTGATTTTTTGTGTATCATAAGCTGTTAAACCTACAAACACTAGAACACCTATGATTGAAATAACAAAATACATCATTGAAGACTTCATAAAAATATTTACTAATGATGCAATTATTATTCCGAATAAACCCATCATTAAAAATGAGCCTAGTTTAGTTAAATCTCTTTTAGTAGTGTAACCGTAAATACTCATTGCTCCAAAAGTACCTGCAGTTATAAAGAAAACTCTTGTTATGCTTGCGCCTGTGTAAATTAAAAAAATTGATGAAAGCGAAGCGCCCATTAAAGCTGCGAAAACCCAAAAAGTTGTTTGTGCTTTAGCTGCTGACATTTTAGCTATTCCAAAACTCATATAAAAAACAACAGCTAGTGGAGCTAGCATTATCACCCATTTTAAACCTGAAGCATAAATTGTATTACCAAAATTAGTTAATCCAATTATTTGGCCTTCGGCTGATGTGACTACTGCCATTTTAAAAAACATCAATGCAACGAATCCAGTTAGTAATACACCGGAAGCCATGTAATTGTAGACCTTAAGCATATATGATCTTAGGCCCTGATCTATAATAGCTTCAGATGCTGAAGAACGAACGGTTGATCTTTGTTTATTAATTTCCATAACTAAATATATAAGTTTTTTTAAGTACTTTTCAATAGGCAAAAATTGACCTAAAAAACTGTTATAATTATTACAATTTTATGAAATTTAAAAAATTAGGCACAACAGATTTAGATGTAAGTTTAATTTGTCTCGGAACGATGACTTGGGGTACCCAAAATACTGAGAAAGATGCTTTTGAACAAATGGATTACTCCTTAAGTAAAGGGGTTAACTTTTTTGACACTGCAGAACTTTACTCGGTGCCGCCTAACTCGGACTCTTATGGCAAAACCGAAGTTATGATTGGAAATTGGTTTGAAAAAAGAAAAAATAGAGAAAAAGTAATTTTAGCTTCAAAAGTTGCAGGTCCAGGATGTAATTGGATTAGAGGTGGAGGAAATAATTTTGATGAAAAAACAATTGGAAAAGCAATCGATGGGAGTTTAAAAAGATTAAAAACAGATTATATAGATTTATACCAATTACATTGGCCCGAAAGGTCAACCAATTATTTCGGCAAAAGAGATTATACTATTGATATTGATGAAGGAGAGTGGAATAGCTTTGAAAGCGTTCTTAATGCCCTAGAAAAATTTATTCAGAGCGGAAAGATTAGATACATTGGCATGTCAAATGAAACTCCATACGGTCTATCAAAATATATTGAATTATCTAAAAATAAAAAATTACCTAGGATGATGTCAGTACAAAACCCTTACAATTTAGTTAATAGAACTTATGAAATCGGAATGTCTGAAATTTCAATAAGAGAAAGATGTGGACTTCTAGTTTATTACCCTCTTGCTACAGGTGCGCTATCTGGAAAGTATAGAAATGGTCAAATGCCAAAGAAATCTAGACAAGCTTTGTTCAAAGGTTGGGAAAGACATTTAAATCCTTTAGCTATGAAAGCATACGAAGAATATTATAAATTAGCTAAAGAAAGTAATATGACAATGGCTCAGTTAGCACAGGCTTTTGTAAACACCAGACCTTTTGTTACGAGTAATATAATCGGGGCAACAACAATGGAGCAATTAAAGGAAAATATAGATAGTGTAAATATTGAACTGTCCGATGAAATTTTAAATAAGATTGATGTTATCCATAATAATAACCCAAATCCATCTCCTTAATACAAAGCATTGAAATAGATAATTTTTAGTATAAAAATAAAATATGTTAGTTAAAAAAACTTTTATAATACTAGTTCTATGTTTATTTTCTGTTAATGCTTTTGCCGTTACGCCAAGATCAACTGGAAAATATAAAAACTGGGAAAGCTTTATAGCGGAAACTGATAAGGGAAAAATTTGCTTTGCTCAAACTATTCCAACGAAAAGAGCGCCAGCTGCCGTAAAAAGAAATAAATCAAAATTATTTGTAACTTTCAGGCCTTCTGAAGAAATCAAAGATGAAGTGAGTCTAACAAGTGGTCATGATTATAAGACGTCAAGTGTAACTGCAAGCTCTGGGAAAAGAAGATATTCTTTTTTTTCACAAAAAGATTTTGCTTGGTTGCTGGACGATCAGGAAGAAAAAAAATTTATTCAATTAATGAAAAAAGCAACTGACATAATTGTAAAAGCAAGAACCGCAAAAGGGGCTGAGACAACTGATCATTATTCTATGATGGGATTTACAAAGGCGTATAACACAGCAAAAAAAACTTGCAGCTAGATGAAAAAAATTGTTTTAGCCTACTCAGGCGGTTTGGATACATCTATAATTTTAAGATGGTTACAAGAAAATTATAAGGCTGAAGTAATTGCTTACACCTCTGATATTGGGCAGGTTTTAGATAAAAAAAAAATTATAAAAAATGCTAAAAGGTTAGGCGTTAAAAAAATAATTATCGAAAATTTAAAAAATATCTTTGTGAAAGATTATGTTTTTCCAATGATAAGAGCTCATGCAGTTTATGAAGGAGTATATTTATTAGGCACATCTATTGCTAGGCCGTTAATTGCAAAAAGACAAGTTGAAATTGCAAAAAAATTTAAGGCTTTTGCAGTTTCGCATGGCGCGACTGGAAAAGGCAACGATCAAGTAAGATTCGAGTTAGGTTACTCATATTTTGGTAAAAATAAGATAAAAACAATAGCGCCTTGGAGAGAGTGGAAATTACAATCAAGAGCAGATTTAATTAAATACGCTAAAAAAAATAGTATACCAATTCCTAAAGATAAAAAAGGAGCACCGCCATTTTCTGTAGATGACAATATTTTTCATACATCAACTGAAGGTAAGGTTTTAGAGAACCCAAAAAACTCTGCTCCTGAATTTATTTATCAGAGAACAGTTTCACCAAAAAAAGCTCCTAACAAACCTACAAAAGTAAAAATTACTTTTAAAAACAGTGATCCAATTGCAGTAAATGGAAAAAAATTAAGTCCTGAAAAGCTTTTAAGTAAATTAAATATTCTGGCTGGAAAAAATGGAATAGGTAGAGTTGATCTAGTTGAAAATAGATTTATTGGAATAAAATCCAGAGGTGTTTACGAAACTCCAGGTGGTACTGTGTTATATGCTGCACATAGAGCTATAGAGTCTGTAACTCTTGATAAAGAAACCGCTCATAAAAAAGAGAGAATAATGCCAGAATATGCTGAGCTGGTTTATAACGGCTATTGGTTTTCAAAAAAAAGACTCAAATTACAAAAATTAGTTGATAAAAAAAGAAGCAAAGTATCCGGTGATATTGTTTTAAGTTTGTGCAAGGGGAACATAACTGTTCTGTCAAGAAGAACCAAAAATAAAGCTTATTCATTGAAAAAAGTTTCTTTTGAGGAGAATAAAACCTTTAATAAAAGAAAAGTTGAAAATTTCATAAAATTTCACTCTAAACAGTTAAATAAAGCCTAAATTTTTGATAGATTAATAATAGATGAACAGTTCGATTCGAAATATTCAGTTAGTCGCGGTTATAGTTGTTCTTGTATCAACTATTATTGCTTTCTTTTTAGAAATGAAAGAAATGTACGATAACAAAGATATCACATTAGCTGATTTGCTTTTGATGTTCATTTATATCGAAGTAATTGGTTTAGTGAGATCTTATTGGGAAACTCAATCCGTTAGAATAACATATCCTTTAATCATAGCTATCACAGCGCTAGCTCGGTTCATAATATTACAAGATAAAGAAAGTGACCCTGCAAACTTAATTTATATTTCTTTAGCTATTTTAATAGTTGCGATTGCTACAGTTATTATAAGATTTAGAAATAGTAGGTACTTAAAAATTGAAAAGTCTAGGTCAAGCGAGCTTTAAAACACTTTAAAGTATTCTTTAATAAACATGCAATTGTCATTGGTCCTACGCCTCCCGGAACTGGAGTTATTGCTTTAACATTATCTTTTAATTCATCAAAATTAACATCTCCTACTATTTTTTCTCCTACTTTATTAATGCCAACATCTATAACAATCGCATTTTTTTTTACCCAATCTTTTTTGATTAAATTTGGAACTCCAACAGCTGCTACTAAAATATCTGCTTTGAGGCACTCATTTTGTAAATCATTTGTTTTTGAGTGAACTATAGTTACTGTGCAATTTTCCTTTAATAATAATTGAGCCATTGGTTTACCATTTAAATTAGATCTTCCTATTATAACAGCATGTTTGCCTGCTAAATTTGATTCTATTTTTTTAATCAATAAAAGGCATCCCAAAGGTGTACAAGGAACGATTGAGTCATAACCTGATGAAAGATTACCAACATTTATTGGATTAAAACCGTCTACGTCTTTGGATGGATTAATTGCATTAATAATTTTCTCCTTGCTTATCTGGCTGGGCAAAGGAAGCTGAACTAAGATACCAGAAATTTCATCGTTTTTATTCAATTCTTCAATTTTTTCTAAAATATCTTTTTCACTCACATTTTTTGGATATCTAATTATTTCAGAGATAATGCCAACTTCTCTAGCACTTTTTTCTTTATTCTTTACGTATATTAAACTGGGTGCAAAATCCCCGATCAAGATAACTGTAAGACTGGGTGTTTTACCGCTTTTTTTCTTTAAATCTGAAATTTCTTTTTTAATTTCATTTCTAATAATCTCGGCTTGTTTTTTTCCATCAATAATCATCTTACAAATAATCCTGGTGCAAACATTTCAAAAACTAAATTCCTAAAAAACATCAGTCCTAAGATCAGTATCACTGGAGAGATATCAATAGACCCTAAGTTAGGTAAAAATCTTCTGATAAAATTTAAAGGTGGAGCTGTAAGTTTGTATGAAACATCTAAAACAGAATATACAAACCTATTACTTGTATTTAAAACATTAAAAGCAACCAGCCAACTAAATATTACGTGAATAATTAATATCCAAATGTAAAGATTAACTATATTGTCGAATAGAATTAATACCGACTTCATTAATTTTTCTCCACATAAACTGATGTACTTGGAAAAGCAAAAGACGCATTATTTTTTTCTACTATATTTTTTATTTCAAGGGCTAAAAGATCTTTTACCTTCATCCACTCTAAGTATTTTGTGGTTTTGGTAAAACATATTAGTTTAATATCTATTGAACTTGCAGCAAATTGATCAATTTTCACTGATAGCATTGTATTTTCTGATTTTGAAAATAATACGCTATTTTTTATATAATTTTCTATCTGTTGTTTGATATCAATTAATTGTTTACTTGTTGTTCTATACTCCAAGCCTATAATCCAATTAATCCTCCTATTTGTAATTAAAGAATTATTTATTACTGCTTTTTCTGCAAACTGAAAATTAGGGATTGTTGCAAGAGATTTGTCAAATCTTCTAACAACTGTAGATCTAAAACCTATTGACTCAACTGTGCCTTCAATAACATCTTCAACATATATCCAATCTCCAACTTTAAATCTTTTCTCGACCAAAACTAATATACCTGAAATTAAATTTTTAAATAAATCTTGCGCTCCGAGTGCAACAGCAACACCAAATAGTCCTAGTCCAGCTATAATTGGTCCAATTTTAATTCCCCAAAGTTCTAAAACAGCTGCTAATCCTAGAATTATTATTAAGACTTTTAGAGCTTTGATAATCCAATTAACTAAATCCCTTGAGAGTAAATCACTGACTGATTTCACAACAGTTGAAAAGGGTCCAATAATTTGGTGAAAGGTCCAGAATATAAGAATTGTGATTAAAGAACGATTGATAGTTTCTAAAAAATCTGCAGCTTGAGTTTCAATAGTTAGATAACTTGTAGCTACAAAAAAACCTAATACAATCGGAAAAAACTTAGCTGGCCCTTCCATGGACTTTACAAGAGTATTATCAAAGTTATTTGAGGTTTTTGATACGTAATTCTCCAATCTTTTAATTACGAATTTTGAAAATATTCCTCTTAAAAAAAGAAAAAATAAAAAAATTATCAAAGCAATTATAATTTCGGAAATATTAACCCCTGAAATACCTTTATTCCAAACATCTAAAAATAATATCTTAAAATTTTGCAATACTTCCATCTAATTACCAATTTTTATAAGTTCATCTCCAACTTCGAAAGTTTCTAAATTTTTCCATCCAGCTTTTTTGAAAACATTTATAACTTTTTCACTTATACACATAACTCTTGAGCCTGTCATCAGTCCATTGAGTGAGTACTTTTTTGCTAAATCAATAAAGCTTTCTGCACTCCTTTTTGAGTAAACAAAAATTATGTCAGGAGGATGATCGTTAATTAAGTTATTAGTATCTTCATTTAATTCTTTAATTTTTTCTGAAGTATAATTGATAATTTTATCTATTTGAAAACCTTCCTTTTGTAGCTCTAAATCCAAGTCTGAGGTAATATTATCTCCACATATATACGCCAAGACTTTTTTTTTATCTAGATCGCCTGAATTAACAATAATATTTTTTAAGGCATTTATCGTCCCTCCAGCTGAAATAGTATTATTATAACCTTGTTGTCTTACAATCTTTTCTGTAATAGCTCCAACGCAGAAACAAAGTTTATTTCTATCTGGTTTTAATAGTTTTAGACTCCTTATTGCATTAGCACTTGTAAATATAAATGCATTGTATTTCTCGGAGTCAATAGGATCAAGTTCTGCTTTAGATATCTTTAAAGTAGGTACATGAATAATTTTATGACCTAAAGAAAGTAATTTACCCATTAAATCTTCAGAATCAATTAAGGGTCTTGTTATTATAATGTTCATTTTTTTTTAAATTTTTCTCCAGCCAGATTTAATAATTTTTCCCCAACACTTTTTCCTATAAAAGAAGCGTCAACCTCTCTGCCTGTGAGTTCATATTCAAAACTCTCTTGACCGCTATCTGAAAAAAGCTGAGCTTTAAGTTTTAAATTGTGGTTTTCAATTTTGGCCAGCCCGCCTATCGCAGTATCGCAATCGCCTCCAATGGTTTGAAGCATTTTTCTTTCAGCGATTGCGCAAAGACTAGTTGTATTATCGTTAACTCTTTTTACTAAATTTTTAATTTTATCTTCCTTTCTACATTGCACAGCAATAATTCCTTGTCCCACCGCCGGTAAAATGTGCTCACAATTAAAAGTGAAGCTAATTTTTTTATCGAGTTTTAGTGATTTTACTCCGGCAGCAGCAAGAATAATACCGTCTAAATTGTTTTCGTTAATTTTATTTATTCTTGTATCAATATTTCCCCGAATATTGATTACAGAAATTTTATTGTTAATTCTTTTTAATTGTAGTTCTCTTCTTTTTGAACTTGAGCCGATTTTTACGCCATCTCGCAAATCAGAGAGATTTTTAATTTTTTCACTTATTATTACGTCTCGGTAATCGTTTCTTTTTAAATATGCTCCAATTAAAAGACTCTCATTTTCAAAAGCCTCCATATCTTTTAGAGAATGCACAGCAATGTCTATTTCTTTTTTTAATAAACTTTCTTCAATTTCTTTACAAAATAAATGTTTTCCACCTATTTCTGAGATGTTCTTATTTAAATTCAAATCACCTGATGTTTTTATGGCTTTAAAATAAATATTTTCCTCTTTAAGGTCTTTATTATTTTTTACTAAAAGCTCCTTAACCTTTGCTACATAGGCTAATGAAAGTTTACTGCCTCGAGCTCCAATTGTAATTTTTGTCATTAATTGATTATATATTTGATAGAAGTATTTTATACTATTTTAATTTTTTTAAGAGATGACAAAAAAGATTACATTTTTAGGAATTGAAACCAGCTGTGATGAAACTGCTGCATCTGTAATCAGGGAAAATGATAGGGGCACCGCAGACGTTTTATCAAATATCGTTTCTAGTCAGATTTCAGAGCATAAAAAATTTGGAGGAGTGGTGCCTGAATTAGCTGCTAGAGCACATATAGAAAATATTGAATATATAATCAAAGCTGCTTTAGAGGAAAGTAAAGTTTCTTTAAATGAAATAGATGGCATTGCAGCTACTGCAGGTCCAGGTTTAATCGTATGTTTAACTGTTGGACTCAACATAGGTAAATCAATTGCTGCATTTTCAAATAAACCATTCGTTGCAGTTAATCATTTAGAGGGTCACGCTCTAAGTCCAGGACTAGAAAATGATATTCAATTCCCTTATTTACTTTTGTTAATTTCTGGAGGTCATTCTCAATTTTTAATTGTGAAAGATGTAAATGAATATGAACAGTTAGGAACCACAATCGATGATGCTTTGGGTGAAGCTTTTGATAAAACTGCAAAAATGCTTGACCTGGGTTATCCAGGTGGGCCGAGTGTTGAAAAAGCTTCAAAACTGGGAGATAAAAATTTTTTCGCGCTTCCTGAACCAATAATAAATAAAGCAGGATGTAATTTA
>CACMHW010000002.1 GCA_902613545.1 uncultured Pelagibacteraceae bacterium
TAGGATTAAAGATGGGTAAACAAAGTATAAATGCCTCCATCCAGTTAATAACGTTGAATGAAGAATAATTGTAGAAAAAATCGGAATAAAAAAGTTTAAAAGAATTAAAATATCAAATTTTTCACTTTCTCCTCTCCATAAATCATTGTATTTCTTTTTTTCGTCTATTTTTATCAAACGACTACCGATCCTTTTAAGATTAAAATAAAAACTAACTAAAAAAAAAATTAAATAAACTATTGGTGTAGTAATTGAAATCCAAACTATTGTATAAAACCAAGGTACAAATTCGACTTGAATGTAATTGCCTAAGAAGAGCGTATGAATTCCAACAGGAATATTGGCTAATTTTTTAAATGCAGAAAAAAAATATTTAATTGGATCTTCCCACAAATATGGCCAGAACAAATATATAAAAATTAAAGTACAAAAAATTAAAAAAAATAACAATAAAACTTCTTTTTTTTTATTATTTGAGGATCTTAATATTTGAATAATTTTAAAACAAATTATTAAAAAAGGTAAATAAATACCTAATAGTCTCGTTCCTACAAGTAAGCCTGAAAAAAAAGAAAAAATAAAACTTTTTTTTAAATTGGACTCTCTTAAATAATTAATTCCATAATATAGAGTAATTATATTTAGAGACATGAAGACAATATCTTTTGAGTTGTAGAAACTTTGAGAAAAAATTCTAGGAGATAAAACTAAAAATAGGACCCCAAGGAAACCAAAAAAAAATGAATTATGCCTATAAATGATTATTTTGAATAAATATATAAGAGAGAAAAAAAATATTAAAAAAGTACAGTAATGTCTTAAGAGAAAAATTTCTCTGGAATCTTTTAAATCAAAAAGAATTTCAATTAAAGATAAAGGTAATTCAAAAACTACACCGTTACCTTGCTCATAATAAGAATGTATATCCGGAGTTTTAATTGTATTTTCAACTGCAGAAGCTAAATTAAAATTAAATAAATCTAAAATATATTTTAAAGAAACAAAACCGTTAACTCTAGAATTATCTTCATCAATACTAATTCCATAGTCTGTAAAAATTAAGGATCCAATTATGAAAATTACAGAAAATAAAAATATTAAAAATATGTTTTCATTTTTACTGAAGAATTTCACTTTTTAAAACCTTTTGAAAAAAAAACTTGAATTTTTTTGCAAATATAATCTATTTGATTATAAGATAAAGAATTGTGCATAGGTAATCTCACAACCCTTTTTATATAAATATCTGTATTTCTAAGTTTCTTTTTTTTCTTAAAAAATTTTTTACCTGCTTCAGATTTATGTAGTGGAGTGTAACTTATAACTGCGTTGATTTTAAATTTTTTAAGAAATTTTAAGAATTTTTCTCTTACATCTTTTTCTAAAATTAAGACGAAAGAATGAAAATTATATTTGGAATTCAGATTCTTGGGTATAGAAAAATTATTTTTTGAGATTTTATCAAGCTGATTAAGATATCTATTATGTAATCTAGATCTTTTTTGAATAATAGTATTTATTTTTTTAATTTGAGGTTTCAAGTAACTTGCCGCTAACTCTGTCATTAAGAAAGCTGAGCCTACTGTGACCCAAGAATAGTATCTAATTTTATTAGAATTCATTAAAAATCTATTTGTTCCTTTATCAAAAATAAACCTAACCTTTTTTAAAAATTTTTTGTTATTTACTACTAGCATTCCGCCCGAACCAGAGTGAATATTTTTTGTTTCATGAAAAGAGAAACATGCAAAATCTCCAAAAGAACCTAATGGTTTTTTTTTTAAATAGGAACCAAATGCCTGAGCCGCATCTTCAATTAAAAAGATTTTTTTTTTTTTACAAAATTTTTTTAATTCATGAAGAAAATTTATACTATAGCCTTGATAGTGAACTAGGATTATTGCTTTAGTTTTTTTCGATATACATTTCTTTATATCTTTGAAGGAAGGCATTAAATTATGTTTTTGAATATCACAAAATTTTAATTTGCATCCTGCTCGAGCAAAACTAGATGCTGTTGTTATGAAAGCGAATGATGGGACAATCACTTCATCATCAGATTTTAGATCGATAGCTAACGCACATATTTCTAGAGCTGAAGTACAACTGTTGGTTAAAAAAACATCTTTAAAATTAAATTTTTTATTTACTTCTCTTTGAATCGACATGATGTTTTTTCCTGGTCCATGAGGAGGTAATTTCGAATTCAAGAAATTTTTTACATTTGTTGTGCTTTCGCGAATTTGAAGCGGCACATTAAATTTTATCTCATTCATATAATTACTTTTAGATAGTAGTATTTTGTATATAAAACAACTATTTAGTTTTATATTTTGGATTATACCAAATTAAGAGATTCCATTATACTAATATCTTATATAAATTAAAAATATGATAAATAATGTTTTTATTTGGGAATCAAAATCATTTACTCTTTTAATAAATGATTTAATAATCATGCATTTGTATGACAATCAGGTTTCATAAAAATTGTACTTATTAAAATGATAAAAGAGCTTTCAATAATAATTCCTGTTTATAATTCGGAAGGAATTCTTGAAAATTTAACTGAAAAATTAATTCTTACTCTTGAAAAAAAATATAATAATTTTGAGATTATTTTAATAAATGATGCCAGTAGGGATAATTCTTGGAAAATAGTTCAAAAATTATGTAAAAAAAACGAACTAGTTAAAGGTATTAATTTAAGGAAAAATGTAGGGCAGCATAATGCAATATTTGCCGGACTAAAAAATTGTAACGGTAAAATTATAGTTACAATGGATGATGATGGTCAAAATTTACCTGAAAGTATTCCCGCTTTAGTAAATGAACTAAATAAAGGATTCGATATATGTTATGCAAATTATAAAAATAAAAAACATAATTTTTTTCGAAAATTTGGTAGTTTTATAAATAATTTAGTTGCATCTATATTATTCGACAAACCTTATAATTTGGTGTTGACTGGATTTAGATGTTTCACTAATGATATTAAAAATGAAATTTTAAAGTTTCACTCTGCTTACATTTACTTGGATGGTGTAATCTTTTCTTGTACAAGCAATTATTCACAAATCTATGTTGATCACAAAGAGAGAGAAATAGGAAAATCAAATTATACTGCCTCAAAATTGATTGGTTTATGGTTAAGAATGGCATTTGGTTTTTCAATAATGCCTTTAAGACTTGCATCAATTTTTGGAATTTTGCTGTCTTTTGCAAGTTTAGTTATAGCAGTCTGGTTAATTTTTTTTAGATCAATGTCTAGTGCAATTCCGTTAGGATGGACTTCATTAATGGTTATAATTTTATTTTTAGGGGGTATTCAGCTTTTAGCTTTAGGATTGATTGGGGAGTATTTGGGAAGAACTTACATCACAATAAATAACCCTACAAAATACTCAATAAAAAACAAAATAAATTTTTAAGGATAAAAATTGATTTAATATTAAAGATAAAAATATTACAATTTACTTACTAAAAAATAAGTTATACTTATTCAATAATAGGAATAGATTAAAAACATGATAACTGTCATGATTTTGTCTGAATAAATGGCCACGTGGCGGAATGGTTACGCAGAGGATTGCAAATCCTTTTATCCCAGTTCGATTCTGGGCGTGGCCTCCAAAAAAAAAGTTGTTTTATTATATTAAAAAAAGTATTGTCACTTTTATTCCTCGGTAGCTCAGTTGGTAGAGCAGTTGACTGTTAATCAATTGGTCGCAGGTTCGAGTCCTGCCCGAGGAGCCAGTTATCCTACTTTTTCAAATTTTGATGTATTGTTTAAAATTTGTAATATTTTTTCCTTTTGAGCTCTTGATAAAGATGAAAATGTTCTACTAAGAAAAGAATAATTTAAATCATCATTTGCGTCATCAGCAACGTTAACATCTTTAAATTCTTTAAAATCCTCAAAGAAATAAATTATTGGTACTTTTAAAAATTGAGATAATTGCATTAATCTATTAGAACTTACGCCATTGGTTCCTTTTTCGTATTTTTGTATTTGTTGGAATGTAACGTTTATAGCCTGTGCAACTTTTGTCTGAGTTAGTCCTAATGATAATCTACGCATTCTTAATTTTTTACCTAAGTGAACATTGAAATTTTCTTCCATAGAACTCCCTAAATTTTTAAATATAAAACCTCAAAATGAACTTTTTGGCAATACATATAATTTTTTTTTTTGGGGGGGGTATGGGGTAAAAAAAACTGTTTTTTGCTATTGACTCAGCCATAAAAATGAAGTGGACCAAAATAAATTATTCAGCTTTTTTAAGCCTATACTCCCAATAACCAGTCTTATCAAAGGCTGCTTTTACCCAAAGATAAGTATCTTCCTCATACCAGATATCTGTATTTAATTTTTTATCTTTAGATAAACTTGGATCTGAAGAACTAAAATTAAATCTAAGGGTTTTATAGGTTTTTTCTCCAATTTTTATTTCCTCTTTTCCTATAAATTCTACTTTTTGCTCTATAATCCTACCAGACACAGCACTAATTTGAGCTTTCTTTTTAACTATTTCATGGTTCCACCAAGTACCTATTATTTTATCTTTATCAACTTTTCCTTTAAATGATGATCCGTCAATAATTAAATTTTTATCTTTTGGATCTATCGAAATATTTACGTATTTTTCTTTTTTATTCTGATTTGTAGTAGAATTAAATCCTGAAAATATACCATTAGTATACCTTTCCTGTCCGCTTGCATAATATTTATATAGATCTATTCCAAGTTTAGTAATTTTAAATCTCACTTCGTTATCTATTGTTAAATTGCCGTTTTTTCTTTTAAATTCATAAGTATGATAGCCTATTAACTGATTATTTCTATATAACTCATATTCTAAATATTTGTATTTTGAGTAATGTTCAACATGAGCACTATTTTCTGAAGTTAAAAAAAAAATTAAAGCAATTGAAAATAAAAAATTTTTCATATATTCAATATTATGGATAGTAATTCAGTCATATCGCAAATTGGAAATACACCATTAGTTAAATTAAAACAAGCCTCAGAATTGACAGGTTGTAATATCTATGGCAAGGCTGAATATTTTAATCCTGGAGAATCGGTTAAAGATAGGGCTGCTTTATATATTGTCCAAGATGCATTGAATAGAAAACTTATCTCAAAAGGTGGAACAATAGTTGAAGGAACAGCAGGAAATACTGGAATTGGTTTAGCGGTTGTCTGTAAAGAATATGACCTTAAGCTTAAAATAGTCATTCCAAACACTCAATCGATTGAAAAAAAAGAAACTTTGAAAAAACTAGGAGCAGAATTAATTGAAGTTGATGCTGTACCTTACTCAAATCCTAAAAATTATATCAAACAATCAAAAAAAATAGCTGAAGATTTAAATACAAAAAGTAAAAATGGGGTTTATTGGGCAAATCAATTTGACAACTTAATTAACGCAGAGGCTCATATTAAGACTACCGCAGAAGAAATCTGGTATCAAACAGCAGGTTTAGTGGATGGTTTTACCTGTGCGGTTGGAACTGGAGGTACTTTGGCTGGTGTTTCAATAGGTTTGAAAAATAAAAATAAAAATATAAAGATCGCATTATCAGATCCTATGGGGTCATCATTATTTTCTTATGTTAAAAATAATAAATTAGAGAGTTCAGGAAACTCAATTACAGAAGGTATTGGAACGGCTAGAATTACTAAAAATTTTGATAAAGCTTTAGTTGACGATGCTTTCCAAACAGATGATACAGAGGCTTTAAATTTAGTTTATGACTTAATTGAAAAACAAAAAATAATCCTAGGAGGCTCATCAGGTATAAATATTGCAGGTGCTATTAAACTAGCAAAAAAAATGGGTCCAGGTAAAACAATTGTAACAATACTTTGTGATCATGGTAGAAGATATGCAAGTAAAATATTTAATAAAAAATTTTTAAAAAGTAAAGATTTGCCTGTTCCAAATTGGTTATAATATCTGGCTCAAAAATAATTTTGTTCTCTCTGATTTTGGATTTTCAAAAAATTCTTTCGTCTTAGCTCTTTCAACTATTTTTCCCTCATCCATGAATATCATATAATCAGCTACCTCTTTAGCGAAACCCATCTCGTGAGTAACTACAATCATTGTCATCCCACCTTTTGCCAGGTCGACCATTACATCTAACACCTCTTTAATCATTTCCGGATCTAAAGCAGATGTAGGTTCATCAAATAACATTATTTTTGGTTCCATGCAGAGGGCTCTAGCGATTGCTGCTCTTTGTTGTTGTCCACCCGAAAGTTGTCCAGGGAATTTAAAAGCTTGATCATCTATTTGAACACGAGTTAAGTTCCTCATAGCAACTTCCTCAGCTTCTTTTTTTGGTAATTTCTTTACCCAAATTGGCGCTAACGTACAATTATCTAGAATTGAAAGGTGTGGAAATAAATTAAATTGCTGAAAAACCATACCTACTTCAGCTCTAATCTTTTCAATATTTTTTGTATTTTCAGCTAATTCTGTGCCATCAACAATTATATTTCCTTCTTGATGCTCCTCCAGCCTATTTATACATCTTATTAAAGTCGATTTACCTGATCCAGATGGACCGCAAATTACTATTTTTTCTTGAGATGCAACTTCAAGATCAATATCTTTTAATACTTGAAATTTATCAAACCATTTGTTTACTTTTTTTAACTCAATTATTTTTCCCATTCTTTTATCTTTCAGTACTTAGTTTTTTTTCCAAATTTTGACTATATCTACTCATTGCATAACATATTACCCAGAAAACTAAACCTGCAAAAACATAGCCCTCCATAGCCATTCCAAGCCATTTTGGATTAGTTTTTGCCAAACCTATCATACCAGCTAGTTCCATCAACCCAACTACAAAAATTAAAGGGGTATCTTTTACAAGTGCTAATAGAGTATTAGCAATACCTGGGATTACTAATTTTAATGCTTGAGGTAATATTATCAATAAGTTCATCTTCCAATAACCCATTCCTAAAGATCTAGCGGCTTCGTATTGACCTTTTGGTAATGCTTGCAGGCCGCCCCTAACTACTTCAGCCATGTAAGCTGCCTCAAATAATGTGATTGCTATTAAAACTCTAATTAACTTATCGATAAAAGTCCCATCGGGTAAAAACATCGGAAACATCACAGCTGACATAAATAATACAGTAATTAGAGGCACGCCCCTCCATAGCTCTATAAAACCAATTGATACGTATCTGACCGCTGGCAGAGAAGATCTTCTACCTAAAGCTAGAAAAACACCGATTGGAAAGCAAAATAATATAGCGAATGCTGATATTATAAATGTTAAAGAAAGACCTCCCCACGCAGCAGTTTCCACATATTTTAAACCAAAACTACCTCCCGAAATCAGCTCAATTCCCAAAAAGGGATATATAAAAACTAAAAATAAGATGAAATATTTTTTAAGTTTTGATGGTACAAAAAATGAAATACCAACAATAATAAATAGGATCAAAAATGCAGTATTTATTCTCCATTGTTCTGCATCTGGATATAGCCCATACATAAATCTATTAAACCATACTTTAATAAAAACCCAACAAGCACCATCTCCTGTGCAATCATCTTTGGAATTTCCTAAAAAATTTGCATCTAAAACAAACCAATTTAATAATGGTGGAATAGATTTGATAATTATGAAGACTGTTAAAAGAGTTAAAAAAGCGTTGAAATTATTGGAGTTTATATTTTTATTTAAAATATCTAAAGATCTTACTCCGCTAAATTCAATTCTTATTAAATAAAATCCAATAAAACCTAATATTAAAGGTGAAAAATAACTTATTTGATTTGGAAAAAAGCCTAATAAATTATAACTAAAAAAAGCATTAATAAACACGTCTAAAAAACTTAGTGTAACAAGTACAACACCTACTGGAAGGTAAGTTTTAATATTTTTCTTAGATGGTTTAGCGATTAAATTCATTATTTTTCCTTTATAGCCATTTTTTTATTATACCAATTCATGAATATTGAGATCGAGATACTCAATGTCAAATAAGTGAGCATAGTAATAGAAATTATCTCAATCGCTCTACCTGTTTGCATTAAAGCAGTGCCAGCAAAAACTAAAACTATATCTGGATATGCAATTGCAGCTGCAAGAGATGAGTTTTTGGTTAAATTTAAATATTGGTTTGTTGTTGGTGGTATTATTATTCTTAAGGCTTGTGGCATAACAACTAATTTTAAAATTTGATTTTTTGTTAATCCAATACTTGCTGCAGCTTCTTTTTGACCTTTATTTACTCCAAGGATTCCAGCTCTTACATTTTCGGCAATGAAAGTTGCTGTATACATTGATAGTGCCAAGGCTAAAGCAATCAACTCAGGGATAATACTCACTCCACCAGCATAAGTATAAACTGTAGGTGAGAGTTGTTTTAAAACTGGATATTCGAAATTAAGAGATACGCCAAAAAATAGAAAACCAATTAAAGGAAGTAGTATTAATGTCAATATGGATAGGCTTATTGTAGGTAGCTGCTTACCAAATTGCTCTCTTTGTTTTGTTGCATAAGATTTAATAAAGTAAATTGCTATAATGGCGGCAATTATAGATAAAAGGAATATATTAAAATTTGTCCATATAAACTTTGGAACATACCACCCTTTTATAGTTAAAAAAGAAATATCATTAAAACTAATTCCATTTTCGGGAAGAGGTAAAGCTCTCAATGCTGCAAAATACCAAAAAAATATTTGTAAAATTAAAGGTATATTTCTAAAAATTTCAACATACCATTCTGCTACTTTAGCAATTAAGTAATTTTCTGATAATCTTGATACACCAACTATTACACCAGCAATTGTAGCAAAAAATATTCCAATTACAGATACTAAAATTGTATTTAATAAACCTACTAGAAAAGCTCTTCCATAAGAATGTGATCCGTCATATTCGATCATAGAAAAAGTTATATCAAATGAGGCCTCCTGATTTAAAAAACCAAATCCAAAAGATATTCCTCTATTGCCCATATTAATTTGGGCATTAGTAGCAAAATAAATAATTACAGATAATAAAGCTAAAATAGTTATTGCTTGAGGAATTAAATCTCTTACTTTTTTGTTTTCAATATTTAGTTTTTTTAGATTCATTTTTAAACAGCGAGAATAAAAAAAAGGGCCAGATAAATCTAGCCCTTTTTAATTTTATTAGCAATTATCTTGCTGGTGGTACGTAAAGAATTCCACCTTTTGTCCATAATTGATTAGGACCTCTGTTAGGTAAAATTCCAGTATCAGCTATATGTTTTTTATAGCTTTCACCATAGTTACCAACTTGCTCGATAATTCTTAAGCTCCAGTCATTATCTAGACCAAAAGCAGCGCCTAATTCTCCTTCAGCACCAACTAATCTTTTAATTGCTGGGTTATCAGAGTCTTTTAGGCTAGAAGCGTTAGATGAATTAACACCATACTCTTCTGCTTCGATCATAGTATTAAGAGACCATCTTACGATATCTTCCCATACAGCATCCCCTTGTCTTACAACAGGACCTAATGGTTCTTTAGAAATCGTTTCAGGTAATACTTTGTGTTCGTCTGGATTTGACATTTTAGTTCTTTGTGCCGCTAAACCAGATTTATCAGTTGTGTAAGTATCACATCTTCCAGCATCGTAAGCTTGAACAACTTCGTCTGCTTTTTCAAACGCAATTGGTTCATACTTGATGTTTTTTGAATTGAAGAAGTCTCTCATGTTAAGCTCGGTAGTTGTACCCGTATTTGTACAAGCAGAAATACCATTTTTGAAATCATTTACTGAATTGATTCCAGAATTTTTTCTTACCATGAATCCTTGACCATCATAAAAATTTACACCAACAAATGTTAGACCAATGTCAGCGTCTCTTGATAATGTCCAAGTTGTGTTACGTGCAAGGACGTCAATTTCACCAGATGTTAAAGCAGTGAATCTTTCCTTCGCACTTAATGGAGTATATTTAACTTTGTCAGCATCGCCTAGAACAGCCGCTGCAACAGCTCTACATACATCCACATCAATACCAGACCAGTTTCCTGATGCATCAGCATTAGAGAAACCAGGAAGACCTTGTGAAACTCCACATTTCACAAATCCAGCTTTCTTAGTATTGTCTAAAGTTTTAGATTTTTTTGAACCTGCTCCTCCTCCTCCTTGGCCGCAAGCAACCAAAAGTAAAGATGCAAATCCAACTAAAATCCAAGTTTTGATAGATTTCATCATTTAAGATTTCCTTTTTTATTGTTAACAATATTTTTGAATTTAGAATTCAAAACATAATTAATATAATTTTATTTTTTTGTTACTTCAATTTTTGTTAGTCTCAATATCTAGAAAAGATATATCTTATTTTAACTAAATAGCTTTAAATACAACCTAAATCAAACATTTTTTGTTAGTGTCATTTGGTAAAGTCTACTTACTGTTCTTTTGAATACTTCTGAGTGTTTTTTGGAAGAACTCATATTTTTAAGTTCTGACGCCATTGATAAAGTTAAGCTAATTTTTTTATCATATAGAATATCTATTAAAGTGATAAATCTTAATTGTTGGTTTGAATTATATTCATCAAAGTTAGGAATTTCTTCAATAAAAATATGATTGCAAATATTGGCTAGATTTAAATAGTCTTCAGCTCCTAAGTTTTCATCACATAACTCTTTAAAATTAAACCTGGCTACGCCTTCATAATAATTATCAATTTTAAATTTTCTTCCTTTTGTATTAATCAATTTTTCCTCTTTTCTGAGATTTCTTGTTAAAACTCTGAAATTTTGATTGATATTAAACAGGGTTTTTTCGTTTATAGGATAAAAAATTTTTTGTTTTTTATCTTTCTTCTGAATTCTATAATCGTCATCTAAAAGTAATTCTTTTTGTAATGAGTTTTTTTCAATGATATTAATAAAGGGTAAGAATTGTTCCCGTTGTAATCCATCACTGTAAAGTTCGCTTACTCTTGTATTTGTTGAAATAATTACTTTAATTTCCTCTAAAAAAATTGTCTCGAACAATTTGCCTAGTATCATCGCATCTACGATATTAGTTACCTGAAATTCATCTAAATAGATCAATTCATATTTTTTTTTTAAATCTTTTACAAATTGAAGAATTGATTTTTCGTCTTTTTTTTTGTGTCTAAAATCATGAAATTTAATCATAAATTCGTTAAAATGGCTTTTCATTTTATTTACTTTTACCATGTGGTATGCAAAATTAAGTATCATGGTTTTACCAACACCAACGTTACCATGTAGATAAAAGCAAGATTTGAAGTTTTTATTTTTGATAAAAAGAAAGGATTTTGTTTTATTATTAAGGAATTTTTCCAATAAATTAACTATTTCAATTTGTTTTTCATTTCTCTCAAATTTTTTTGATTTACAAAATTCTTCAAATTTCTTTTTAAAATTGATTTTAATCATTGTGAAATTCCACTTTAAGGATTGGCGCGCCCTGAAGGATTCGAACCTACGACCCTCGGTTTAGAAAACCGATGCTCTATCCAGCTGAGCTAAGGGCGCCAAATATTATTATATTTACTTAAAAACATACTAAGTGGTCAATATAAATCGGAGATTTTACGCCGAATTGTTCGGATTTTTCGTGTTGGTGAATATGATGGGAGTGAACAAATACTGGTAAATGCTCCCCTTTTTTTGTTTTAAGAGTGTATATAAAATTAGTTCCTCTAAACTTTCTGTCTACTACCTCTAATTTTAATTTACTTTGATCATCATGGATTAAATCCTCGGGTTGTAAGAGAAGTTTGACTTTAGAACCTGATGGGAAATTATTTGAAAGCTTTCCCCTGATTTCACCTAATTCATCATGTTTAAGCCTGTGAACAGCACAATCGCTATCCACAACCTGAACGTCAATAAAAATCCCTTTGTTTAAAAAATTCGCAACATCAATTGAATTTGGTTCGTGATGTACATTATATGGCACGTCATACTGTTTTAGTTCTTGGTCTAAAATAATTCCACATTTATCGGCCATTGAAAAAGCTTCGTATGAGTCATGAGTTACTATTATGGTTGTTAAATTTATTCTTTTTAAAAGCTTTTTAACAGAAACCTGAATTTCTTCTTTAAGACTTTGATCTATATTTGAGAATGGTTCATCTAACAATAATAAATCAGGTTTAGACATTAAAGATCTAGCTAATGAAACACGTTGCGCCTCCCCTGCACTTATTTGATGAGGATATTTTTCTAATATAGGTTCAATTCTCAATAATTTAATTATTTCTTTAGCATCCACACTTGAACCATGACCATTAGATCTTTTTTCTCCAAAATTAATATTATCAATAACCTTATAATTAGGAAAAAGAGAATTATCTTGAAAAGAAAGAGCTACACTTCTTTTTTCAGGCTCAATATGAATTTTTTCAGAGGCTAAAATTGTGTCTCTAAGTTTTATTTTACCTTTGCTAAGTTTTTGTAAACCTGCAATAGTTCTTAAAATAGTGGTTTTGCCTATTCCAGAAGGACCCAGCAATGAAACTATCTCTCCTTGTTTTTCTATGACTAAATTTACATTATTTACTTTATTTTTTTCACTAGCAGTAAAGTTTCCGTTCTGAATCTCAAAAAAATTTTCAGGCATTACCCGATTATATTAATTTTTTTTAGAAAGTATATATCTAGATGAAAGAAGTATCAAAATTGAAGACCAAAATATTAAAAAAAGAGATGGTAATGCAGCTGCTTCTAGGAGATCTTGAGAAGCGTAGATATAAGCCTGAGTAGCAAATGTTTCAAAGTTAAAAGGTCTCAAAATCATTGTCATAGGTAATTCTTTAATTACTTCCAGAGAAATCAATAAAACTATCAAAATTATATTAGTGCTTAAATAAGGAACATGGATTTTTAAAAATGTGTTTATCTTAGAGTAACCAAGAAGATAAGCGCTTTCGTCAATTGAATTATTAATTTTTTCATAACTTGACTTTATTCCGTTAAAAGATAAAGAAAAAAATCTAATAAAATATGCTAATAATAATCCAAAAATCGATCCTATGAACAAACTCTTTGAACTTTTAAAATCGAAATTATTTGTAAAAAAATCACTTAAGTTAGAAAAGAAAGTAATAAAGGCAACTGCTAAAATAACTCCTGGTATTGCATACCCAGAAATGGAAAAAGTTGTAAGATAATTTAGAATTTTGCTTTTTGATATTCTGCTTCCATAATTTATAAATAAAGAAACAATTACAATTAAAGCACTAGCTAATCCCACTAGCATCAAAGTATTTAAGTTAATTTTAAATATATCAATGTCTTGAATATATTTTGGAAATTTCACTGTCCAATAAATCATTTGAGAAACTGGAAAAATGAAACTCAATAAAAAGATCAAAGAGCAAATAGCAACTGGAATTATAGACTTTTTTCCAGTTAATTTAATTTTAGTAATTGACTTAAAACCTCGACCTGGTTGATGGTATTTTGCTTCTTGTCTTGAGTAAATTTCTATTGAAAAAAGTAAGAGGATAAAAATAAGTAATATAAAAGATATCTGATTGGCTGTATTTAAGTCATCAAAAGATAGCCACGAGTTATAAATTCCAGTAGTTAGTGTATTCACACTAAAAAATGATACAGTTCCAAAATCTGACAGGCATTCCATTGATACTAAAGCTAAACCTGCAATGATTGCCGGTCTTGCTGAGGGCAAAACTATTCTTAAAAAAGTTTCTTTTGATGAAAGACCAAGATTTTTTCCTACTTCAATATAATTATTCGATTGATAATAAAATGATGCTCTCGTTAATACATAAACATATGGAAACAAAGAAAATGATATAGATATTATAGCTCCAATTAATCCATCTATTTTTGGAATAACTGGATTATAATTATTTTCACCAAATAGAAATGTTAATAATGAAAAAGCTGTGCCATAATTTTCAAAAAAAGCAATTATTGAAAATGCATAAATATAACTTGGAACTGCGAATGATAAAATCAGTGCCCAACTAAAAAAATTGGATAAAGGAAAATCATAAAAAGATACAAAGTATGCAGAAAAAATACCAAGAATAAAAGTAAAAAAAATTACAAATAATAAGATTGTTATTGAGTTAAAAATATAATCAAGCAAAAAAGTTTCTTTTAAAATATAGAAATAATTACTTGTTTCGTTAAAAAAGCTAAAAAAAACTGTAATAATAGGCATAGCAACCACTGCAGCTACAATTAGTGATCCAAAAAACCATATATTATATTTTGTCATTAATTAATTTTGTTCCCATTTAAAGTTCTCTGGCAAAAGCGGCTTGAGTATAGAATATAGCTAGCATTTAAAGCCAGAGAAATTGAAGTCAAACTTTTAATCTTTTTTAAACATTGAGGATACTATTACTTTTACTTCCTCAATTTTAATTTCAGAAACCTTTCTATTAGAGATTTTATGCTCCATTTTTCTAGCTTCTGACATACAAGGCGAACAACCTGTTTTTAACTTATTCAAGTTAATTTCTTTTTTTATTGTTCGCCTCATATAATTAACAACTACTTCCAACCCGCTGCTGTCATTACTTCTAAAGCATCTGCTTGTCTTTTTCCGTAATTAACAACTTTTGTTTTTAGATCTTGTTTAAAATCTAATCCCATATTTACAACAAGTGGATGTGGAGACACACCTTTTATCATTGGATACTCAAAAGTATTATTTACAATATGATTTTGAGCTTCCTCACTTAATAAGAACTCGACTAGTTTTATTGCATTAGCTTTATTCGGAGCTCCTTTTACAAGTCCTGCGCCACTAATATTCATATGAGTTCCTCTTTCATCTTGATTAGGAAAGAAAGGTTTTACTTTTTTTGCAGCGGCTTGCTGTTCTGGCCCTTTTTTTCCAGAAAGCATAAGTGCTAAGTAATAAGTATTAGCTACTGCTATATCAGCTTCTCCTGCTGCTACAGCAAGTATCTGAGCTCTATCATTTCCCTTTGGAGATCTGGCCATATTTGAAACCATACCTTTTGACCAGTCAGCTATTTTACCTTTTCCATTATTTTTAATTAATGAAGCTACAAGTGATTGATTATAAATATTGTTTGAAGCTCTAATTACTAATCTGCCTTTCCATTTTGGATCAGCTAAACTTTCATAAGTTAAACCAGCTAATTCTGCACCACTTACTCTTTCCGGAGCAAAATATACAATCCTAGCTCTCTTAGCTATACCAGTCCATTTTGATGTTCTGAAGTTACTTGGTACAGCAGACTTAATAGCTGCACTAGTAAGTCCCCCTTGAAGGTTAGCCTCAAAAGCACCAAGTCTTCCAGCATCAGCAGTGATGTATAAATCTGCTTGGCTATCAGCTCCCTCTTCGATTATCCTTTTTTCTAAAGCGCCTGACTTTCCTGATACAACGTTTACTTTTATTCCTGTTTTAGCAGTAAACTTTTCATAAAGTTGAACATCAGAGTCATAATGCCTTGCGCTAAATATATTTACTTCATTTGCAAATAAACTTCCTGCAAATGCAACTAAAAATAGATAGCTGATTATTATTGTTTTTTTTTTTATTCTCATTTCCCTCGTTATTGATAATGATTATCATTTACAATATATTGAGAATGATTATCATTTGCATAATTGACGCACTTTCAGATGGTATAAACTGTTGATAACTTTAGAAAAATAGAGTTAATAGAATGATGTTGCAAATTAATCCAAAAAAATTCAAAAATATTGAAAATAAATCAATACCATCACCATTAAGACCTAAGTTCAGGAATAAAGCTGAAACAAATATCTATTTTCTCTCAAAAAGAAAATTTCAAAGTGAGAAGAAACAGTCAGTGCTAAAAAAAATAAAGCTTCTCTCAGGAATAATTATTTTATTAGTTGGTGGTTACTTGCTATCTAATTAATTTTAGTTTTAACAGATCCCAATTTTTCAATTTTGCCTTTATATATACCTTTGCTAAGGATTGGAACAACTCCTACTGATGAACCAGTAAAAACATAAAAATCTTTGTCATGTTTGATCTTATCTTTCTGTAACTTTTTTAAAACAAATAACAAAGAATTCATGGGATTTATATAAACAGTATTAGTATTTCCATTTACTGATTGTTTAATCTTTGAATTAGAAATATTAGTTTTTAAGTTTCTAACGTTATTATTTCTAAATTTTTTTCTTGGACCTATGATAAATTTTATATTTGCACCAAAATCAGAACATAGATCTCCAAAACTCTTTATACCTTTTTTCTTTTGTCTATAACCAACAACTTCAATACACGGTGCAATATAATTTATAAATCTTTTCATATTGTTAATTGAAATTTTTTTTTTAAAATCAAAAAAATTTTTTTTTAGGATATAACAAACTTCAAGTTCAATACCTAAAGTATATTTATTTATTTTTACAGATTTATTATTTTTCAATACGTTATGTTTATACACAGAGGCGTAGAAAGGTTCTTTTTCTTTTAATTTTTTAATAACAGGTATCCCCGTTCCCCCTGCCTTAAATCCTACAATTGGTTTTTTAATTTTACTCTCACATAATTTCCTAAATTTATCAGCATTCGAAAGTTTTTTTGTATATTTACTTGAAATGGGATTTATAATTTTATTTTTAAGGAATGCATTAACAAGTCTATTAGCGACTAGATTTGAATTTTTATCTTTCATTAAATATCGTCTCCTAAATAAATTCCTAATGAGAGAGCTGTTTCAACTAAAGAGTCTTTTCTCTCAACATTTTTGTAAGTTTTTATTCCTTCATCAATAGGTACATCTACCACTCTTCTATCTCTCCATGCAACCATTCTATCAAATTTTTTTTGATTTAATAAATCTACAGCGTAAACTCCGAAGGCACTAGCTAATATTCTATCACTCGCCGTTGGAGGAGCTCCTCTTTGAACGTGACCAAGTGATGTTACTCTGCATTCCACATCTGTTTTTTTCATCAGCTCCTGGGCAATGTAATCTCCGATACCACCAAGTCTTTGTTCACCATCCATATATTTATGAACTACTCGTGAACCATCCGCTTTTTTAACAGCTTCAGCAACTATGATTAATGAATGTTGAATATCATTTTTTTTCATAGAATTAAGTTTATTGATTATTCCATCTATTGAATACTTTAATTCAGGAATTAAAATAATGTCTGCACCTCCTGCTATACCTGCATTAAGTGCGATGTGTCCTGCATCACGGCCCATAACCTCAAGTATCATAGATCTTCTATGGCTAGCTGCTGTGGATTGTAAATTATCCAATGCTTGAGTTGCAACGTCCACAGCTGTATGAAAACCTATCGAGCTTTCTGTTGCCCCTACATCGTTATCTATTGTCTTTGGAATAGCAACTATTTTCATATTACCGTCTTTGGCTAATTTTTTTAAAATTTGCATACTGCCATCTCCACCGATAATTATTAAACCATCAAGTTTCATTGAGTGGTATCCCTCTATAATTTCTTTTGATTTATCGACGTGTTTACCGTTACTTGTAGGAATTTTAAAAGGATTACCTTTATTAGTAGATCCTAAAAAAGTTCCACCTTGTCTTAATAAGTATCCTCCAAAATTTTTATGAGTTAATTGCATGACATCTACTGGACGTTTGATTAGGCCAGCAGTGCCGTCTCTTATTCCGTATACATCCATTTTGTATTTATTTTTTGCTCTATAAAAGATTGATCTAATCGCTGCATTAAGCCCTCCGCAATCCCCTCCACTAGTTAAAATTCCTATTTTTTTATTACTCATTTAAGTTAATTTTTCTTTAATATTCTTTTTTAAGAGAAGTGGTGTTATAACATAAAAATCTCTTAATGGAAAAAAAAGCAAAAATTATAGCTACCTTAGGCCCAGCAATTTATAGCGAAAATAAGTTAAAAAAGCTTGTAGATCTAGGCGTTGATGCATTTAGAATAAATTTTAGTCATAACACAAATGGGATTAACAAAATAATTTCACGGATAAGAAAAGTAGAGAAAAGAAATGGAAAAAAATTATCTCTGATAGCGGACCTTCAAGGTGTAAAGTTGAGAATAGGTAAGGTTAAAAATGAAAATCAAAAAATTGGTTTTAATCAAACATTTGTATTCGATAATAAAAAGACACCTGGTGACTCGCAAAGAGTAGCTTTTCCTTATCCAAAAATTATTAAAAAATTAAAAAAAGGAAATAAAATTTTAATCGATGATGGAAAGTATCTTTTCTCTGTTATTGGAAAAAAGAAGAATTCAGTTTTAACAAAATGTCGTAGTCAAAATTGTATAATTAACAGTAATAAAAGTTTTCATGTTCCAAATTTAGACATAACTTTCAACAAACTTACTGTAAAAGATAAGAAGGATATAAAGACCGCGGTTAAACTTGGATGTAATTGGATTGCCCTTTCTTATTTACAAAATGAAAAGTTAATTCTTGAGACAAGAAAATTAATTAAAAAAGATATGGGAATTATTTCTAAAATAGAAAATAAGCATGCCTTAAAAAACATTAAAAAGATTATTCAATCTACTGATTCGATAATGATTGCACGAGGAGATTTAGCAATTGATATTGGTCATAGTGAAGTACCAAAAGTTCAATTAAGTCTTATAAAAAAATGTTCTCAATTTTCGAAATCTGTAATTGTGGCTACACAAATGTTAGAAAGTATGATTGAAAACAATACTGCTACTAGAGCTGAGATTAATGATATTGCGACCGCAATATTTCAAGGAGCTGATACTGTGATGTTATCCGCAGAGGCAGCGATTGGTAAATTTCCTACCCAAGCTGTTTCGACAATGACCCAAACTATCCTATCAACTGAAAAATATAAAAGAGAGCATATAGAAGATTTTAAAAATTCTATTATTACAAACAAAGACCCAGTAAAATCTATTCTTCTTTCTGTTAAAGATATGGCTTATAATCCTGATGTTAAAGCTATTATTGTTTTTTCTAATTCAGGAAAATCTGCGAAACTTGTTTCTGCCATGCGTCCTGCAGCTAAAATAGTTACTATTTCCCCAAATATAAATGTAAGTAGACAAGTGTCATTACTTTGGGGTGTTCAATCTATAAATAGTAGAGATGCAAATGGATGGAAAGATATGATGTCTATTTCTAAAGAAATTATAAAAAAACTAAGATTTATTAAAAAGAATGACTTTGTAGTCATAACTGCTGGTTTACCTTTTGGAAAGGCAGGTATGACTAACATGGTGAGACTTTATAAAGTTGGTTCCTAATGGAAGAGAATTATAGTATTGATGAGATTCTCTCAGCGGTAGATGATCTTCAAAATTTAAAAAGGAATAAAACTAAAAAGTTTTCTAGCGTTTCAAATGCTAAAACTGATAATTCTGAAATTCCAAAGAATACCTTAAAATTAATTGAGGAAGCTGAAAAATCAAATAACTAAATTAAACCGGCTATTTGTATTGAAGTATCACACATTCTGTTAGAGAAACCCCATTCATTATCGTACCATGAAAGCACTCGACTAAATTTTCCTTTTATTACTTGAGTTTGGGTTACATCAAAAATTGAACTATGAGGATTATGGTTAAAATCTTTTGATACAAGAGGTTTTTGGTTAACATCTAAAATTCCTTTTAATTCGCCTCTTGCAGCTTTTGTCATAGCTTCATTTATACTTTCAGGTGTTGCTTCTTTATCAGTAACTAATGTTAGATCAATTAATGAAACATTTGGTGTTGGAACTCTTATAGCTGTTCCATCTAACTTTCCTTTTAAATTCGGCAGAACTAAACTCATTGCTTTGGCGGCACCTGTTGAAGTAGGTATCATTGCTCCTTCTGTAGAACGAGCTCTTCTTAAATCTTTATGTAATGTATCTAGCAATTTTTGATCACCTGTATAACTATGGATTGTAGTCATATAACCATAGCTAATTCCAAAAGTTTTATCTAAAACCATTGCGACAGGGGCTAAACAATTTGTCGTGCACGAGCCATTGGATATAATATTATGCTCTTTTTTTAACTCCTTGCTATTAACACCTTGAACAATTGTAAAATCTACTTCTTTTCCAGGAGCAGAAATTATTACTTTTTTTGCTCCACCTTTTATATGTTTTTCTGCTGATGACTTGTCTAAAAATATACCAGTGCATTCTAAAACTACATCAGCACCTACTTTTCCCCAAGGGATATTAGCTGGATCCTTTTCTGCAAAAACTTTTATTTCTTGATTGCCGATTTTAAACCCGTCTTTTGAAGTCTGAATATCTTCATTAATGATACCATGAGTGCTATCGTATTTAATTAAGTGCGCATTAGTTTCTATTGATCCTAAATCATTAATTGCAACTACTTGAATTTTATTTTCATAATTTTCTAAAATAGCTCTTAAAATTAATCTACCTATTCTACCAAAACCATTAATACCAACTTTAACCATTTAATCTCCTTTAATGAATAATATTTAGACGTATCTAAATACAACAACTGCATAACCAATGCAAATTATTGTTGCAATCCACAACACGCTTCCAACTAAAGCCAACCAAAATAAATGAATAAACGCACTGCCTAGTAATGAAATAAATAATCTGTCTCCTCTAGTTGTGTCTAATCCTAAAATTCCCTTTCTTGGACTTCCTCCTGGTGATTTTTTTTCCCAAATAACCATTGCAGTTAAACATAAAGCAATAAATATAAAGAAAGAGGCTGTTTGCCATGTCCAAGCCATCCAAGTGATAAATTCGAAGTCAAAAAAGCTTTTTTCTTTTTCTTTAGCCATGTCACCCCATGTTGCAGCATTTAATACGTTAAACATCATCATACTCTTCCTAATGCAAATCCTTTAGCTATATAGTTTCTTACGAAATAAATTACGATAGCACCAGGAATAATTGTCAAACTTCCTGCAGCAGCAAGTAGTCCTAGTTCATATCCTGATGTACTGGCGGTTCTTGTCATTGTTGCAGCGATCGGTTTTGCTGCCACCGCAGTTAATGTTTTTGCTAATAGTAATTCGACCCAAGAAAACATAAAACAGAAAAACATTGTAATACCTATACCTGCAGTGATTGTTGGAATAAATATCTTGAAGAAAAATCTCCAAAACGAATAACCATCAACATATGCTGTTTCGTCCAGTTCTTTTGGCACAGAAGACATAAATCCCTCTAAAATCCAAACTGCTAAGGGAATATTAAACAAACAATGTGATAAAGCTACAGCCACATGTGTATCAAACAAGTTTACTGATGAATAAAATTGAAAAAATGGCAAGGCAAATACTGCTGGTGGGGCCATTCTGTTAGTCAACAACCAGAAAAATAAATGTTTATCCCCTAAAAATTTATATCTAGAAAAAGCGTAAGCTGCGGGCAGTGCAGCTGCCACAGAAATTACAGTGTTCATCACTACGTAATAAATAGAATTAAGATACCCAGTATACCAAGTACTATCAGTAAAAATTTTTTTATAATTATCTAATGTAAATTCTTGAGGCCATAATGTGTAAGTGTTTATAATTTCAGTTGTCGTTTTAAATGACATATTTAGCAACCAATAAATTGGAAGCATCAAGAAAATAATATAAATTGTAGGAACTACCCACTTTGCTTTCTTCATGATTTCTCCTCATTTCTCATCATTAATGTGTAGAATACCCAACAAACTAAAAGTACTATAAAGAAGTATATCAACGACATTGCTGCAGCTGGTCCTAAATCAAACTGTCCTAATGCCATTTTAACTAAGTCTATAGATAAAAATGCTGTAGCATTTCCTGGACCGCCTCCAGTTAGAACAAATGGCTCTGTATAAATCATGAAACTGTCCATAAATCTTAAAAGTATTGCTATTGTTAATACTTTTTTCATTTTAGGTAATTCAATTTTTGTAAAAATTGCCCAACGACTAGCACCATCAATTTCTGCTGCTTGATAGTAAGCAGGTTGAATAGATCTTAATCCTGCATAAGACAATAAAACTACTAACGATGTCCAATGCCATACATCCATTAGTATAGTTGTGAACCAAGCATCACCAATTTGTTGGGTAAAGTTATAATCAAATCCTAAAGCATTAAGTGAATGACCTAAGAAACCAATATCTGGTAATGCAAAAATATTCCACATAGCTCCTACAACGTTCCAAGGAATTAAAAGTGGCATGGACATTAAAACTAAACAAACAGGTACTCCTATTCCCTCTTTAGGCATAGTAAGTGCAATAGCTATTCCTAATGGAATTTGAATAAATAAAATTATAAACGTAAATAAAAATTGTCTGCCAAGTGATGCATGAAATCTTTCGGATAACATGATTTGTTTAAACCATCTTGTGCCTTCCCACATAAAAACATTATTCCCGAAAGTTTCCTGGAAAGCATAGTTTACTACTGTCATTAATGGGATAATGGCATTGAAAGCTACCAGCACAAATACTGGTATTACAAAAAACCATGCTTTTTGATTTACTGTTTTATTCATTCAATTATCCAGCTATCTCCATATGTATAAGTATATTCTTTTTTAAATTTTAAAAATGCAGATCCAGACGGAATATCTTCATTAGATTTTGCAATAATTTTAATTTTTCCGGTTTCACTCTCAGTATCTACAATTTTGTGCCTTCCAGTATTACTTACTGATAAAACTTTGACTGGAATTCCTTCATTACTAAAAGATATAAATTCAGGTCTCACACCAACTTCTGTCTTGTTAAAATTGCTTTTTTTAATTTGTTGGTGGGTTTCTATTTTTTTTCCATTAACGATCACATCATCCCCTTTAATTTGACAGGGTAAAACATTCATACCTGGCGAACCAATAAAATATCCAACAAATGTATGCTTTGGTTTTTCAAACAAATCTACCGGTGTTCCTGTTTGAACAATTTGACCTTCATGCATTACAACTACTTGGTCAGCAAATGTTAAAGCTTCTGTTTGATCATGTGTTACATAAATCATTGTTCTATTAATCTTTTGATGAAGTTCTTTAAGTTTAGATCTTAAAATCCATTTCAAATGTGGGTCGATTACTGTTAATGGTTCATCAAACATAATAGCATTCACATCTGATCTTACCAATCCACGTCCTAGTGAAATTTTTTGTTTACCATCTGCAGTTAAACCAGAAGCTCTATTGTTTAATGTTGAAGATAATTCCAACATTTCAGCTATCTCATGAACTTTTACTTTGATTTCTTCCTCTGGAATTTTCCTATTTCTTAAAGGAAAAGCTAAATTATCATACACTGTCATCGTGTCATAAATAACCGGGAATTGAAAAATCTGAGCGATATTTCTCTCTACAGGATTCAACCCTGAAATAACTTTATCATCAAATAATATATCGCCTTTAGTTGGTGTAATTAGTCCGGAAATAATATTCAACAATGTTGTCTTTCCACAACCTGACGGGCCTAATAAAGCATAAGCACCTCCATCATTCCAATCAATGTCCACTCCTCTGATTGCCCAATCAGCGTCTGAAGACTGAGTTTTTAAATAACTGTGGCTTAAACCTTTTAATGTAACTTTAGCCATTAGATACTAACCTTTCATTTTGATCAAAATAAACAAACTCATCTGTATTCATGTATAAATTCATCTCATCGCCAACGTTTTTTTGAAAAACTCCGTTAGACAAAGAAACCCAATTCAAATTACCATTTGTAAAGTGGATTAAGCTCTCAGAACCACTAATTTCAGATATTAAAACTTTACCTTTTATCTCAAGTGTATTGTTGCCCTCTTTATACGTGGTAATATTGTGGGGTCTTATACCTACTTTATATTCGCCATCTTTAATATTTAATTTAGTCTTCCATTGAATGTCATTCTGTAGAAATGAACACTGATCTCCTGATTTTTTTATTTTAGCTATATTCATTGGTGGATCGCTAAAAACCTGGGCAGAAACTAGAGAGTTAGGTTTATTATAAGTATCTAAAGTTTTTCCATACTGAATAATCTTACCTTCTTGTAACGTTGCAGTATTACCACCTAAGAGTAAAGCTTCTGAGGGCTCTGTGGTTGCGTAAACTACAATACAGTCTCTATTTTCAAATAATTTTGGTAATTCTTCTCGCAATTCTTCTCTTAATTTAAAATCTAAGTTAGCAAGTGGTTCATCTAAAAGAATTAAGTCTGAGTCTTTTACAAGTGCTCTTGCTAAAGCAGTTCTTTGTTGTTGTCCTCCGGAAAGCTCATTTGGTTTTTTATTTAACATTCCAGAGAGTTTTAGTAATTCTGCAACTTTCCCAACTCTTTGTTTTGTTTCATCTGAACTTACTCCAGTAATTTTTAATGGAGATGCAATGTTGTCATAAACTGTGAAGTTGGGGTAATTAATAAATTGCTGGTAAACCATTGAGACATTTCTTTTTTGAACTTTCATACCTGTTACATTTTCGTTGTTAAACCAAATTTCACCTGATGTTGGTTTATCTAGTCCAGCCATAATCTGCATTAAAGTAGTCTTTCCAGCTAAAGTAGAACCTAAAAGAATGTTAATCGTATTTTTTTGTAATTTTAAATTTGTTGGATAAATATGAGTTTCTAATCCTATTTTTTTTTCTACGTTTTTTAGTTCTAGGCTCATAATTTTTGAATTTCGTTTTAAAAAAAGGGGGCTGTAAAGCCCCCTTTAAATTTAGATTTAACCTAAATTAATTCCAAGCTTTTGCGAATGGAACTGTTTTACCTTTAGGTTTCTCATTTCGTTTAGCTTTTGGTGATCCTGGTTGTTTTAACCAATAATCAGCACCTTTCGGTTTAGCTAATCTTGGACCACATCCACCGTATGTATTGTTTGCTTTATCAGCAGCTTCCATACGAGACATAACTAAGTTCATCTCTTCTGCAAGACGATCCATAGCTTGTTGTGGAGTAAACGCACCTGAGTTTACATCTCCAATTTGTTGCCACCAGATTTGTGCAAGTTTCGGATAGTCCGGAACATTGATACCTGTCGGTGACCACAATACTCTATTTTTAGATCTGTAGAATTCTACAAGTCCGCCAAGTTTTGGAGCTCTCTTAGTAAAGTGTTTATGATTAATTGTACTATCTCTAATGATAGTTAAACCAACATCACTTTTCTTAAGATCAACAGTTTTTGATACTACAAACTGAGCGTATAACCATGCAGCTTTTCTTCTGTCAACTGGAGTAGACTTAAATAAAGTCCATGATCCAGCATCTTGATAACCAAGCTTCATACCTTCATCCCAGTAAGGACCTTTCGGTGATGGTCCCATTCTCCATAAAGGATTTCCATTATCGTCAACTGTTTTGTTTCCAGAACTTTTTGGAGCAACCATTGATGCCGTGAACGCTGTATACCAGAAAATTTGCTGAGCAACGTTTCCTGATGATAAAGCTGGCAGAGACTGATAGAAGTCCATTGCCGCAGCACCTGGAGGTGCATAGGCTCTTAACCACTCATCCCATTTTCTGATTGCATATACGGCAGCAGGACCATTAGCAGCCCCACCTCTTGCTACGTCAGCACCAACTGGATTACAAGAACCTTTTTCCATTCTTATTCCCCACTCGTCTACTGGCACACCATTTGGTTTACCAACTGAACCTGCACCAGCCATTGATAACCACGCGTCAGTCATTCTCCATCCTAAGTCTGGAGCTCTCTTACCGTAGTCCATGTGACCGTATACTCTAACACCGTCGATATTCTTTACATCTTTTGTAAAGTACTCAGCGATATCTTCGTAAGCAGACCAGTTTACTGGTACACCTAGTTCATATCCGTATTTAGCTTTGAAACCTTTTTTGATTTCAGGTCTGTCAAACCAATCTTTTCTAAACCAATAAAGGTTAGCAAATTGTTGGTCAGGTAATTGATATAAATCACCATCTGGACCTGTAGTAAATGATTTACCGATGAAATCATCGATATCCAATGTTGGTAAAGTAACATCTTTACCTTCACCTTTCATCCACTTAGTTAAGTTTACTGCTAACTGAAGTCTTGAATGCGTACCAATCAAATCAGAGTCATTGATGTATGCATCATACAAGTTTCTTCCAGTTTGCATTTGAGTTTGTACTGCTTGTACTACTTCTCCTTCTCCCAATAACTGGTGGTTTACTTTAATCCCAGTTATTTCTCCAAAAGCTTTTGTTAAAACTTTTGACTCATATTCGTGAGTTGGAATTGTTTCTGACAATACATTTATTTCCATTCCTTTGAATGGCTTTGCAGCATCGTGGAACCAATTAAGTTCTTTCTCTCTTTCTTTTGCAGAAATAGTTGAAAGACTAAACTCACCATTTGACCATTTCTTTATTGCAGCCATGTGACCATCAGCTACAGCGTTCGAAATAGTTAAAAGAGAAATTGAAACAGCAACAGCTAAAATATTCTTAAATGTTTTAAACATAGATTATTTCCCTCTTTGTTGTTGTTTTTAATTGTAATATTGAACCAAAAAACAACTGCAATGTACAGTGAGTAAAAATTAAATAATTACAACTTTGAAGTGTATTAATTTATTAAAGCACGCTTGACCGCTTTTTCCCAACCTTTGATGAGCGTTGATCTAGATTTATTTTTCATTTTTGGAGAAAACTTTTTCTCTAAGTGCCAATTTTTTGAAATATCTTTTAATGATTTATATACACCGATTTGTAAACCAGCCATAAAAGCTGCGCCTAAAGCTGTAGTCTCTTGAACTTTAGGTCTTAAAACTTTTACATTTACGATGTCTGATAAAAATTGAGAGAACCAATTATTCATAACCATGCCACCATCTACTTTAACTATTTTGGGTCTAAGACCATCATGTTTCATGGCTTCGAAGAGATCAAAAGTTTGATAGGCTACTGCTTCTATAGTAGCTCTAACTATTTCTTTAGGGCTTGTATCCCTTGTAATGCCACTTAAGACACCCCTGGCATTGGCATCCCAGTAAGGCGCTCCTAATCCAGTGAATGCGGGAACTAAATAAATGTCATTATTATTATCGAGTGACTTTACTATTTTTTCTGTTTCAGGTGCTTTTTTAAAAAATTTCATTCTGTCTCTTAACCATTGGACTCCTGCTCCAGCGATAAAGATTGAGCCTTCCATAGCGTATGTTGTTTTACCCTTAATCCTATAGGCAATTGTCGTCAATAAACGATTTTTCGAATAAATTTTCTTTGAACCTGTATTTAATAAAACGAAAGCTCCCGTACCATATGTACTTTTTAAAGACCCTGGTTCGAAACAACATTGACCAATAGTCGCTGATTGTTGATCTCCCACTACACCACTTATAGGTATTGATTTTCCTGTAATTAATGAATGAGTTTGTCCATAATCGTCTGAACAATCTTTTACTTCAGGTAAAATATGTTTTTTAATTTTAAGTAAGTTCAATATTGTATCATCCCATTTATTAGATGAGATATTATAAATCATTGTTCTACTAGCATTAGTAGCATCTGTTGCGTGAACTTTACCTTTTGTAAGTCTCCATATTAAAAAACTATCAATAGTTCCAAACAATAACTGTTTTTTATTCATTAATTGTCTTGCTTTTGGCACATTATCTAGAATCCACTTGATTTTAGTTCCTGAAAAATAAGAGTCGATAAGTAGGCCAGTTTTATTAAAAATCATCGTATCCTTATTTTGCTTTCTCAGTTTTTTACAAAATTCTTCTTGTCTTCTATCTTGCCATACAATCGCTTTATAAACAGGTTGGCCATTTTTTTTATCCCATAAAACTGTGGTTTCCCTTTGATTTGTAATACCTATACTTAAAATTTCTCCTTTTAACTTTTTTGCTTTTTGGATGACATCTTTTAAAGTTTTAATAGTTGTTCTCCATATTTCATCGGGATCATGTTCGACCCATCCACTTTTAGGGAAATATTGAGTAAATTCTTTTTGTGATGAAAAAATTGGTTTACCTTTTAGATCAAAAAGAATTGATCTATTTGATGTTGTTCCAGCATCAATTGAAATTATAAATTTTTTCATTACCTAAAAGCTTCCCAATTAAATTCAAGTTTTTTATCCTCAACAATAGCATTAATCATACTAAGCATTAAAGGTATTTTTTTTTTATCAAAATCCTCATTTACTTTTTTAGCAATCTCTATTGCTAAGTCTGCACCCTCAACAGTAACTTTTTCCATTTTTGTTTTTTTTGCTTCTGAAAAGGTTAAACCTTCACCGATATAAGACCCCATCATAGCGTTTCTGCCTCCACCAGAACTAACATATAGATCACCCAAACCCGCTAAACCTCTAACTGTCTCTTTTTTACCTTTTAAGTGTTCAACAAATATTTCCATTTCATGAATTGATTGCTTTATTAAAGCTGAGGCAGTATTTAAATAATTCTTTTCTCTTACCTCGTCTGAAATATTTCTACTACATAAACCCCTTGCAGCTCCAACTGCCATAGAAAAAATATTTTTTATAGCTGCAGATACTTCTACTCCATTTAAATCATCTGAAAATGAAGTATGGTAGTAATTAGTATTTAACATATCTGCTATTTTTTTTGCAATTTTTATATCTTTATTTGCAATAACTACGCTACTATGAACTCTATTCGCCAATCCCGCCGCAAGACAAGGACCTCCTACTGCTGAAATATTTGTTTTTGTAATTCCTTTTTCCAACAACAATCTCTGAAGTTTATCTACTAGTAGCTCATAGTTATTTTTGTGAATGCTTAAACCTTTTGTAAGCATTAATAAATTAGGGATTTGTTTTCCAATATAAACTCTAACTAATTGATCTGCTACCCATTCTATACCTTTAGAGCTTATTCCAAGCACGATTAAATCAACATTTGATTTAAGCACCTGATCAAATTTATCAAATTTAAAAACCTTAATTTCTTGGGGTATTTTAGTTTTTAATCCTGCATGTAAATTTTCATTAGCCTGAAAATCATCAATAAAATCATTTTCTAAATGAGTACCGACAATATTGACATCGTGGTTATTATCTAAGCATGGTAACGCAAAAGCCGAGCCCATTGCACCTGCACCAATTATTACAATTTTTGACATTTAATCCTTTAAAAATATTTTTTTGAAAATTAAAAAAAACGATATTAGCTCAATTTTTCCTATAATCATAAAGATAATTAAACTTATTTTCGATGATATTAATAGATTTGCGAAGTTTATATTTTGTAAATTGTACATTTCAGAATTAACTGTATTCGTAAGGGCTAATATAGAAAGTTTAAATGATCTTTCGAAACCTATGTTATCTAATACTAAAAAACTAGATAAAATAAATAAACTAATAAAGAAAGAAATAAAAATTAAAAAAGAAATTCCAATATTATCATTGGTAATTTTTTTATCTGAGCTAAAAATTGTTTTATTAATTATACTATTAGGACTTATAAGTTTAATTATTTCTGCAGAGGTTATCTTTAAGAGAATGTATAATCTAGTCAATTTAATACCAGATGTATTAGATATAAGCGATCCACCAATAATAGTAATAAATAAAAAATATAAACTTAAATTATTTTCATTATCAATTAATGTTATCCCGGAATTAGATATGCTACTTAAAACACCCAGAATTGTATTTAAACCATCAAAATTATTGAAAAAAATTAATAAAATTAAGACTAAAGATAACCCTAGAAGATAAAAATCTTCCTTATGATAAATAACGAAATTTTTTTTATTAAAAATATTAAATAAAAAATAAAAATTTAACATGGATAAAATAAACGAAAAAATTAAAATAATTTTTTGGAAATTCGAAGAAATTATTTCACTTAAATTGTCTGCTGGTAAAAAACCACCTCCTGAAACTAAGGTCATGGTTAAGTTCAAAGAATTAAAAAGTCGTACACCAGAAAAATTAAGTAAAGAAAATAATATAAAACTTAAAACACTATAAAAAATAAATATTTTTATAATGTTATTTTTTATATTTTCTTCTGATTTAAAATTGCTTTCTCCTGAATAAGTTAAGTTAGTCATTTTAAAATTAAAAGTATTGTTGGAAAATAATAAGATTAAAAAAAGTAAAAAGTATAAACCACCTATCCATTGTGTCGATGATCTCCAAAGTATTAATGTTGGATCTAAATACTTTATATTTTTAAAAATTGAAAAACCAGTGCCTGTTAATCCAGATATAGCTTCAAAAAAAGCACTAATAAACGTAACTTGAAGATTACTTAGATAGAAAGGAATAGATATTAATAAGCCAATGATAATATATACAAGTATTATTAAAATTAATTGCTCTATAAAGTTAATATCTTTTTTAGCTTTTTTTCCAAATAAATAAAGTGAAAGACCAAATATAAGAGATAGAATTAAAGTTGTAAAATATGCTTCTATACTTAAAAAATAATCAAAGTATGATGAGTATAAAATATTTATAAATGACAATAAACTTATTGGGAAACAAAATAAGCTCAAGAAAAAACTAATACTTCTTATATTCATCAAATATTAAATTGATCCTACGCTGAAAATATCCTCAACCGCTTTTAGCTGTTCTCTCTTAGCCAAAAAAACAACTAAATCATCTTTTTCAAATATAAAGTTAGATCTAGGTATAATAACTTTATTTTTTCTTACAATAGCACCTATTCTTATATCTTCAGGAAGATTTGAGTCTCTTATTTTTTTATTTAGCAACTCTGATTTATCAAGAATTTTTGCTTCAATAAACTCATATTCGCCATCAAGTACTGAATAGACTGTACCTATAGTTCCTCTGTGAACGTGTTCCATAATTCTAGAAACAGTTGTCATACGCGGATCTACTAAGTCGTCGATGTTAAGTGAGTCTTGAAGTAAATTGTAATTGGATTTATTTACTATAGCGATAGTTCTTTTTTTTAGTCCGGTTTTTTCAGCTAAAACACAAGCCATCATATTATTTTCGTCATCATTTGTTAAAGCTAATACAGTTTCCGATCCCTCCAAATTTGCCTCCTTTAAAATATCTTCATCTAGAGCATCTCCATTAATAACGATGGAGGACGAAAGCTCATTTGCAATTTCTTCTGCTCTTTTTTTATCTTTTTCAATAATTTTTATTCTTAAATCTTCAAAATGTTCCTCTAACATTTTAGCCAAATTTAAACCGATATTACCTCCACCAATAATTAATACATTTTTAGAAACTTTTTCTTCGTGACCAAATGCTTTTAAAATTTGATTTAGTTGATCGCTACTAACAACTACATAAACATTATCATCTTCCAACATTTGATCATTTTTTTTAAGATAGATAAATTTTTCTTTTCTCAGAGCGCCGACAATATTAGCCTTAAAATCTGGAAATTTTTCAGTCAATTTTTTCAAAGGTATATTTTTAATCGGGCAATTTTTTTCAATTGAAATTTCCAGCATTTTTACTTTATTATTTCCAAATGGGACGTTATCTAATGCTCCTGGGGCTTCTAATCTTCTATATAAAGATTTTGCAACTTCAATTTCTGGAGAAATAATTACGTCTATTGGAATATTTGATTTATTAAATAATTTACCCCATTTTCCCTTTAAAAAGTCCTTAGTTCTTATTCTGGCAATTTTTTTGGAAACATTAAATAATGAACTCGCTAACTGGCAAACAATCATATTTGTTTCATCATTTCTTGTTACTGCGATTATCATGTCAGCATTTTCAGTACCTGCATTTTCTAAAACCGTCGGAAGTGAGGCTCTACCAACAATACCTTTAACATCCTGGGTGTCATTAATTTTTTTAATATCTTCGGACGATTGATCTATTACCGTTACTGAGTGTCCTTGAGCAGATAATTGTTTACTAATTGAAAAGCCGACCTTGCCAGCTCCACATATAATTATATTCATTTTAGTTTATGCCTTTAATTCCAAGTTCTTTAAGTTTTCTATGAAGAGCAGATCTTTCCATACCTATGAAATCTGCTGTTTTTGAGATGTTACCATGATTTTTTTTTAGTTGTGTGATTAAATATTCCTTTTCAAAATGTTTTCGTGCCTCTTTTAATGGTGATGTAAAAGATTTTTCTAAAAGATCTTTGTTTGAAAATGTGGAGGCTGGATTTAATATATCTTCAATGATCTTATTTATTTTAGATTGAGACTCATTAGCTGACAAAATCGTAATTCTCTCCACTAAATTTCTTAGCTCCCTCACATTTCCAGGCCAATTATAAGTGTATAAATTATCATTTTTTATGTCGATTTTTGGTTGTTGAACTCCATTTATTTCTGAGAGTTTTTCTTTAAAATACTCTATCAATAGAGGAATATCTTCAGTTCTCGAACTTAAAGATGTAAGTTCGATCGGCATTACATTCAATCTATGATACAAATCTTCTCTAAATTTATTTATTTTAACTAATTCGCTTAAATCTTTTGAGGTAGAGGATATTAACCTAATATTTACATTGATATCTTTAGATCCATTTAATCTTTTGAATTTTTGATCTATTAAAACTCTTAAAACATTTGCTTGTGTCTCAAAAGGAATTTCAGAAACTTCGTCAATTAATAATGTTCCTTTGTTGGCTCTTTCTAATGCTCCAAAAGATATATTTCCGTCATCAAACTCTTCTCCAAATAATTCTTTCTCATAAGTACTTTCTTTTAGTAATGCAGCATTTATTATTATAAAAGGTTCTTTTGCTCTGGACGAATTTTTATGAATTTTTCTAGCTACTAATTCTTTTCCAGTTCCTGTAGGACCGTAAATTAAAACTCTACTTTCAGAAGTTGATAATTTTTCAATTATTTTTTTTACTTTAATTACTGAAGTGCTTTTGCCTATTAGTTCAAATGAATGAAAAAGTTTATTTTCAATAATATCTTTTTCCTTTTTAAGCTTAGAAGACTCTAAAGCTCTATTAACATAATTTAAAATTTTTTCTTTTGTAAAAGGTTTCTCAATAAATTCGTACGCACCGAGTCTAGTAGCTTCAACAGCTATTTGAACAGTAGCATGACCTGATATCATTATAACTGGTGTTAACTTATCTTTTTTTGTTACTAGTTTTAAAAGATCTATTCCATCTTTGTCAGTTTTATCTAATTTGATATCTATTATTGCAAGATCAGGTAGTTTTTTGTTTATTTCAAAAACTGCTTGATCATAATTGGCAGCAGTTCTCACCTCATAGTTCTGCTCCTTAAGAATATTGCTGACTAATGAGCGAATATCAGGATTATCGTCTATTACTAAAATTTCTTTATGCATTAAGTTTTGGTAGCGAGATAGTAATTAATGTGCCTTTTCCTTTTTTTTTATTTTTTATTAAAAAATCTCCAAGGTGTTCATTTATAATTTTTGTAACAATAGGTAAACCCAAGCCTGTACCAGTTTTTTTTGTGGTAAAGTAAGGTGTCATTGCTTTTTTTGGGTCTGTAATACCTGATCCATTATCTGTCAATCTACAAACTATATAGTCATTATTGTTGTCAATTTCTATGTTAATATTACCCTTAAATTTATTGTCTTTTTTAGATATTTCATCAATAGACTCTTGAGAATTTTTAATTAAATTTATAAACACTCTATTAAGTTGGTCCTCATCTCCATTTATAAAAATTTCTTTGTCTTTTGTAATTAAATTTATAGAACTTTTCGAAGTCATTTTTATGAAGTCTAAGGATTTTTTAATAACATCAATAATATTAATTTTTTTAAAAATAGGTCTAGGCATTCTGGCAAAGTTTGAGAACTCATTCACTAATTTTTCTATATCTTTAATTTGTCTATTAATTGTTTCTAAATATTTTTCATATTCTTGACTTTGATTGTTGAGTTTGCTTTTATATTTCTCTCTAAGACTATCTATGGAAAGTTGTATGGGTGTTAATGGATTTTTAATTTCATGAGCTAATTTTCTCGCAACACTTTCCCAAGCTTCATAACGTTCATTGATGAGAAGTTTATTTTGCTGCTCTTTTAATCTTTCTATCATTGAATTAAAATTTCTATTTAATTGTTTAAACTCTTCGTCTGTCTCAAGTTCTGGAACTTTCACATCTAAAGCGCCTTTGCTAATCGAGTCAGATGCTCCTATTAAATTAATGATAGGTTTAGTAAGTCTTGATGCAAAAGTAATAGCTATTGATGTAGATAAAAATAAAAGTAATGTAACAACAATTATATATATAATTGCAAAAGTTACTTTAATTCCTGTTTGACTATTCTCAACTGAATAATAAAAACTTACTGCCTCTTCTGTTTCATTGAGATATCTTAAAATTTCACTATCAATATTTCTTGAAATATAAAGATAGGTATCTACTAAAGAATTTAATTTAGTCATAACAGTAGTTTTGTTTTCTAAATTATTAGAAACAAAAACAGGCTTACCTTCTAGTACTTGATCGTAGTCCTCATCGGATGGGATTACAAATTCGTCCGTTATATCTGTAACATCAGATAAAAGTATATTTCCTAAACTGTCTATTAAATATACATCGTCTATTCGTCTTAATAACTTTTCAGATCTCATAATATTTTTAAAACGATTAGGATTTGAATAATACAAATTAGACACTCTATTAAGGCCAACACTCATTAGTATTACATCTGACAAAACATTTTCTTTACTTTCTTCTAAGTAGTTTTTGGCGACGTCATAAGAATTATTTACAGCTTTAGTAATTTGTTTATCAAAATAATTTTGAATACCAAAATTAAATATAAAAAGAGAAAAAATAGCAACAACTAAAGATGGTATTACGGTAAATAAAGAAAAAACTGAAATATATTTTAAATTTGTTTGCGCACCTTTTTTATTTTTTTTTCCCGTATAATAAAACCTATAAAAGTTTTTAAATATAAGACCAAAAAAAATTAAAAGTAGGAAAATATCTATGATTAGTAAAGTTTGTAAATTTTTATCAGATAAAGGTATAAAGCCTTCGTTTATAAATGTTAAAAAAGTTACTATCCCCATAAAAATACACAAAAATGAGGATAAAATAATCCAATTAAAGTTTTTAATAATTTTAAACATACTAAATAAGCATTAAATATTTATATAAATATAATATAAGTTTATACCATGAGTTATTCTTTAATTATTCTTGCTGGAGGTAATAGCCATAGATTTAAATCTAATATAGGCAAACCATATCAAAAAATAGCTGGTAAATCATTAATTGAAATAAATATTAATAAAGCACGTAAATTTAAACAAATTAAAAAGATTGTTCTAGTTTATAATAAAAAAGACTCTAAACGAGTCAAATCACTCAAGCTTAAAAAAGTAAAATTGGTTATTGGAGGGAAAAATAGACAACAATCAACTTTTTGCGCTCTAAAATATTTAATCGGCCAGAAAGGAATAACTAAAGTTTTAATTCATGATGTTGCTAGACCTAATTTTTCAACAAAACTTATGAGTTCAATATTGAGAAATACTAAAACATCAAATGCTGTTGTTCCCAAAATTAAGATTCAAGATGCAATAAAACAAAGAATCGAATCGAGCAAAGAAGAGTACATAATAGGAAAAAAAAGAGATAATCTTTTTTTAACTCAGACACCTCAAGCCTTCAATTTAAGAGAAGTATACCATTTACATAAAACTAACTCAGGTAAATATAAAGACGATGATATTTCTTTATACATGGATTTAAACAAAGTTAAATTTATAGAAGGTGAAAAAAATAACTTTAAAATAACTGATAAAGCGGATTTTGAAAATTTAAAGAATATTTTCAAATCTCAACAAAGTGTTGGTATAGGATTTGATGTTCATAGACTGGTCCCTAATAGGAAACTTTTTTTAGCTGGTTTAAAAATTAAGTCTAAACTAGGAACACTGGGTCATTCTGATGGGGATCCAGTATTACATTCTATAACGGACGCGATTTTAGGAGCTTGTAAAATGGGAGATATTGGCCAAATGTTTTCTGATAAAGATAAAAGATTTAAAAACATAAGATCAACTATTTTACTTAAATATGTGGTAAATCACATAAAGTCAAAAGGATATCTGATCAACAATATTGATATAAATATAATTACGCAAACTCCTAAGATCAAAAATCTAAAGAATAGGATGATAAAAAATATTGTAAATCTTTGTGAAATTTCTAACGATCAAATTAATATCAAAGGGAAAACAACTGAAAAATTAGGTGTTATAGGAAAAGAAAAAGCAATAGCGTGTGAAGTTATTTGCTCTGTCATTAAATATGATTAAAACCATAAATTATTTATTTGTTACATGTTTTGGTATAGGATCTTTTAGATTTGCTCCAGGTACTATAACTTCTTTAATAACAACTATTTTTTTATATAGCTTATTTCATATAGTTCATCTATCTAGCAGTATTATATTATTAATTTTATTTTTAGTTTTTATATATTCATTTTACGCAGTGTCAGAATATATAAAATATAATGAAAACAAAGATCCAAAAGAAATTGTTGTAGATGAGTTTATTGGCCAGTCTATTCCAATTTATCTTTATGAAATCTCGCACGGAACTACAAAAGGCCCGCAGGAGTCAATTTTATTTTATTTATATATTTTTATATTATTTAGGTATTTTGATATTAAAAAACCTTTTCCAGTCAGTTTTTTTGATAAAAAATTTAAAAATAGTTTTGGAGTAATAATAGACGATGTAGTTGCAGGTTTATATGTTGTCCTTACATTAATAATCTTTATGGTAATTAAATCAAAGTTTTTCTAATGAGTTTAAATAAAAAGATAATTTCATTAATTAAAAGAAAAAAGATGAAACTTGCAATTGTAGAGTCTTGCACCGGAGGAATGTTGTCTAGTGCTATTACTTCTGTAAGTGGATCATCTAAAGTATTTAATTTAGGATTAGTCACTTACTCAAATCAAGCCAAGACAAGTATATTAAAAGTGCCTCAAAAAATAATAAAAAAGTATGGTGCTGTAAGTGTTCAATGTTGCTTGGCTATGGTAAATAATTTAAGTAAAATTAGTAATTCAAAAGTTTGTATTTCAATAACTGGAATAGCTGGCCCTAATGGTGGATCTAAACAAAAACCAATAGGTTTAGTTTATATTGGAATTAAAATTGGAAAAAAAGTTATGATTAATAAATGTAATTTTAAGAATAAAGGAAGAATATTTATTCAAAAGCAGACTGTAAAGAAATCTCTAAATTTATTAGCTCAACTGATTAAACGGGATAGCTAAAGTCTGGGTTTACAATTACATCTAAAAGATGGGCAGTAAAACTGTTAAGTAGTAAGAAAATACTGAAAGCTATAATATAAAGTAAAAAAACTAAAAAATTTCTGGCCCTTTTTCTTTGTAATAGTTTTTTATCCTCAGGCACCCATTCTTTATTTTGAGATTTAAAGTCATATGAAAACATCCAATAAGTTAAGTTAGTCTCGTTTGGATCACCTGTTCTAATTGTTTTGATGTATGAGGATAAGAATTTAAAAGTTAAGATAAATAAAATTAGTAATGATGATATTGTAAACATTATTTATATAATTTAATTGCTCTCTCTTCAAAAGCTTTGGCAATTTTATTTAAACCAAGTTCAAAAGATTTTTTCATTATTCCATTCAAAATTGGATTTTTCAATTCAAAATCAATAAAAAATTCCAACTGTGTCGAATTGTTTACTTCTTTAAATTTCCACTCATTTTTAAGATGTTTTAATGGTCCATCAAGATTAGTTACTATAATGGTATCTTTTTCTTTATAATAAGATACGTGACTTGAGAAAGTTTCGTTAAGAATACTTTTACCTACTTTTAAATCTCCATTGAAAGTAATTAAATCAGCGCTCTCATTTTTATCTAGTACTCTACCCTCGATACACCAAGGAACAAACTCAGGATATTTTTCAATATCAAGAACCATTTCAACCAATTGTTCTTTTTTACAAGGTATAATCTTTTTTATTGATGCTGATGACATTCAAGCTGTTTATTTCTTGCGTCCTGTAATTTTCTAAAATCTTCATCTGCATGATAAGAAGATCTTGTTAGTGGCGAAGAAGAAACAAGAAGAAAACCTTTTGTCTTTGCGATTTGCTCGAGCTTTTTAAATTCATCAGGATGATAATAACGATTAAGTGGATGATGCTTTGGAGATGGTTGCAGGTATTGACCGATTGTAATAAAATCAACTTCAGCAGATCTAAGATCGTCCATAACTTGAATTACTTCTTCTTTGTTTTCACCCAAGCCAACCATAATTCCTGATTTCGTAAAAACTTTTTTGTTAAATTTTTTTGCATTTTTTAAAAGTTCTAATGAAGCAAAATAACGTGCCCCAGGTCTTACTTTTGTGTAAAGTCTAGGAACAGTTTCTATATTGTGATTAAAAACATCAAGATCAGCTTTTAAAACTTTTTTATACGCATCTCCTTTTCTTAAAAAGTCTGGTGTTAAAACTTCAATGGATGTCTCTGGATTTTTTTCTCTAGTAGCTTTTACAACTTTGTAGAAATGCTCTGATCCTCCATCTTCTAGATCATCTCTATCTACAGAAGTAATAACAACATGTTTTAAATTTAAGCTTTGGACAGCCTTAGCAATTTTAGCTGGTTCAAAAATATCTAGTTCAGTTGGTTTTCCAGTTTTGACATCACAAAATGCACATGCTCTAGTGCACGTGTCTCCCATAATCATGAATGTAGCATGTTTTTTACTCCAACACTCAGTTATATTAGGACAATTAGCTTCCTGACAGACAGTTACTAAGTTATTTTGATTAACGACTTGTTTAGTTTTGAAGAAAATTTGAGAGTCTACTATTTTTGACCTTATCCATTCAGGTTTTTTTTTAATTGGATTAAAAGGCTTATTAACTTTTTCTGGATGTCTTGGTTTTGAGCTCATTTTAATTTAATAATGATTTCATCTTTTGTGCCGTATCTAAATTTTTCCCTATAAAGCATGTCTAAATAATCTAAATCATTTTTTTTAACTAATGATATTTTTCTTTCTAAATCTTTTAATTCATTAGTTAACATTTCTTCTTTGATCTCTAACTCTTTAAATAATTTTTTTTTATCAAAATAAGAAATTAACCCTCTTTCACCTCCAATTAAATTAATTCCAATATAAAGAGTTAAAAAAATATTTAATAATATAAATTTTTTTTTCTTTAAACTTTCAATAAGTCGCATTAGCTAGATTCTAGCCATTTTTGCATTATTTCCAAGTTCTTCTTCTATGCGCAATAACCTGTTGTATTTCGCCACTCTTTCAGATCTTGCTAATGATCCAGTTTTAATTTGAGAGGACATTGTCGCTGAGGCCAAATCGGCAATAAATGTATCTTCCGTATCGCCTGATCTATGGGATATGATTGTATTAAAACCAGCAGCTTTCGCCATAGAGATAACTTCTAAAGTTTCAGTTAAAGTTCCGATTTGATTTGGTTTAACTAAAATAGAGTTAGCTGATTTTTCTTTTATACCTTTGCTTAATCTCTTAACATTAGTTACAAATAAATCGTCACCTACAATTTGAACATTTTTACCTATTTCATTTGTTACTTTTTTCCAAGACTCCCAGTCCTCTTCCGCAAAAGGATCTTCGATTGATTTTATAGGATAATTAGAGATCAATTTTTTGTAATAATCGATGTTAGCATCTGCTGATGAGAAGTTTTTAGATTGAATAGAATATTCGCCTTTTCCATTAATCAGTTCATTTGCAGCTACATCTAAACAAATAACTATATCTTTTCCTGGTTTAAGTTTTGATTTTTCAATTGCGTTAACGATTAATTCTAATGCTTGTTCATTTGTGTTTATTGATGGAGCAAACCCTCCCTCATCTCCAACATTAGTTAACATCTTATTAGACTTTAATAACTTCTTTAAATTTTGAATTACTATAAAGCACTTCTCAATAGCATCCATAAAGTTTTTAGCTGAGTCAGGCCTTATCATAAACTCCTGAATATTTAGGTCATTATCTGCATGCGCTCCTCCATTAATAATATTCATTAATGGAAATGGAAGTGAAAAATTATTTCCCAAATTTTTAAATAAAGATTTTTTATTTGATAAAGCTGCGCATTTAGAATTAGCCAACGAAACAGCAAGAGTAGCATTTGCTCCTAAATTTGCTTTATTTTCGCTGCCGTCTAAATCTATCAAAATATTATCGATATTGTTTTGATCATCACATTCTAATCCTATTAATTTATTTGAAATTTTTTTATTTATATTATCGACTGCAATATTTACACTTTTGCCTAAAAATTTATCTTTATTTTTATCTCTTAGTTCGTGTGCTTCAAACGCTCCCGTTGATGCGCCTGATGGAGAAATTGCAGTTGCTGATATATTGTTTTCTAAAAAAATTTCTGCCTCTACCGTTGGATTTCCTCTACTATCAAAGACTTGTCTGCCTTTTACACTTTTAATTTTTGTCATTATTATTTAATTATTTTATCAATTTCAGTGAGTTTCTTTAGTAATTTTTTTATTTCTTTTAGTGGAACCATGTTCGGTCCATCTGACGGTGCATTTTCTGGATCTTCGTGTGTTTCTATAAAAATAGCTCCCACTCCAACAGCAATTGCTGCCCGAGCTAGATATGGAACAAACTCCCTTTGACCGCCGCTTTTCTCTCCCATTCCACCAGGTTGCTGAACAGAATGAGTTGCATCAAAGACAATTGGAAAGCCAAATTTAGACATAATAGGTAAAGCTCTCATATCTGAAACAAGCGTATTGTAACCGAAGCTTGCTCCTCTCTCCGTTATTAAAATATTTTTATTTCCTGACTCTTCAATTTTTTTTATTACATTGGCCATATCCCATGGAGCTAAAAATTGTCCTTTCTTAACGTTAATAATTTTTCCTGTTTTTGCTGCTGCAATTAAGAGATCGGTTTGCCTACATAAAAAAGCTGGAATTTGTAAAATGTCAACATGCTTCGCAACAATGGAGCATTGTTCTGAAGTGTGAACATCTGTTAAAATTGGAACACCGACTTCTTTTCTTATTTTATCAAAAATTGGCAGAGATTTTTCTAAACCTAAACCCCTTTTGCCTTTAAGGCTTGTTCTGTTAGCTTTATCAAATGAAGTTTTATAAATAAGGTTTATACCAAGTTCGCTTGTAATTTTTTTTAATTCAGTTGAAATCTTTAAAGCATGTTCTTCATTTTCAAGCTGGCAAGGACCGGCAATTAAAGTAAATGGTTTATCATTAGCGATCTCAAAATTAGAGCATTTAACTTTATGATTTTTCATTTTTTTGAATTGATCTTAGCAGCCTTTATAAATGATGAGAATAATGGATGTGGTGACAAAGGTCTAGATTTAAATTCAGGATGAAACTGAACTCCAATAAACCACGGATGATCTTTTAACTCAACTGTCTCTGGTAATTTATTATCTGGTGATAAACCTGAGAAAATCATTCCTTTATTTTCAAAGTCCTTTCTATAATTAATATTCACCTCATATCTGTGACGGTGTCTTTCATTTATTTTTAATGAATTATAAATTTTACTTATTTTTGTGTCTTTTTTAAGTCTCGCTTCATAACTACCTAAACGCATTGTCCCTCCTAATTCTTTATCGGTACCTCTCATAAGCTTTCCATCTTTTGTCCACTCGCTCATAAGCCCGACTACAGATGCCTTTGACGGTCCAAACTCGCTAGAAGTAGCTTTTTTAATATTTAATCTATTTCTTGCAAACTCAATTATTGCCATTTGCATGCCAAAACAAATGCCAAAAAAAGGAATTTTATTTTTTCTTGCATAATTGATTGCTGCGATTTTTCCCTCAGTTCCTCTTTTGCCAAACCCGCCCGGTATTAATATTCCAGAAACATTTTTTAACTTATTTTTGATTTCGCTAGGTCTTAAAAAGTCTGACTCAATTCTAACCAAATTTACTTTTATATTATTTGCAATTCCACCATGTATTAAAGCTTCATCTAGTGATTTATACGCATCTTTAAGTTCAACATATTTTCCAATTATTGCAATATTTACTTTGCTCTTCGTGTTTAAAACTAAACGAGTAATTTTTTTCCACGGTAAAAGATTTACTTTTTTTCTAGATTTTATTTTAAAGAATTTTAAAACTCTTTCATCCAGTTTTTCTTTGTTAAAACTAATTGGAGCCTCATAAATTGTTTTGACGTCAATGGTTTCAATAACATCTTCTATTGACACATTGCAAAATAATGAAATTTTTTTTCTTTGATCAAATGGAATAGTTCTTTCTGATCTACAAATTATTATATCTGGTTGAATTCCAATACTTCTTAGCTCTTTTACTGAGTGTTGAGTTGGTTTAGTTTTTATTTCATCAGAAGCTCTCATATAAGGAACCAGAGTTAAATGAACAAAAAGAGTTTTATTTTTACCAAATTCATTTGAAAATTGTCTTATCGCCTCTAAAAAAGGAAGGCTTTCTATATCTCCAACGGTTCCACCTATTTCACAAATAACGAAATCTTCTTTTTTTACATCGTTTTTGATAAATTCTTTAATTCTATTTGTAATGTGTGGAATAACTTGAACAGTCTTTCCTAAATATTTACCTTGTCGCTCTCTTTTAAGAACATCATTATAAATTTTTCCTGTTGTAATATTGTCTGACTTTTTTGCTGAAATTCCAGAAAATCTTTCATAGTGGCCTAGGTCTAGATCTGTTTCTGCACCGTCGTCAGTAACAAAAACTTCACCGTGTTGGAATGGGCTCATTGTTCCTGGATCAACATTTAAATAAGGATCAAGTTTTCTAATTCTAACTTTATATCCTCTTGATTGTAATAAATACGCTAATGATGCAGATGATAATCCTTTACCTAAAGATGAAACCACGCCGCCAGTTACGAATATATATCGCGCCATGGAAGTATGTTATACTTTATAAATTGATAATTACAAAGTGATTATTACTTAGATTGTGGTATTTGTGGAAGATCTGAATTTTCCTCTTCTTGTTTCTCTAACACTGACTGCGTTTCACGTAGTTCATCTCTCGAAATAGCAACTATTGCAATACTACAAATAATAAATAAAGCGGCAACTATAGAAGTAAATTTAGTTAGGAAAGTTCCAACAGATCTCGCAGACGTGAAATTATCTTGTGAAACACCTAAACCTAAAGCTCCACCTTCAGATCTTTGCAAAAGAATGACAATAATTAAAATTACAGCGAGAATTATGTTAACCAGAATAAGTAAGCTTTCCATGGTGACTATCTATAGTAATTCTTTATTATATCAATAAATTTTTTGGATGATTTTGAAGCTCCGCCTATTAAAAAACCGTCAATTTCTCTAATTTTTTTAAACATTTCAACATTGTTGCCATCTACTGAACCACCGTAAAGCAATGCAGGACTTTTTTTAAAAATATCTTTTAAAACTTTTTTAATATAAATTGCAGTTTTCTCTAACTCATTTTTAGAGGGTATTTTACCAGTTCCTATAGACCAAATAGGTTCATAAGCAACTATAATATTATTTTTATTAAATTTTTTTTCTAGAACTTTACTTAACTGTTTTTTTAAAACACTAAATGTTTTTTTATTTTTTTTCTCCTTTTTATTTTCCCCAATACAGAAAACAACTTTCAGATTATTTTTTAGAGCAAAATGAAGTTTGTTTTTTAACATTTCGTTTGTATCACCTTCACTTCTATTGTCAGAGTGACCTACCAAAGTATAATTAGCTCCAACCCTTTTAATCATGTAAGGGCTAATTGCAGCTGTATTTGATGAAAATTGATCTTTTTGATAACAATTTTGTGAGCCAATTATAATCTTCTTTTTTTTAAAATATTTAGCGTAACTCTCTATCAGGGTATAAGGCGGTGTGATAATAACTCTATATTTCCTCCGATTTTTGTCCTTTGAGTAATAATAATTAATTTTATGAAGTATATTGATAGATTTTGGAACTCCAAACATTTTCCAATTTCCAATAAAGTATTTCATTGTTTGCCTTAATATAAAATTTAATTTATAGGTGTATAATTTTAAAACTTAATAGATTATAATAATGTTAACTGCAATAGGTAAATTTTCTAAGTCTTTTTTGATAAAACTTTTTGTTGGGATAATTATTCTTCCATTTGTCTTTTGGGGAATGGGCGATGTATTCAGAGGTGGAAACCAAAATGTTATAGCATCAATAGATTCAGAAAAGGTAAGCACTCAGGAATTTGTAAATTACATTCAAAGATTAAATCTGAATGAAGATCAATTAAAAAATTTATCTAAAACCGACTTAATTGAAAAAATCTTATCCGAATATATTGGAAAAAAAGTAATGACATTAGAAATTGAAAAGTTAGGTATAACAATCAACGACAATGCGCTTAGAAAAATTATTAAAAATGACCAGCAATTTTTCAAAGATGGAAAATTTTCTAGAACAGAGTATGAAAAATTTCTTGTTACAGCTGGGGTCAATGCTCCGCAGTTCGAAGAAAATATTGTTGAGCAAGAAAAGAGAAGGCAATTTTTAAGCTCTTTATCGGGGGGAATAGTTGTGCCACAAATGTTAGTTGAAAAAGAGTATCAAAAGGAAAATCAAACCAAAACTATCAAATATATTGATCTTGATAAGTATTATTCAAAAAATAAACCATCTAATGAAAATATGAAAGAACTTTATGAGAGGAATAAAGATGTTTTTTTCTCAGAGTTCAAAAAAATTCAATACGCTGAGATTACTCCAGCAAAAATTACTGGAAGTAAAGAATATGGTGAAAGTTTTTTTAAACAATTAGATATTATTGAAAATAATGTTTTGGATGGGCAATCTTTTGATGAGACAGTTCAAAACGATAATTTAGAAATTATTTTAATTGAAAAAATTAATTCAAAAAAAGAAGACGAAAATAAAACTAAAATAAAAAACTTACCAGATGACTTATTTAAAAAAATATATAATTTAAGCTCAATCAAATCTCCTGAAATAATAAATTTTAATAATAAATTCTATATAGCTGAAATTTCTAATATTGAAAAAAAAAACCGATCTTTTAATGATCCTCAGGTTCAGGAGGCATTAATCGCTCAATTAAATTTTAAGAATAAAATTGAAAAAAATAACTCGATACTTAAAGATTTAAGTATGGGTGCCTTTAATAAAGAAAAATACGAAAAATTCGCTTTAGATAATCAGTTAGATGTTAAAGATTATCAAATTAAAGATTTAAAGCAAAATGAGATATTTTCTGAGGGTATAATTAAGAGAATATTTTTAGCGAAAGATGGAGAAACAGAATTAATTACAAATAATACTTTAACTAAGAATTTTTTAATCTTTGCTGTAAAAAGTGATTATAAAAAAATAGAAAAAGGTAGTAATGAATACGAACAATATGAAGCTAAAGCTCGTTTAAATTTGATAAATAGGATTTATCAATCACATGATAGTAACCTTAATGAAAAATATAAAGTAGAATTAAATCAGAGAACAATAGATAGAGTTAAAAATTCATTTTAATGCAATTAAATATTAGCTTTAACGATTTTAAAAAAAAACACTCGAAAAAAACTGATCAAATTTTATTTAAATCTTTAAACTGCAGGAATTATCATAGAGTTGAAAATTTGTATAAATTTCTTTTAGCAGAAAAAAATAGCTTTATATTTGAGTCAGTTGAAAAAGGTATCAATAGAGGTAGATATACAATAATTGGTCTTAATCCAGACAAAATTTGGGATATTAAAAATAATACAGTTACATTAAGTATTAATAAAAAAAAAACTAAGATTAAGACTAATCCCTTAAAATATTTAAATAAACTTATTAAGGAATTTAAAATTAAAATTCCAAAGCAATTACCCTCTATGGGTTCAATGTTAGTTGGTTATTTTTCTTATGATATTATTCGTTACATAGAGAAAATACCAAATAAATGCAAAGATGATTTAAAGATTCCCGATGTGAGACTTTGCCGGCCAAAAAATTTAATAATTTATGATAATTTAAAAAAAAAAATACATTATATCGAAAATGTATATGCAGATGTTAAAATAAAAAATTATAAAGAAACTTACGATTCTATTCTAAAAAGGTTTGAGTTATATAAAAGTTTTGAAAATATTAAACTTCCAGATCAATTTACTTTCAAGCCTAATAAAAATTTAGTAAAATCAAATACTACTAAAAATAAGTTTAAATTATTAGTTAAAAAAGCAAAAAATTACATTAAAAAAGGTGATATTTTTCAAGTTGTACTAAGTCAAAGATTTGAGAGAAAAATAAATAAAAGACCTATTGAAATTTATAATCATTTAAGAAAGTCAAACCCGTCTCCTTTTATGTTTTATTTTAATTATGAAGACTTTAATGTTTTAGGTAGTAGTCCAGAAATATTAGTTAGACTTAGAAAGGGCGAAGTTACTATCAGACCCATCGCTGGCACAAGACCAAGAGGAAAAAATATTAAAGAAGATAAAAAATACATGATTGATTTACTTAGAGATAGGAAAGAATTAGCTGAACATCTTATGTTATTAGATCTTGGCAGAAACGATGTTGGCAAGGTTTCAAAGGTAAATACTGTAAAAGTTACCGAAAAATTTAAGGTGGAAAAGTATTCGCATGTTATGCACATTGTTTCAAATGTAGTTGGAAAATTTAATAAAAAACTTTCAATTTTTGAAACACTTTTATCAGGTTTTCCAGCAGGCACAGTAAGTGGTGCTCCAAAAATACGAGCAATGGAAATCATTGATGAACTTGAAAAAAATAGAAGAAAATTATATGCGGGTGGTATCGGTTACTTCACTCCGAATAATGAATTTGACACATGTATCGCTTTAAGGACAGCTCTAATCAAAAACGACAAGTTTTACGTTCAAGCTGGTGCTGGAATTGTTGCTGATAGCAAACCAGAGAAAGAATATACTGAAACAGTTAATAAAGCCAAAGCTTTGATAAAAGCAGTTGATTAAATGAAAATTTTATTAATAGATAATTATGATAGTTTTACTTACAATTTATTCCATTACATTTCAAAGATTAGGAAAAACGTAGAGGTAATTAGGAATGATAAGATAGACGGAAAAACTATCTTAAAAAGGAAATATGATAAAATAGTAATATCCCCTGGCCCCGGTAATCCTAATCAAGCCGGTAATTGTCTCAAAATTGTAAATGCAGTTTACAAAAAAATTCCAATTCTTGGTGTTTGTTTGGGTCATCAAATAATTGGCCAAGTTTTTGGAGGTAAAATCGTAAGTGCAAAGAATTTAATGCACGGAAAAACTAGCAAAATTAAGCATAATAAAATAGGTTTGTTCAAGAATATTCAAAATAATTTTGAGGCTACTAGATACCATAGCCTAGTGGTAGATCGTAAAAAATTCCCGAAAAAACTCATAATTACAGCTGAAACTAATAATAAAACAATTATGGGATTAATGCATAAAGATTACAATATACATGGCTTTCAATTTCATCCTGAGAGTATAAGTACTAAGGTAGGAATGAAATTAATTAAAAATTTTATAACTAATTAAAATGACAAATTTAATTGATATTTTGAAAAATGGTAAAAATCTTTCATTTGATGAAAGTAAAACTCTTTTTAATGAGCTTATGGAAGGAAAATATAACGATAGTGCAATCATAGAAATATTAGAGTCCCTTTCAAAAAAAGGTGAAACTAAAGATGAATTGGCTGGGGGAATTTTTGTTTTAAGAGAAAAGGCAACAAAAGTAGATGCTGATCAAAATACAGTTGATACATGCGGAACAGGTGGAGATGGACAAAATTCGTTAAATATTTCTACTGCAGCTGCAATTGTTTTAGCAAGTTTGGGAGTAAAGGTTGCTAAACATGGTAATAAAGCCGTTTCCTCGAATTGTGGTTCAGCTGATGTGTTAGAGGCCCTTAAAATTAATATAAACTTAAAACCTAATGAAGCTGAAGAGAGTATAAAAAAATTCAATTTTGCATTTATGTTTGCTCCTAATTACCATTCAGCGATGAAATATGTTGGGCCTGCTAGAAAGAAAATGGGGAAGAAAACAATTTTTAATTTAATTGGACCTTTAAGCAGTCCTGCCCAAATAAAAAGGCAAGTCGTTGGAGTGTTTCATAAAAAATGGATGAAACCTTTTGCAGAGGCACTGAAAGATAATGGTGTTATCCATGCGTACATAGTTCATAGCGATGACGGTATGGATGAGATCTCACCTTTTGCAAAAACAAGCGTAGTTGAACTTAAAGATAAAAAAATTAAAGAATTTATCATTGATCCAAAAACTTTAGGTATTAATTGTGAAGATAAAGAAAGTTTAAAAGGAAAAAATGCTGAATATAATTCTAAAAAAATAATAGAAATTTTTAAAGGAAAAAAAAATGAATTTTCCCAGTCTGTTGCTCTTAATGTCGCTGCAGGATTAATTGTTTCAGGTAAGGAAACTGATTTTAAAACAGCATTTGAAATAGCTACAAAACATTTAAATTCAGGAAACGTGTTCCAACACTTAACTAATATTCAATCTTATTAATGACAAATATTTTAGAAAAAATTATTGAAGAAAAAAAACAATCTTTAATATTAACTAAAAAGGAGAAATCTTTTGATGTTTTAGAAAAAAATATTAAAGTACAAAATTTTTTTAATTTTAAAGAGACTATCCAAAACAATAAAGGTATTTCATTAATTTCAGAAATAAAAAAAGCTAGTCCATCAGCTGGAATTCTAATTAATGATTTTAATCATTTAGACATAGCTAAAATGTACATAAATAACGGCGCTACTTGTCTTTCTGTATTAACGGAGGAAAAGTATTTTTTAGGTAAATTAGACTATATTCAAGACATTAAAAAAAAATTTAAAATACCAATCTTAGCAAAAGATTTTTTTATAGACCCCTATCAAATCGCTTTATCTAAAAGCTATGGCTGTGACTGTATATTAATAATTATAGCTGCTCTAAACGGCAGCCAAGCTGATGAAATTTATTCAGAGGCATTAAAACATAATTTATCTGTAATAGTTGAAGTACATAATCAAAAAGAGGCTGAAATGGCTTTAAAATATGATCAGGCCTTAATTGGGATTAATAATAGAAATTTAAAAACACTTGAGGTTTCTCTAAATAATACAATTTCAATTTTTGAAATAATTAAAACACATAAAGGACCAATTATTTCTGAAAGCGGAATTAAAAATGAAGATGATGCAAAATATATTTACGAAAAAACTGGAATTAAAAATTTTTTAATTGGAGAATCACTTTTAAAATCCGACAAACCTGATGAATTAATGCGAAAATTAATTCAAATTTCTCAATAAACTAGCCCCTTTTTTGAAGTTGTAATTTAAAAAGAACTTTTATAGAACATTAATGTACGAGGTTTGTTCTATGCTTACAAAAAAACAAAAAAACTTATTAATATTTATCAATAAGAAGATTAGATCTTCTGGCATTTCTCCATCATACGAAGAAATGAAGAATTCACTCAACCTCAAGTCGAAATCTGGAATACATAGGTTAATTTCTGCCTTAGAAGAAAGAGGTTTCGTTAAAAGATTAGCACACAAAGCAAGAGCGTTGGAAGTAGTAAAACTGCCTGAAAATGCTAGCGCTAACGATATATTTAATACATTTACTCCAAGCGTAATTAAAGGTGGTCTAGACAAAAACGACAATAAATCTACAGATGTTTCTGTATTAGGAAGTATCGCTGCTGGTACGCCAATAGAAGCTATCCAACAAGAAGTTGATAGAGTTGCTCTACCAGAAGATTTACAAAATAATGGTGAACATTATGGTTTAAAAGTAAAAGGTGACTCAATGATAGAAGCAGGTATCGCTGATGGAGATACGGTAATTATCAAAAAGGTTTCTAATGTCGATAATGGTCAAATTGCAGTTGTATTAATCGATGATCAGGAAGCTACTTTGAAAAGAGTTAGAAAAAAAGGTAACACTATTGCTCTTGAAGCGGCAAACAGAAATTATGGAACAAAAATTTATGCTGCTAACAGAATAAAAATTCAAGGCAAACTTGTTTCTTTATATAGAAACTTTCACTAAAATAGTCTAATTAATAGAAATGTCTTTTAATTGTAGGTTTGCGCCCTCTCCTACTGGGCCTCTTCACATAGGCGGCGTTCGAACAGCCTTATTCAATTGGCTTTTAGCTAAAAAAAACAAGGGTAAATATTTTCTTAGAATAGAAGATACTGACAAAGAAAGATCTAAAGATGAATTCAAAAAACAAATTATTTCATCTTTGGCTTGGCTTGGAATTGAACATGATGGAGATGAATACATACAATCTAAAAATATATCTAAACACGTTGAAGTTGCAGAAGAACTACTTAAAAAAGGTTTTGCTTATAAATGTTATTGTTCTGAGGAAGAAATTAATGAACAAAAAGAAAAATGTAAAAAACAAGGAATACCGTATGTTTATAATAGAAAATGGAGAGATGCTAAAGATTTAAAAATTCCAGACGGAGTAAAACCAGTAATAAGATTTAAAAGTAAAATATCAGGAAATACGATTATAAAAGATTTAGTACAAGGGGATAGAAATATTTCAAATTCTACTATTGAGGATTTTGTAATTTTAAGAAAAGATAATACGCCAACATACCAGCTATCAGCCACGGTTGATGACCATGAAATGAAAATAACTCATGTTATTAGAGGAGATGATCATATGATTAACTCTTTTAAACAGAGACAAATTTACGAAGCCATGGGTTGGGATGTTCCAAACTTTGCACACATTCCTTTAATTCATAGTGAACAAGGAAAAAAATTATCAAAAAGAGATAATGCTTCCACTCTTGAGGATTATATTAAGATAGGGGTTATTTCAGATGCTTTGAGGAATTATTTATTAAGATTGGGATGGTCTTACAAAGATAAAGAAATTTTTACGAAGCAGGAAAGTATTGACTTATTTGATCTAAATGGTGTTGGTAAATCTCCTTCAAAATTAGATATGAATAGGATTTATTCAATAAATGAGACATATATAAAGAGTATCGATCAGAAAGATCTTTTTAATTTTTTTAAAGAATATGTTTCAAAATACAAAAAACCTTTAAATCAATCAAAAGAGAGTATTCTTTTAAAATCTATGGGTTTTTTAAAAAATAAGGCAAAAACTCTAGAGGATATTTGGAATAATGCTCAATACATTATCAAAGATAAAATTGAGATTAACGCAGATGATAAAAAGTTAATTGATGATTTATCAAAAAAAATAATAACTGAGTTTATAAATGAGTATGAAAAACTTTCCTCATTATCTAGAGAAACTTTAGAACCTTTAATTAAGTCTTTAATTGATAAACATAAAACTAATTTTAAAGGTGTAGGACAACCTTTAAGGATAGCGCTAGTAGGCTCAAGATTTGGGCCTGGTCTTTATGATGTTATTCTCTCATTAGATAAAGCTGAAGTACTAAAAAGACTAAAACAAATTTAATGAAAGACGCGGTATCTTTCAGAACAAGAAAAACTTCTATTTACGATAAAAAATCTAATACTCCTTTTAAAATTAGTAGGTCTAAATTTTTCAACTTTATGAGCTGTAAAAGGTGCTTTTATTTAGATCGTGTAAAAGGACTAAAAGAACCCTCAATGCCTGGATGGGCTCTCAACGTTGCGGTCGATGAGTTATTAAAGAAAGAATTTGATCAGTATAGAAAAGAACAAAAACCCCATCCAATTATGGTTAAGCATAATTTAAACTTTGTACCTTATCAACACAAAGACTTAGATAATTGGAGAAATTCTTTGAAGGGTGGAATTTCATATTTAGATGAAAAAACTAATCTTATAATTCATGGAGGTATTGATGATATTTGGTTTGATTTAAATGAAAAAAAATTAGTTGTTGTAGATTATAAAGCCCAATCGTCAACTTATCCAGTAACAGTTTCTTCTTATCTCGATGCTGAATGGCATCTTAGTTATAAATTACAGATGGATATTTATGTTCATATCTTAAGAAAAATGAATTTTAAAGTTTCAGACCGAACTTTTTTTTATGTTTGTAATGGGGAGAAAACAAATAATAAATTTGATAATAAGATAGATTTTAAGACGACACTAATCCCATACCGAGTAAATACTGATTGGATAGAGAAAAAAATAATTGAAATGAAAGATGTTCTAAACTTAGATGAACCACCTAAAATTGAAAAAACTTGCGAAAAGTGTGCTTATCTTGAAGGTGGAAAGAAATTTTAATTTATCTGTTATTATTTTCATCATCATTATTAGATGATTGATCTGTGTTAGATGATTGGTCTGTATTTTCTGATTGAGGTTCTTCTTGAGTAGTTTCTGTTGGTGTTTCCTCTTGAACTGGCTGTTCAGGTTCTTGCTGCGGTTCAGGTGTTGGTTCCTGTGATTGAGCTCTTGCAATATCTGCTGCACTTTGTGGAGATGGCTCTCTTCTCATAAAGAAATATATTCCAGCAGCAATTACTGCAATAGCACCTAGAATGTACAACATGATATTTACAATACTTAATCCTTCTTTTTCTTCTTCAATTGGTGTTTCTTCTGTAACAGGTTTCACCTCCTCTTCTTCAGGTTTAGCGTCTTGTTCTTGGTTGGCTTCAGCGTTAACTTGTTCTTTTGGCTCTTCAGTTTGAGGAGCTGGCTCAGGTTCTGGTTCCGGCTCTGGTTCTGGCTCAGGTTCTTTAGCTGGTTCTGGCTCAGGTTCAGGTTCAGGTTCAGGTTCTGGCTCTGGTTCCGGTTCTGGCTCTTTTTTAGGCTCAGGAGCAGGTGTTGAAACTTCAGTTTTAGGTGCTTGGGCTACGTCTTCTTTATTTTTAATTAAAGGATCTATTGCTCCTGTTACCACAAGAATTATACCAGCAGCTATAACTATAATCGGATCCATGAGTCGGATTTTAAACTTTTGGTTTATTAAATCACCTTTATATGTGAACGATTTGGGTGCTGTGTGAATAAAAAAATACGAAAATATTGAGATTTTAATGATAAAATTTACTCAAATTTGATAATATCAAATAATGAATTCAATTTTTCTATTTTTTTTGACGGCATATATTATTTATTATCTTTTTAGACCTGTAACAAAAAAAGAAATAGAAAAATTCGAAAATCCTGATAATTGGTCAAATATGGGTCTTTAAACCTTTAAGGTGCTCAATTATACTTTCAGATAAAGCTTGTAGATCATAACCACCTTCCAAAAAAGAAATTACTCTTCCTTTTGAATGAATATTAGCAATTTCAATTATTTTTTTTGTAATCGTAAAAAAATCACTAGATTCTAAGTTTATATTAGCTAGAGGGTCTCTTTTGTGGGCATCAAAACCAGCAGAAATTAAAATAACTTCTGGTTTAAATTTTTCTATAGGAGTTAAGACTTTTTTTTCAAAAATTTCATGAAATTCTTCACTTTTTATACCAGCATTTAAAGTAGCGTTATAAATATTACCTACACCTGTTTCATTTTCAGCTCCAGTTCCAGGAAATAATGGAAATTCATGAGAAGATCCATAAGCAACAGACTTATCTTTATAAAATATTTCTTGGGTTCCATTGCCATGGTGAACATCAAAGTCAATAATGGCTACTTTTCCTATATCATGTTTTTTTTGTAAATATCTTGCTGCAACTGCAACATTATTAATGAAGCAAAAACCATTAGCACGAACAGTTTCTGCATGATGTCCTGGCGGTCTAACTGCGCAAAAAACTCGCTCATTACTTTTAATTAGATCATCACAAGCGGCAATACCAGAGCCGCAAGATCTTAAAATTGCATTTTCACTATTCGGACATAACATTGTATCTGCGTACGGTTCCTTCTCAACACCAATAATTCCTTCTTTTGGAATATTAGCAAATATCTGTTCAATATGTTTCTTAGGATGCACTAATGAAACTATTTCTAAATCTACCTTAGGAGCCTCTTTAAATTCTACTTTTAAATCGGATGATTTAATAGATTTTAGAATGCTATCTAATCTTTCTTTTCTCTCTGGATGTCCTTGTCCATTAAATTTTAGTAAACAATCTGGATGACTGTATACAATCATCTTAAATTTTTAATTTTTCCGCCGTCTATTGAAAAGTTTTTGAAATTTGAATTTTTATCTTTAATGAGTTTATAAACTAAATTTGCGACTTCTTCAGGTTTTGTAGGTCTTTTTATTTTCTCAATTTTGCACCTTTGTTTTAAAATTTGTTTAATGCTTCTTTTAAATATTTTTGCGTCTGTTTGTAGAAGTTTTTCTAGTCTACTTGTTAAAGTCATACCCGGATGAATTATCGATACAGAAACTTTATCAATTTTACCTTGCATAGCTAAAGCTTTTGAAAAATTATTTAACGCTGAATTAACAGCGCCGCCTATCATAAATGTATTTGAAGGATTTCTAGCGGCCCCTCCTCCAATATTAATAACTTTTCCTTTGCTTTTTTTGAGAGCAGGCCAAAAAGCTCTGCTTAATCTTACTGCAGCTTTAAATTTTAAATTAAATCCATCTTCCCAAATATTGTCATTCAAATTTAAAAATTTTCCTCCCTTTGTTGCCCCTGCTACATTTATGAGGTAATCCAATTTTTTAATTTTTTTAGGAATTGAATTGCATGCAGATAATGACCTCAAGTCTTTAGAAATAATTAAAGAATTTTTTGGAAATTTTAAATTCTTTTGAAAACTTTTTAATTTACTTTTTGATCTTGAAACTAAAATAACTTTAATTTTTTTATCATTAAGTTTATCAGCTACTGCTGCTCCGATGCCTTGGCTAGCTCCTGTGATTAATGCTGTTTTCATAAGATCTTAATACTAATATCTCTTAAATTTTCGTAAGTCACAATAATTTTATCTTTCATATTAATTTTGTATGGTTGAGTCAAAGAACCGCAAAGTAGATAATCTCCTTTTTTAAAGCTTATATTTTTATCTTTAAACTCATCAACAAAAGCCTTTAATGAGTCTCTAGGATCTATTCTCTTTGTTCCAGTGAAATAAGGTTCAGTAACTTTGTCGTTGATTTTTAATCTAATCTTAATTTTATTAATATCTGTAGTTTGCCAATTCCTTAGCTCTTGTCCTATAATAATCTTACCTCCATTTCCATGATCAGAAATTCCAAGATACATTTGAACTAGTTTATCAAATTTATTTTTTGAACTTTGTACATATCTAGAAGATGTAATATCAATAGCTGTATATAATTTAAAATTATCTATCTTGTTTAGTAATTCGTCATCAATTTTTACATCTTGATCAATTTCAAGTGCATATTCACATTCCAAGTTGGAGTAAGGGATTTCTGAATATTTAATCGAGCAATTAGAAGGTAAAATAGTTTCTTTAAAAATTTTACCTGGAACAGGCCCATCAAAACCTTCCTCTTTTTGAACTTCTTTTGCGACAGCTCCTATTTTCCAACCTACTGTTTTTTTATCCAATTCTTCATAAAATAAATTTAAAGCTTTGTATGCCTCATCTCGATTTTTTGGAATTTCATTTTCACTGAACCCATTTAGATCAACTAAAGTTTTTTTCATCCATGCATTTGCTAGTTCTGTACCCAACTTGTTCATAATAAAAATTATATTTAATTGATAAACTTCTTTAAATGATATTAATAGTTTATGGAATTAACAATCGAAAAAGCCAAGTTTAATCAAATTTCCTTAAAACAAATAAGCGAAGCTTTGAAAAAAGGTTTATCAAAAAACTATATTGAGGTTGATGTTTCAATTGTTGAATGTCCTGATCTAAGAAAGTGGGATTGCCCTGCTGAAGGTATAAGTGGAAACCAAAGAATTATGGATGTTGGAGGTGAACCATACATGCACGATAAAAGGTTCATAGGCACAGAATTTGATTATGAAGAAATAGCAAAAAGAATAGGCTCTGAAAAATCATATGCTTTAGGTGCGGGATCAGGAGCTATGTCGTGCTTAGAGGGTCACTGTGGAGAGCTAATAATTAATGAGAATTTAATTACTAATGAGTCAAAATCAATAATTGCTCAAGTTGATGAAAATAAAAAATGTAAATCAACGTCATACACTCACCGGAAACATGGCGGACTAGCAAATATCTATTACTCTGAGGGGAAAAAAGGAGATGTTATAAAAATTAAAATTAAAGGAAGGTCGGGTGAGCAAGGCTCTTTACCTCAATCTATGAGAACTGCGCTAATTGAAAATTTACAAACAAATTTAAGTGTTGCATTAGGAGGTGTATTTAGGATCTTAAATGGTAAGATTAAATCCCATGTCCAACCAGACTATGCAGATATAAAACACGAATATTATGATCCAAAACAAATGAAATGTGTTAAAGATTTTTTACAATTTTACGAACCTATAGGGCCACATTTTCAATGCTATTCAGTATTATGGACTAATGATCCCTCTGGAGGGAAATTAGATTTAAGAGAGTCAGGAGAACACACTCATTTTCACTCTTATAAAGGAACTCAGGATGCAGGTCATTATCATTTCGATGTAACCCCTAATGAAATTGAATATGAATGCTATTTCAATATCGCTGAAGAAGTTCATAGAGTAAACAATATTTACAAGGAATTGAAAAATACTAATTAGTTTGATTAAATATAAATATGAAAAATATTTATACTTGGGCGGCTAATCCTGCAAAAAGAACTGTCACTGTAGGTGATATTATTGAAGCTAAAGGAAAAAAAATTCTTACACAAGTAACTGCAAATAATTCATTAGAGGCAAAAGCAGCTGAAGAAGCAGGTTTTGACATGATAATAGGAAGTGCTTCAAATGTTAAGCAGGTTCGGGAAGGATCCAAGTCTCTTTTTTATACGGCAGCACTCGAACTACATAATTATCCTACAGACGAGGATGTGTTACGTGGAGCCTTTAAAGCTTTAGAGAATGGTGCTGATGCAGTTATGACTGCCAGAAGTATGGATGTTGTTTCTATGCTTGCAAAAGAAGATGTTCCAGTTATGGGTCATTTAGGTTTGGTTCCTAGAAAATCTACATGGATTGGTGGCTTAAGAGCTGTAGGTAAAACTGCTGATGAAGCATACGAACTATTTAAAAAATTTAAACGTTTAGAGGATGCTGGGGCCTTTTCAGCCGAATGTGAAGTTATTCCTGAAAATATTATGGGGGAAATATCAAAAAGGACGAGTATTGTAACTGTATCTCTAGGATCTGGAAAAAAAGCTGATGTTATGTATCTATTCATGAATGATATCTGTGGAGAGCAAGAAAAGTCCCCTAGACATGCAAAAGCTTATACAAATTTAAAAAAGATGAAAGATGAAATTGAAATCGAAAGAGTTAGAGCCTTAAAAGCATTTATCAAAGATAGTTTAGAGGGGAAATTTCCTGGGCCTGAAAATTCAGTAAATGTTAGTGAAGAAATTTTAGAAAATTTTAAAAAGAAACTTTAATCTTTTTTAATAGGAATAGTTGGGTGTCTTGCTGTTGAAGTAACAATGTTTTTCTTTAATTTTACTTCTCTCAAAACGATATATACACCTGCTGCAATTATTATTAAGTTTCCTATATAATTATTAATTGTAGGTACCTCATTAAAAACAACGTAACCCAAAAATACACCTGCAAAAATTTGAGTATATAAAATTGATCCAAAAATTGCTCCAGGCAGGTGTCTAGCAGCATTGATGACAAATATCATGGCAGTTCCTCTAGAAATTCCAGAAATAGCGTTCAACACTAAATCATTAAAAGTCATCTCTTTGAAAACAAAGAATACAAATATACCAGAAAACAATATCATAAAAATTTTTCCGAATATTAAAAATGAGAACAAGCTTTCCTCATAACCATATTTTCTTACTATTAAATAACTTGCAGACGCAAAAATTGGGCACAACAAAGCTACAAATACGTAACTGTTAATTTCGGCTCCAAAAGGATTAATAGAAATAAGTGTTCCGATAAAACCAATTACTATAGCAGTAAATCTTTTCCATCTAACAACTTCACCTAAAAATAAAACGGATCCGATGGTTATTAATAATGGTATTAAAAATACAATACTGTACATAGTAACCATTGGTAATAAATAGAATCCTGTGTAGGCAAAAAAAACAGCTAACACCATCGTTAAAGTTCTAAAAAAATGAATTTTTAAATTAGCACCCTTTAATTCTTTCCAGCCATCGAGGGTTTGAGTATACAAAATAATAGGTATAAGAGCGAACAAGGAGTTGACGAAAATTATCTGTATTATGTCGTAATCTTCAGCAATATATTTTACTATTGCATCTTGAGTTACAAATAAAAAATACCCGAGGCAAGCTAGAAAAAATTCGGGAAGATAATTCTTCTCCGATAATTTTGAATTCATTAAATAATATTTGCTAAATCTCTTTTAGTTCCTTTGAAAGTAGGAAGAGGATATTTATAAGACCATTTTCTTGGAATGCATTTTACTTTAGCTTTTTCCCATAAAGCTATCCATTGTTTGTAATTTTGTACTTTTATATTTTTTTTGTTTTTACTTTTAACAATAAAATTAGGCAATGGATCTCTTCCTGAAGGCTGACCTGCTTTATTATATCTCAAGTCCATACTTATTCTAAAATTTTTTGATTTATTTGGTAGTGAACAATGAAGTAGATATCTATTTAATAATATTATATCGCCGACATCAGCTTCGAGAGGCACGGTTGATAATTTATCGATTATTTCTTTGCCTCTAACTTCTACTTGTCCCTTACTTCCAAAATCGTGGTTAACAAGTCCAAATTTATGACTTTCTTTTACAGCAAGCATACAACCATTTTCTATTCTTGTTTTAGTAAAAGGTATCCAACACGTTATTAATTCAGTACCCTTCTGTCCTTTTTTATTCATAACACCGGCGTCTTGATGCCAAGGAGTTCTTCCAACTAGGCCGTCATTTAAATTCTTTTTTGCAACACCTTTTTCAGGTTGTTTGATTCTTGAATTTTGACAAGGATTAGAAGCTATTTCAGGACCTAGAATTTTTTCAATCTTATGTAAAATCTTTTTATTTTTAATTAAATTCCATATTGATTGACTTGCAAAAAAATCACTATTAGCGTTTATGTTTTTTTCAGGAAGTCTTATGTTAAAATATTGATCAAGTTCAGGAATATCTAAAGAAACCAAATATGAGTATTTTTTCTTAAACTCATAATTTAGCACTTTTACTTTGTCACTTTTAGGAACAAATCTATGAATGAGCCTATCCATGATAAAAGCCATATCATTTAAAATTGGTTCTAAATCCTCTTTATAATCTAAAACACCCTTTAATCTTATGAAACCTTGTTTCTCAAAAATTTTTTTAATATTTTGGCTCATTGAATCGTAATGAATGGAAAATACTATCAAATTCACTTTAGACTGCAAGTGCTTTTCTCATCTCTTCATCGTCCATTTTTTTACCCAAATACGCCTCGATTACAGCATTGTCATCTTTTACTTGAGCTGGAGTACCCTCTGCAATTTTCTGACCATGGTCAAAAACAGTTACTGAATTACAAGTATCCATTACGACCTTTAAAATATGCTCTATAATAATAAGAGTAAGGCCATATTTTTCTTTTAGCTGCATAATAATTTTCATTAAATTATCTACGTTGACTGGGGATAAACCTGCAGCTGGTTCGTCTAACATTAGTAATTTTGGTTTCATGGCGATTGCCCTTGCTAAAACTAATAATCTTCTCTGACCTCCAGAAAGTTCACTAGCATTTAGCTCTGCATAGTCTGCTAATCCTACAAAAGAAAGGAGTTCCATCATTTCCTCTTTGATAGCTCTTTCTTGATCCCAGATTTTTTTTCTTCCTATAACTGCATCGAAAAACTTGTAAGGAACTCTAGTATGATACCCTGACATAACATTATCTATAACTGTCATATCTTGATAAAGTCTTAGTAATTGGAACGTTCTTGATAAACCATAACCAGCAATCTCGTGTGGAGGTGTGTAAGTAATATCATGACCATCAAACTCAATATAGCTTCCAGGGTCGCTATCATAGATTCCTGAAACTAAATTAAAAAATGTACTTTTGCCTGAGCCATTGGGTCCAATTATTCCTCTAATTTCATTTTTTGGAAGTTCAAAATCAACTTTATTTATAGCTTTTAAACCACCAAATGATTTAGATAATTGTTTAGTTTTTAAAATCATGTTGTTTTTTCTGTTCCAGTTTTCTTTTTAAATCTCTTTTCTAAGAAATATCTGTCAATAAAACCGCCTAAACCCTTAGGCATAAATAAAATAGTTAATACAATTGTTAAACCAAATATTAAAAGTTGATACTTATATAATGGTCTAGTTAAGTCATAAACAATTGTAATTACTATAGCGCCAATAATTCCACCCCAAATATGGCCAAGACCTCCTAGGACAACCATAGCTAAGAAAGTTACCATTTCTATAACTGTGTAATTATTAGGATGTATGTAGCCTGGAGGCATGTGAGCATAAACTGCACCTGCCGCACCAGCGAACATAGCGCTCAAAATAAAAGCTAAGATTTTATATTTTTTTACATTAATTCCAGCGGCTGCAGCACAAATTGGATCCTCTCTGATAGACATAAATGCTCTTCCAACTCCAGATCTTAAAATACTGAATGAGAAGTAAACCGCTATAATCATTATTGTCATTGAGATAAAATAATATCTATCTGGGGAGTCGAAGTTGTAACCCATTAAAGAAGGTGTTGGAATATCAGAAATACCAAATGTAGATCTAAAAAAGTTTCCGTTTTCAATAAATAATCTTATCGCCTCACCCCCACCTAATGTCGCTAAAGCTAAATAAGGACCTTCCAATCTAAAAGATGGTATTCCCATTGCTACTCCAAAAAATGCAGTAACTATTATAGCTATGGGTAAAGTTGCCCAAAAACCTAGTCCTAAATATAAAAACAATGTTCCAGCGGTATAAGAACCTACTGCAAATAAACCAACGTGTCCTACTGTAACCTGACCGCAATAACCTTTAACAATGTTTAGTCCTGCGGCAACCACAATATTCACAAATATTAAAGTAGCTAAATGTGACTGATAAACATCCGTGAAAACTACTGATGGTACAAAAGCCAAGATGACGAAAGCTATAATAAAAGCAATAAAAGGATAATCTCTGATAATCGATTTAAATTTTTCCATTATCCAACTTCTCTCATTAAATAATCTGAGTCGTGTGAAGATGTGAGCATTCTTTTGTTTGTTCTCTTAATTTTAGGTAAATAGCTAACGTTTTTATATCTCCATACAACAGGTTTGCTTAAAGCATAACTTCCATAAATGAAAAATCTTTTCTTGCCTTTGATTTCTCTAAATAAAGATACACCATGGTAAGAGTTAGGTGTAGATTGGAAAAAAATTACACTCCCTTTTGACGGAGTAAATTCTTTAACTTTTGCTAGTTCAGAAATACCAGGAAATCTTTTAAAACTTTTTCTATATTTCATATCAGTTTTCTTTTTAAAAATTGATAAAGCTCCGCCATTTTTTTTTGGTATATCGTTTAAATAAATAAGAAAATTATAAAGTCGTGTTACATCATCTCTGTGCGGCCTTAACCTATATCCGCCCCTAGAAACAGAAAAATCTATGTCTAAATTTACATTCGGGTTTTTATAAGTTTTACCTAACATTTTCATTAATTCTTTTGAATTCATTAATTTTTTATTTGTAAATTTTTCCCTCAAAAATTTGCTAGGCAAGTATGCATTTGACCATCCGTAATCCTTAAAAGTTTTTTTGAATCTATTTTCAACTTTTTTGTAAAAAGATTGGCTGTTAAATTGTTTATATAATTTGTTAGATAATTTTGATTTTTTTAAATAATTTTTAAAATTACTTGACCCTTTGTTAATTCTATTTCTACCACCTTGTATTAAATCATCGAATGATTTTGCATTTCGAATTTCGTCTATAAGTTTTTCACAATCTTTTTTTGAAATAGCACTTTTGCCAACCATTACAGGAAAGTTGCTTTTTACTTTCTTCAATTTATTAACGTTTATCATTTTTGTGGTTTCCTTGAAAAAATGAGCGGTAGTTTTACCTACCGCTCACAATTTTTTTAATTATTATAAACCAGCGCTAGCATTAAATGTTACAGTGCCAGCAACTTTTGTTTTAAAGTTTTTTCCACCTTTAGTGTACTCAATCATAACAGGAGTTCTGTTACCATCTCTACACTCAGGCGTTCCTGATTTACAGAAATTGATTGGACCAGAAGCTAGACCTCTAAAGTCAGTTGTTGCAGCAATTGCATCTCTAACTTTATTTCTGTCAGCTGCTAGATCTCCAGAGAATCTAACTTTTTTAAGAGCTATCTCTAAAATATCTAATAAGTCCATCATTTGTGAAAAGTCGTGACCAGGTACAACACCATATTTGTCTTTTACCATTTTCACAAATTTCTTAGCTTCAGGTCTAGTGTCAGATGCAGCAAATGCAGCTGAGAAAGTTACACCTTTTGCAGCAGAACCAGCATTTATTGGTATCTCTACTTTAGAACCAATAGAAGCTGTTACTCTGTGAACAGATTTTGGTATTCCAACTTCATACGATTGTACAAGTCCTCGAACTGTTTCATCCAATAGAGCTGAAATTACAAGAACTTCTGGATTAGTAGCTTTAGCTTTAGTTAAGTAACTTCTAAAGTCAGTTTCTTTTTCTCCAGATTGAACCATATAAGTTGGCTCAACGTTGTAGTTCTCTCTCATGTAATCTGCTAAAGATAATGCAAAATCTTTACCAGCAGCATCTGGACCATAGATATAAGCTATCTTAGTACCTTGATTTTCTGCAGTAAATTTACCTTGTACGATTTTGTAAAATCTTGATGATACAGGTACTCTAAAAATGTATTCACTACCTTTTTTAGTAATGTCAGCATTTGTTGAGTGAGGTATGATTTGTGGAACTTTAGCTTTAGCTGAAACAGGTACCATAGGTAATGTTACAGAACTACAGCTAGATCCAATTATAACGTGAACTTTATCTTGGTAAGCAAGTTTTGTTGCGTTTGCTACACCTTTTTCAGATTTACACTCATCGTTATAAAGTGTTAAGTCGATTTTTTGACCGTTGATAGTGCCTTCTTTATTCCACTTTGCAACAGTATCAGTAATTAACTCTCCGTGTTTATAACCAACATCTGATAGCATTCTAAAAGAAACACCAATTTTGATTGTTTCTGCTTGAGCTAAAGTCGTGATTACTAAACCTGCGGAAAAGACAATTGCTGAAAAAACAAATTTAAGTTTATTCATTATTTCCCCCATTTGTTATTTAATTGTTGCTAAGGCTATAAAATAATAGTTATAATGTCTATGACTAATAGTTACATTTTTGGTAAATCAGAAAAAAAAATTGGAGGATGATTGCTTAAGATAGATCAACTTATTTCTGGATATGGCTCTGTACAAATTTTAAATGGAGCTAATATGAAAGTTGAGAAACAATCTATAGTTGCATTGCTCGGTGGTAATGGGACAGGCAAATCAACTATTCTTAGAGCTGCATCTGGATTAATTAGATCATGGAAAGGCACGATTGAATTTAATGGTGAGCAAATTCAAAACTTACCCGCTCACGAAATAGTTGAAAGAGGATTAGTGCAAGTAACTCAAGGAAAGGATGTTTTCCCTGCAATGTCTGTCACTGAAAATTTAAAATTGGGCGGCTTTATTTTAAAAAGCAAACAACAACTGTCAGATAATTTAGAAAAAGTTTATAACTATTTTCCAAGATTAAATGAAAGAAAAGATCAGTTGGCTGCAACTTTATCAGGTGGTGAGTTACAAATGTTATGTATTGGAAGAGGATTAATGTCTAATCCTAAAATGATAATGCTAGACGAACCTAGTGCTGCTTTAGCGCCTCAAATTGTTTTAGATATTTTTAAAAATATTAATAGAATTAGACAAGATGGATTAACAGTTCTAGTCGTTGAACAAAATGTTAGGATGGCATTATTACTTGCTGATTACGGGTATGTAATTAAAGACGGTGTGATCAATGTTGAAGGCGATAGTAAGAAATTAATGTACGATGAAAGTGTAAAAGAGTCATATCTTGGAGGGACTAAAGCCAATGTTTAATAAACTGAGAATTGGAAAAAAAGGTGAAAATATCATATTCGGAACATTTGTGCTTCTCTATATCGGTTGGTGTGTGAATAGCCCCGATATGAATATTGAATCGCTCAAATCAGTTTTAACAATTGGTCTTTCTGTTGGTATTATTTACGGCTTAGTAGCACTTGGAATTTCCTTAATCTACACAGGTCTAGATGTAGTTAATTTTTCTCACGGCGAATTTTTCATGATAGGTGCTTTTGCCGGTCTTACCATGTTTAATCTTTTGGGTAATCAAGATTGGATTTTTAATATATTTCCTGATGCTTATGGTTGGATAATTTATGTCGTTTGTTTATTTACAGCCTTTGTTTCAATGGGTTTATTTGGGGTTTTTATTGAAAGAGTTTTCTTAAGACCTCTAACAAAAAAAGGTGGTGGTTACACTGTAGCTGGAATGGGAATAATCATATGTGGATTTGGTCTTTCAGTAGTTTTAATAAACGTTGCTTATTTAATTTGGAATCCAGTAGCAAAACCTTTCCCTGCTGAATTAGGTTTGCCAATGGAAATTGGAGGACTATTTTTACCGATTACTTATATTTGGATGATTGTAGTTGGTTTATCTGTAGCTGCAGGTCTTTGGTTCTTTTTAAATAAAACAAAAATGGGATTAGGTATTAGAGCCGTAGCTTACTCTAAAGATGTTTCAAATCTAGTTGGAATAAACGTACCACTATACATATCAATCATTTTTGGTATTGCTTGTGCCATAGCGGGTATAGGAGGAACTTTAGTAGGTCCAACTTATCAAGTTGTTGTATTCATGGGTTATATCATTCTTATGAAAGCTTTTGCTGCTGCGGTCGTAGGTGGTTTTGGTAATCTGCCTGGTGCAATAGTTGGAGGTTTTACAGTTGGAATATTTGAAACGGCTTCTTCTTTTTATATTTCTGGAAGTCACAAAGATTTATACGCCTTTTTATTAATGATAGTTGTTTTAATGATCAAGCCAACAGGCTTCTTTGGTGTTCAAGTTAAAATGAAAGCTTAATGATAAAGAAAGATACAAAAGTTGCAGTATTAGGTGCTGGTGCTATGGGCTGTCTTTTCGGCGGGTTGTTAGCTGAAAAAGGTTTAGAGGTTCATCTTATTGATGTTTGGAAAGAACATGTAGATGAAATTAACAGTAAAGGTTTAAAAATGATGGGTCATGGCGGAGATAGAACAGTAAAAATCCATGCTACTACTGATCCAAAAACTTTAAAGCCAGTCGATGCAATAATTATTATGTGTAAAGCTACAGCTTTAGAGCAAGCTTTATCCAATTCAAAAAATATTATTGGAGATAATACAGTGCTAATGTCATTTCAAAATGGTATTGGGCATGAAGAAATCATGCAAAAAATAGCTGGTAAAGAAAAAGTTTTAGGTGGTTCTACAACACAAGCTTCTAGTATTCAAGGTCCTGGAATAATTCAAAACCACGCAAGTTTGCCATCATGGATTGGTGAATACGAAGGTGGTTTAAGTGAAAGGGTAAAAAATTTAGCTGAAACTTTTACTGCACATGGCTTAGAAACTATTGCAGAAGAAAATATCAAAAGAAGAAAATGGATGAAATTATTTGCTTTAACAGCAATTGGTCCATTATCTGCAATATTTGATTTACATCATACAGATTTATACATTTCTAATAAAAATCAGACTATGTCTCGAAAATTAGGTAAGGATATAATCCTTGAAACTAGAGAAGTAGCAAAAGCCGATGGAGTTGATGTTAGTGAAAGTGATTGTTTAGAAATGTTCAACAGAATAGTAGACTCAAGACAAACCAATAAATCATCTATGGCATTCGATGTTGTAAAGCATAGAAAAACAGAAATTGATTTCATAAGTGGAGCTGTTTCTAAAATTGGAAAAAAACATGGGATTAAAACACCTTTAAATGACCTCATGTATAATATTATTAAGATTAAAGAGGGTATGTACGTATAAGACTTGTGTCTAAAGAAATTATTTGGCAACCATCAAAAGAGCAAATTGAGAATTCAAAGCTAACTAAGTTTATACAGCATTGTAAATTAAATAATTACGATGAGCTTGAGAAAAAAAGTTTTTCTGATCCCGGATGGTTATGGGACAGTGTAATAAAATTTTCAGATTTAAAATTTTATAAACCTTATTCAAAAATATCAGATGAATCAAAAGGGACTCCTTGGACAAAGTGGTGTATCGGGGGAAAAACTAATATAGTTTTAAATTGTTTAGATCGACATAAAGATAAGGAATTTTTTAAAAATACTTTTATTTTTGCCGAAAGAGAAGACGGTAAAGAAAGCTCAATTACTTATGAAGAATTTGATAAGCAAATCTCAAAAATTGGGAATACTTTAAAAATAAATGGCTTTAAAAAAGGTGATGTGATCGCACTTTACATGCCTCAATTTATAGAAACTTACATTGCTTACTTTGCTATTTTAAAAATTGGGTGTGTAGTGCTACCTTTATTCTCTGGATATGGATCAAAGGCAGTTATTGAAAGACTCAACATAGCAAAAGCTAAAGGTATTTTTACTGTTGAAAAAACATTTAGAAAAGCAAAAGAAATAAGAATGTTTGATCAAATCAAAAGTGAATTAGACCAAGTCATTTCTTTAGAAAAAATTTTTTTATTGGGAAAAGAGAAAGGAAAGAAAATCTTTAATTGGGAAAATTTTCAAAATGTTTCTGATAATTTAAAGACAGAGGAAACTGATGCTGAAGATCCTGCTATTATCCACTTTACATCAGGTACAACTGGAAAACCGAAAGGATGTGTTTATACCCATATTGGTTTAGTTGCTAAGATGTCTTTTGATGAAGGAGTTTTAGCAGACTTTAAACAAACTGATATTCATTTGTGTATGGCTGATATGGGATGGATGGTGGGTTCTAAGTCTGCAACAATAGCTTCTGCACATGGAGCGCAAATGGTAATAGCTGAGGGAGTTCCTGATTTTCCTGATGAAGTTCGTTTTTGGAAACTAATAGAAAAATATAAGGTTTCCTGGACAGAGCTTTCCCCTGCTCTCATCAGAGCACAAATGATTAAAGATGAAAAACTTTTTAAAGATTTAGATTTAAGTTCATTAAGAATGATTTGTACGGGAGGAGAACCTTGGACGGAAAAACCTTGGAAATGGTTATTTCAAGTCATAGGTAAATCTAAAGTTCCAATTATGAATTCAGCTGGGGGTACTGAGGTTTCTGGTTCTATATTACATTGTTGTTTACATCGTCCTTTTAAGGTTGGATCTTTTAATGCTCCTATTCCTGGAATGAGCGCGGATATCTTAAATTTAGATGGACAAAAAGTTTCCACAAATGAGATGGGCGAATTAGTCATGAGAAAATCATCAATCGGATTAACTAAGAGCTTATGGAATGATGATAAGCGTTACATCGATAATTATTGGAGCGTAATTAAAGATTATTGGGTGCATGGTGATCTTGCAAGTAGAGATGCTGATGGTCATTGGTATTTACATGGAAGATCTGATGATACCATTAAAGTTTCAGGTAAAAGAATAGGTCCTTCTGAGCTTGAGAGTGTAATAGTGAAAAGTGGAAAAGCAAAAGAGGTTGCTGCTGTTGGAATACCTGACGCAAATAAAGGTTCAAAAATAATTTTATCTATAGTTCCTGCAGAAAATAATGATCAAAAAGAAAGTTTTTTTGAAGATTTAGTTATAAAAGATTTAGGGAAATCATTTAAGCCTGATAAGATAATTTTTGTAAAAGATTTGCCTAAAACAAGAAATATGAAAATTATGAGAAGAGTTATAAAATCATGTTTATCAAACCAAGACCCGGGGGATTTATCAACGCTATTAAATCCAGAATCTGTAGAGGAGATTAGATCTCATGCAATTTAAAGATATATTATATGAAGTTAAAGGTGATTACGCTCATGTCACTATTAATAGACCTAAGGTATTAAATGCTTTTACACCAGTAACTCTTCAAGAACTTAAGGCAGCTCTCGACAATGCAGAAAAAGATAAAGAAGTTGGACTAATTGTTTTGTCAGGTGCTGGAGATAGAGCATTTTGTTCAGGTGGAGATATGAACTGGGAAAGCTCTAAAGAATTTCAAGATCATGAATACGAATTTCACATTCACTTAACAAAATGTAGCAAACCAATCATAGCTAAAGTGGATGGATACGCGATTGGCGGTGGAAATCATATGGCTTATTTTTGTGATTTAACTATAGCAAGTGAGAATTCTATATTTGGTCAAAATGGCCCCAGAGTTGGTTCTCCAGCCGGAGGAGCTATAGTTGCCCACTCTGCAAATATTTTAGGACACAAACGTGCAAGAGAAATGTGGATGACTTGCAAAAGATACTCAGCAAAAGAGATGATGAATTGGGGCTTGGTAAATTCAGTAGTAAAAAAAGATAAATTAGACGAGGAAGTTAAAAAGTATGGCGATGAAATATTAAAAGCTGCTCCAACTTGTTTGAAGATATTGAAAGCCAGTTTTAGAAAACAATTTGAAGAAATTTTAAAGATTACCCAAAAAGGAATGGTTGAAGAAGTTGCTCCTGGTTATTTTAAAACTGGTGAACAGGCAGAAGGCGCTAAAGCCTTTCTAGAAAAAAGAAAGCCAAATTTTAAAAAATTTAGATAATGAAAGTTAAATCAATCAAAGCAATCACTTTGAGTATGCCGTTTAGCCATGGAGGAAAAAAGGTAATTTTTCATGGAAAAGAATGGAAAAGTTTAGAATTTAACTTAGTAAAAATTGAAACAGATAAAGGTATCACTGGTTGGGGTGAAGCCTTTGGTTATACAAGTTGGAAAGCAGTAAAAATAGCAATTGAAGAAATGGTGGCTCCTTTACTCGTTGGAAAAGATATGAGTAATATACCGGAACTTCTTTTAACCCTTCAAAAATCTTTGCACTTATTTGGTAGATACGGGATAACAATGTTTGCAATATCTGGTGTTGAAATTGCATTATGGGATGCTTTAGGTAAAGAAAAGAATAAGCCAATTCATGAATTGTTAGGAAAAAAAAATAAAGATTTATTCAAAGCTTATTCAAGTCTTTTTAGATATGGAGATCCAAAAATTATAGAACAGAAATGTAAGCAATCATTAGATGATGGTTACCAAGCTATAAAACTTCATGAAATAGAAAATGATTGCATTGAGGCTGGAAGAAAAGGAACAGGTAATCTTCCTTTAATGTTAGATACTAATTGTCCTTGGACTTATGAAGAAGCACTATCCAAAAAAGATTTTTTAAAAAGCATGAAACTCACTTGGTTAGAAGAACCTATTTACCCACCAGAGGATTATGAAACTCTCGCAAAATTAAATAAAGAACTAGGATTACCTATAGCTTGTGGAGAGAATGCTTGTACAGAATTTGAGTTTAAATCAATGATTAAACAAAAAGCAGTTACTTTTGTTCAACCGTCAGTAATAAAAGTTGGTGGTATTTACGAGATGTTCAAAATAATTCAGCATGCAGAAAAAAATGATATCTCTGTAATGCCTCATACTGCTTATTTTGGACCAGGTTTTTTAGCTACTCTTCAATTAGCTGCGTTGATGGAAAAAGACACATATATTGAGAGATTTTATTTAGATATTGATCAAGAATTCTACCCAAATTTTAAAAGAGCATTAAATGGGAAATATAAATTACCTTCAGGACCAGGTCTTGGTATTGACTTAGATTATAATAAATTAAGTAAATATGAAATATAGATCTGTTTTATTCGTTCCAGGACATGAAGAAAAAAAAATTAAAAAAGCTTATACATTAAATGCAGATTTAATTGTTCTTGACTTAGAGTCAACTGTTCCTGATGATCAGAAAGAACAGGCTAAAAAAATAATAAAAGAATGCAATGTTAATAAAAATCAAACATATATAAGGGTAAATAATAATTCAGATTTAGAATTTGTTACATCAGAAAAATTCCCTGGAATATTTCTTCCATTTACAGAAACAAAAAAACAATTAATTGAGATAGATATATTATTAAAAAAAACTGAGAAATTGAAAACTGATATAATCCCAATTTTGGAAAGTATAAACGGTCTAGCTAATCTTGAGGAAATTTGCTCTTTTTCAGAAAGAATTCAAATTATATCTTTTGGATCTCATGATTTAGCTAAATCTATAAATCTTGAGATTTCAGAAGATGAAAAAGAAATATTAGAATTTAGAAAAAATATAGTAAATAAATCTAAAAATATTAAGAGCCCAATTGATACCTCTTATTTAAATTTTAAAGATTTAAATGGATTTGAAAAATCATGTAATATGGTTAAAAAATTAGGTTTTGGTGGTAAAGCCTGTATACATCCGGATCAAGTTCAAATCTCAAACAAAATTTTTTAATGATAAATACTAAGAAACTTTTGTACTTTGCTTACGGTACAAATCTAAATAAAAAAATTTTTTTAAAGAAATATAAAAATGCCAAATATCTGAGCAAGCATATTTTGAAAGGATTTGAATTAGTCTTTAGATCAAAATATAGAATACCAGATATACAAAGAAAAAAGGGTTCCAGTGTAAAAGGCATAATCTATGAAATAGATAAAGCAACCGAGAAAAAATTAGATAGATACGAAGACTATCCTAAGTTATATATAAAAAAATTTTTTAATAAAAATAGAAAAAATGTAATGTATTATTTCATGAAAAGAAAAACTCCTATTTTGAAGCCTGCAAAATATTACCTAAAAGTCATGAAAAGTGGTTATCGACAAAATAACTATAAATTTAATCTTAAATATTAAAGTGAAAAACAAAATAAAGATTGCGGTTGTTGGGATTGGTTTGATGGGTAGTCAACATTTAAAAGCTTTAAGCGTTTCAAAAAAAGCAAAGCTCCATTCAATTGTCGATGTAAATAAAAATTCAATTATTCAAGCTAAAAAATTTAAAGTTCCATTCTATAGATCGTCGACTGAATTATTAGATAATAATAAACCAGATGCCGTAATTGTTGCTACACCTAATCAGTTTCACGAAAAACATACGATAAGTTTTTTAAATGCAAAAATACCTGTTTTATTAGAAAAACCAATTTCCGATAATATTTCAAAAGCAAAAAAAATTATTCAAAGTTCAAAAAAAAATAAAACTCATCTGCTTATTGGCTATCATAGAAGGCACAACAGTATCGTAACTAAAGTAAAGAAACAAATCGATAGCGGAAATCTTGGAAAAATTGTTGCTGCTAATGTTATGTGTTGGTTATACAAAAATAAAGATTGGTACAAAGAAAAATGGCGTATTAAAAAAGGAGGAGGTCCTCTAGGTATTAATCTAGTACATGATATTGATCTTATTTGTTACTTGCTAGGTCCCATAACACATGTTCAAGCAACAACCTCAAATAAAATTAGAAAATATGAAGTTGAAGATACTGCAATTGTTAATTTTACTTTTAGATCAGGTACTTTATGTACATTAAGTGTTTCTGATACAATTGTAGCTCCTTACAGTTATGAGCTTACAGCTGGAGAAAACCCTGCATACCCTATAACAAATCAATCAGCATATTTTATTGGAGGGACAAAAGGCTCGATACAATTTCCTAATTTAAAACATTGGTACAATAGAGGTGAGAGAAGTTGGTGGAAACCAATCTATCATAAGGATTTTAATATTCGTTTGAGTAGATTTACTTTAATAAATCAAATTGATCACTTATGCGATGTTGTGTCTGGAAAAGCTAAACCTAAAGTAAGTGGAAATGATGGCTTGCAATCGCTTAAAATATTTGATGCCATACTAAGAAGTACTAAAACTGGGAAAAAAATAAGAGTAAACTAATGAAAAGACTTAAACTTGGTATCATTGGTGGTGGCCCTGGATCTTGGATTGGTCATGTACATAGAATAGCCTCAAGATTCGATGATAAATATGAAATTGTAGCTGGCGTTTTTTCAAGAAATTATAAAATCAATCAATCTTTTGGGACAAGTATAGGAATAAAAAAAAATAGGTGTTACAAAAATTATAAAGATCTTTGCTATTCTGAAAAAAAAATTAAAAATGGAATCGATGTAGTAGCGATTATGACACCCCCTGGTAGTCATCAAGAAATAGCGGAATTATTTATTACAAATAACATTCATGTAATATCTGATAAACCATTTGCAGGTTCTCTACCTCAAGCTAAAAAACTTTATAAAACAATTAAAAGTAATAAAAAGATTGTTTACGGGCTCACACATAATTATTCGGCCTATCCAATGGTAAGACATGCTAAAAAATTAGTAGAAGATAAGAAGCTTGGAAATATTGAATATATTAACGTCGAATATGTTCAAGATTGGTCTAACGGTAAAAAAGTCACCCCGGGTTCTGCAAAAAAAATATTTAAATGGAAATTAGATAAAAAAATAGCTGGAGTTTCTACTGTGCTTAATGAAATAGGATCTCATGCATATCATTTATGTAATTACATTACTGGTCTTAAAGGAAAAAGCTTATTTGCAGATATCAAGCAATACTCAAAAAAAATTAAATTTGATACAAACGCTCAAGTTTTCATAAATTACGAGAATGGAGCAAAGGGTTTATTTTGGGCATCAACTACTGCTAAAGGGGGTGTTTATGGATTAAGAATAAGAATATTTGGTTCGAAGGGAAGTTTGGAATGGGTACAGAATGACCCCAACTATCTAAAATATAATGCTGCTAATGGTGCAACAAAAGTTTTAGAAAGAGGTTTCAATGAAAGTGGTTATTCAAAAAACTTTTCAAGAATTAAGTACGGGCATCCTGAGGGATATTTAAGTGCCTTTTCAAATTTATATAAAGAAATTGCATCAAAAATTAATTCAAAAAATAGTAAGAAAAGGTTTTATTTTCCAACAGCGTATGAAGGTTTGCTTACAGCAAGATTTATAGACGGATGTGTTAAGTCATCATCCAAGAAAAAATGGGTAGCTTTTTAAATGATTAAATCCTGTGTGATAGGATTATCAAAAGTTGGTATAATTCATTGTAAAAGTTTAATAAAAATAAAAAAAACTTCATTAAATTATATTTTTGATAAAAATTACAATCTAAGCAAAAGACTATCTAAAAAATTTAAATGTAACACTTCAAGAAACTTCGATAGTATATTAAAAAAAAAAGATATAGAACTATTTATAATTGCATCACCTACAATTACACATGATTTTTACATAAAAAAATTAATAAAATTTAGGAAAATGATCTATTGTGAAAAACCAATTACAAATAATAATAAAAGCCTTAATAAACTCAAATACTTAATAAAAAAACATAAAATTAAATTTTGCGCTGGTTTAAATCGTAGATTTTCAAAGGAATATGTTGCTTTAAAAAAGAAAATTAACAAAAAAAAAGTTAATTATATCCAAATAATATCTAGATCGGCCAATCATAATATTAATTTATCAATAAGAAACGGAGGTCTTTTTTTTGATAAAGGATTTCATTTTTTTGATTTAGCTTGTTGGTTGAGTAATTCGAAACCACAGAAAATGATTGTAATTTCAAAATCAATTAGTTCCGAGGATTTCTTAAATAATGGAGATTTCTCAGATGCAATAATTAATTTAAAACTCATGAATGGAATAGTCGTTGAAATAGTATTTAGTAGAAAGTGCAGATTTGGAAATTTTGAAAAAATTAAAGTGTATGGTGAAAAATTTTCATTAGACTCTGACGACTTTTCTGACAAAAAGACATTATATGATGACTTTTCTTTAAGACACAGAAAGTCATACTTAAATTGTTTAAAAAAATTTATTGCAAGTGAAAATAATCTCTTATTAAATGAAGCAATATTAACCCAAAAGATATGTGCTGATGCTTTGAAAAAAGCAAGGTACCAGTAATTATAAATATTTACTTAGAGCTCTACTTGCAAGTATTGATGAGGAAATATCAGTTTTAAATGTATTTAAGATTGATTGAGTCTTTTCAACCTGCTCCTTAATCTTATTCGGGTCATCAATAAAAGAACTTACAGATTTGAATAAATCTTTTGGATTACACTTAGATTGAAGTAATTCAGGTATTACCTCTTTTCCTGCTGCAATATTAATAATATTTGCGAATTTAACTTTAATCAAAGATCTAACAATTAAATAGTTTAAAAAATTCATTTTATAGAGAATGACGGATGGAACCTTAGATTTGCAAATTTCAAGCGAGACAGTTCCTGATTTAGCAACTGCAAATACAGATTTCTTAAGAGTGTGAGACTTTATTTTATCATCACTAATAATTTCACAATTACTTATATTTTGAGATTTTACGTAAGATTGAATTAAATCATAATGTTGCTTTGTAGAGTGAAATATATAAATAAAATCTTGATAACTTTTATTCATTAATTTTATAAAATCTAAGAGTATAGGCATTAAGACATCAATTTCAGATGCTCTACTCCCTGGAAAAATTGATATTAACGCTTTATTTTTTTCAAATATTTGATTGATGTCGATTTTACCTTCAGAAGACTCATCTAATAAGGGATGGCCCACAAACTCATTGCTCATATTCTCTTTATCAAAATACGGTTTTTCAAAATTAAATAATAATAATATATGATCAATAAACTTCTTAATTTTCTTAACCCTTCCTTCTCTCCAAACCCAAACTTGTGGCGCAACATAATGAATTGTTTTTATATTTGAATTTTGTTTTTTTACGCGTTCAGCAACTCTTAAAGTAAAATCAGGACTATCAACTGTAAATAAAATATCTGGGTTAAAATCTTTTATAGCTTTTACAGTTTCATTAATTTTTTTATTAATTTTGAAAATATTTTTTATAACATTTGTAAAACCTATATAGGTAATCTCTTTTAAATCATAAATCGATTTTATACCTAAAGCTTCTAAATTTTCACCTCCTACACTCAAATACTCGATTTTGGAATTATCTTTTTTAAATTCTTTAATTACTTTTGATGCGAGTTTGTCTCCAGACGGCTCACCTGTTAAAATAAATATTTTTTTCACTTGTACATTCTCCAAAGTTCGCCCTTGTCAGATAGTAAATAAAGATCTCCGCTCTCATGTATTTTGATATCTCTTATTCTTCCTATCTCACCTTTAAATAAAATTTTTTCATCGATAAAACGTGATTTATTAAATCTTATTTTTCTTAAAGATTGATCTTTAAGAGATGTAATTAAAGCTTCACCATTCCATTCTTTAAATGTTTCACCTTTATAAATTGTCATAGCACTTACTGCGATAGAAGGAACCCAGTACTTTATTGCTTTTGTAAAGCCAGGTTTCCATTTTGGACCAATTTTAGTTCCAGAGTAATTAGTTCCTCCCCAACCTAAAATCTTCCAACCATAGTTTTCTCCAAAATTTGCTGTCCCAAACCAATCACCCCCTCTAGCACCATGATTGGTCAAATATATTTTGTCATCAAATGGTGAAAGAGACATGCCCTGAGGATTTCTAACTCCAATTTGATAAATTTCAGGTAACCAATCTTTTTTATTAATAAATTTTGGATTATCTTTTGGTATCGATCCATCTAAGTTAATTCTTATAATACTTCCAGGATGTTTAGTATGATCTTGAGCTATCATTCCTTGTCCTCTCTCACCAGCAGTTACATACAAATGTTTTTTTTTTATAACTAGTCTAGATCCAAAATGATATCCTGAATTTATAGGGGGTTGGGCTTGAAAGATGTTTTTAAAATTAAGTTTTTCAGTATTAAGTTTTGCTCTTGCAACAGAGGTGCTAGACATTCCGTTTGATCTATTTTCAGAGTATGACACAAATACAACGCTGTCATTGTGAAGTATATCTAATAACCCTCCCTGGCCATCTTCTAAGACTTTAAGATTATGGCTTATATCTTTTATTTTTTTTTCTTTTAAATTTATAAATTTTATATTTCCTGGTTTTTCTGTAACCAATAAGTTTTGGTTGTCTATAAATGTTAAGCTCCATGGGCTATCAAACCCTTTTACAATTTTCTCTAATTTAAAGTCTTCAGCACTTAAATTGGTGAATAATAGAAGAAAAATTGATAATAATTTTTTCATTTAATTAAAATAAACATTTTATTTCTATTTGCATATTGAACACTTTGACTTTTATTTAAAAAAATATTTAATTTATGTTTTAGAACTATTCCTTTTAGTCCTGCCATTTTACATTGTTTCAAAGTTTCTAATCCTACGGTTGGAAGATCGACTCTCAAATCTTGTCTTTTTTTTGGGAATTTTATTAGTACTCCATTAGGGAATTTAGTTATTTTTTTCACTTTTTTAATCATTTTTTGTGTTCCGCCACTTCCCTCAATTGTTAAAATTTTATTATTTCTACAAATAGCGCCTTGGGTAAAAGAGAAATTACCAGACTTTTTAAGAGCTTTTTGCCCACAAAGAATATCTTTTTTATCAGAGGCATTTGGTTTAATTGTTGTGTAATTTCCCTTGGGCAGACTTATTTCTGGAGTAAATTTGTTTGAGCTAACAGTTTGAATCTTTTCTTTTTTTAAAATATTAATTATTTGTTTTAAAATTGCTGCATCCCCTAATTTTGAACTTTTTATAATTTTTGGCATATAATAAATTCCTTTAAAATCTAATTTTACAGATTTAAAATTTGGTTTTGTTACTTTTCCAGCAAATAAAACTTTTTTACAATTTTTTGATTTCAGTATTGAAATAATTTTGCCAAATTGACCAATAGATACTGAGTAAGAATTTCTATCTTTTTTAAATATTTTTTTTTTTGTTAAATCTATAATTAAATATTTACTTTTCTTTTTAATTTTTTTTAATATGTATTTTGGAAATTCTGTTTCACCAAAAATAAGCCCAATCATAAGTTATCTAATTTTGTGGTGCACAAATCGGTCTTTTTTTATCTTTTTCTATAAATCTTATTACTTCACCCACTAGCTCGTTATCTTTATACTCACCATTTATTTTGTTTAGATTTTCATGCAAATTTTTGGATGAAAATATTTCTTTGAATGCTTTATCTAGTCCGATAATTTTTTGATTTTCATATTTATGTCTTCTTAGACCTATCAAATTAAGACCTTGTAAGAAATTTCTATTTCCTATAGATAGTCCAAAAGGTATAACATCTTTTAATACTCCGGTCATTCCTCCAATCATCGCAAGCCTTCCTATTCTCGTAAATTGTTGAACTGCAGAATTACCTCCAATAACTACGGAGTCCTCTATAGTAACATGACCTCCTAAGGGAACATTGTTAGCGATTATAACATTATTTCCGATCTTACAATCGTGAGCTATATGTGAAGAAATCATAAACAAACAATTATTACCAATTATTGTTTCGGAGCCTCCTCCTTCAGTACCGGGATTAATAGTAACATACTCTCTAATTAAATTATTCTCTCCTATTACTAAATTATTTTTTTCACCTTTAAATTTTAAATCTTGAGGCTGCGTTCCAATACTTGCAAAAGGAAAGATTCTTGTTCCTTTACCGATGCTAGTATTTCCCTCTATATGAACGTTCGAAATTAATTCAACATCATCTTTCAACTCTACATTTGGTCCAACATAGCAGAAAGGTCCTATTTTAATTTTTTTTGATATTTTTGCTTTTTTATCGATTACGCTTGAGTTGTGTATCATTATTTTCTATCTACAATTGTTGCTGACCACTCTGCGTCAGCCATTCTTTTTCCTTCAACTTTAGCAGTTCCTTTATATTTCCAAACTCTTCCGTGAGATCTTATTGCCTCTATTTCTAAATTTAATTCACAATCAGGAATGACTGGATTTCTAAATCTGGCTTTATCAACACTCATTAAAAAAACCAATTTATCTTTATACTCCTTTGGATCTATACCATGAGCAGTCAGAGCAGCAGCAGCTTGACCAAATGCCTCGACGATTAAGACGCCGGGCATAACTGGCTGACCAGGAAAATGACCTTGAACATAAAAACCATTCTTTTTTACGTACATAATTGCAGTAGCAGATTTAAGCGGAACTATATTTATTAATTTATCAATTAATAACATTGGTTCTCTATGAGGTAATAAACTCTCAATAGTTTTTTTATCTATTTCTTTAATACTCATTTTTTTAAATTTCTTAAAAAATTTTTTATTGGAACTGCTGGATATCCCATAACAATTTGATTATCTGAGATATCTTTTACTACACCGCTACCTCCTCCTATTTTTACATTATTTCCAATTTTTAAATGGCCCGAGATGCCTGCTTGACCACCTATAGAAACATTATTTCCAACTTTTGTACTTCCAGCGAACCCAACTTGTCCGGCAATCATACAATTAGAACCTATTTGAACATTATGAGCGACATGCACCTGGTTATCCAAATAAGTATTATTTCCAATAATAGTATCATCAACAGAACCACGATCAATTGTACAACCTGTAGCTATCTCAACATCATCTTTAATTAAAACTTTTCCTATATGAGGAAATTTTATATTTTTCCCTTTAAGAGGGATAAAACCAAATCCTTTTTGTCCAATCATACATTTATCTTGTAACACTACCCTATCTCCAATTATAGAATTCTTAATTATAACTCCAGACCCTATGACACAATCTTTTCCAATTAAAACATCATGTTCTATAACACTGTTTGATCCAATTATTGTGTTTTTACCGATTTTTACGTTTTTACCAATTAAAACATTATTACCAAATTTAACAAATTTATGTTTATTTTTATTTGGTTTTTTTAGTGATAAATCTGGGTAATCAACATCAGCGTTTAAATATAATTTTCTTAAAACTTTAGCTAATTCAAATAATACGTTTTTAACAATTACTTTTTGAGTTTTATTGGGTAAATATTTTTGTAAATCTTCCGTAGTGATACAAGCTCCACAATTCGTATTACTTGCTAATGATATATATTTAGAGGAGTCAAAGAAAGATATATCGTTTTTTTTAGCAAGATGTAAAGGCTTAACTTCATTTATGATAAAACCTTTTTGAAATTTTACATTTGGAAAAATTTTATCGATTTTAATATTTTTTTTTAAAAAAAAAAAATTTGATTTCATTCAAATTTAATTCAACTTAATTGATTTAAGTTTTTTATTTAATCGTTCAATAATATCTTTTGTAATATCAAGATTTTGGTCAGCTAATAATAAACTTTTTCTTTCAATTACCATTCTAATTTTTTTCTCTTTCATATATTCCTCAATTATGGGATTTAAATTTTTCAAAAGTTCATTTCTAGCATTAGTTCTTTGTTTAGAAACTGTCTCTAATAATTTATTTCTCTCTTTTTGTAAATTTGAAACTTTTGTTCTCAATTCTTTTACTTTATTCTTATATTCCTCAGGTTTAATAATTTTTTTTTGTTGAATTACCTTTTTTTCCTCTTCTTGAATTGTTTTTTCTTTTTCTTTAATTTTTTTGATACCTGTTGCTAGTTTTTTCTTTAATTCGTCCTGTGCTTTTTTTCCTGCATTACTCTCATTTAATACGTATTTAAAATCAATAAAATGAGGGACTTCTGCATTTACGTTATAATTGTAAAAAGTAAGTAAAATTAAAATAAATATTTTTTTTACAAAGTTGTTCATATTAAAACGAGGTTCCTAGATTAAAATTAAATGACTCGGTTGTATCAGTAGACGCTTTTGATAAATTTGTTGATAAGGTAAAAGTCATAGGTCCTAGAGGTGATATCCAGCTAGCATTAATTCCTGTAGAAGATCTCAATTTATTACTATCATCAAGACTGTCATCATAATCAACTTCCCATACATTTCCAAAATCAACAAAAAAAGAAACGTCTGTGTTACTTGAGTCTGGTAATAAATTTGGCAAATTCACATCAAAATTTACTGCTGCCGCATAATTACCACCTATATGGTCATTACCATCAACTGGTCCTATTTTACCCTTGCTAAAACCTCGCAATCTCCTTGTGCTTAATGATTTTCTTTTACTTAATCTTACATCCTCATCATTTAAGCCGTTTATTGCTGACAAAAATATTTTTCCTGAGCCAACATAATTTTCATTAAATTCATGATATGTGCTAAATCTAAACGTATTATCAATAAAAGGTTTATCTGCATATATTGGCAATGATTGAACAAAACCAAATACAGATCCATCCGTTGGCATAAACGATCTATTTCTCTTGTCATAGGTAAATCCATAATTAGCTGCCAACTCTGTAAAATCTCCATCCTGTTTCTGTAATGATGCCGAAGCATTACTATTAGTCCTTAGGTCATCATAGGAAAAATTTAGTGACAAATTTGTGTAAATATCTTTATATTGTTCGAATGAAGTACCTGCACCGAAAGATATTAGTTTATTCTCATAACCTTGATCAGGTTTATCATTCGTAGTATTTTGTATATGATACTCAATAGAATTACCAAGTAAGTCATAATTTGGATTTGTGTAAAATAATTTTCCTTTTAAAGACTCCTCGCTTAATTCAATATTTAGACCTACTATTTTTCCTTCCCCAAGCCAGTTATTTTCCTTTATATCAAAAGCGAAAGTTCCACCGTTTGTTCCAATTCCAGCACCGGCACTCAATTCTCCAGTTGGTTTTTCTTCAATATTAATTTCAATTATTTTTTGATCATTGCTAGAGCCAGGTAGAACTTTAGATTTTACGGAATTAAATATTTGCTTAGATTTTAATTTTGAAACAGATTTATCAAGATTTAAGTTGGTAAAAGGATCACCTTCATCTAATAAAAGTTCACTCCTTATAACGCTTTCGTTAGTAACATTATTTCCTTTAATATTAATTCTCTCTACTATAATTTTTTCTCCCTCTTTAATGTTAAATGAAAGATTAATTCTATCTCCTTCGATAGTCTCTTGAACCGAATGTTCAACAAACTGTAAATTATTATTTTCAATTATAGAGTCGATTTCCTCTAAAATTTTTTTTATTTTGAATGGAGAATAATAAGTTCCAACTAAATCATTATATTTCTCTCTTAATGGAAAAAAAATTTTCTTATCAAATGTTGTGTCTAGAACCGTATCTATTTTCGCAAAAATATATCTCTTCCCTGCTTCAATACTATAATATAAATTGATATTTTGAGAGTTTTGTATTTCTGCGGATGATGAAGTCACTTTAATATCGTGATATCCTAAATTTTTATAATAATTTATTAAAAGTCTTTTATCTAACTCTATTTGATTTTCATTAAATCTTGTGTTTCTTGTAATTACTTTCCAAAACTTATCCTCTTCACTTACTATAATATCTCTTAGCCTTTTATCCTTAATTTTTTTATCGCCTGTGAAGAAAATTTTTGAAATCCTTGTAATTTCACCTTTATCTATATCAATTGCTAAATCAACATTATTTTCGTCAATATTTCTTACTTTTGTTTCAACTTGGGTAAACTTATAACCTAAAGAAGAATATAGTTTTTTTATTAAATTTATATCATTATTTAAATTATTTTTAATAAAAGAATTTTTTTCTTTAGAACTTATTACTTTTTTAATTTGATTTTGTATTCTAATATTTTGTTCTCCTATTAATATAATTTCATTGATCACAGGATATTCAGTTAAATTAATAATTAATTTCTTATTACGTATTTCAACATTAACGTCCTCAAAAAAATTAGTTGAATAAAGATTTTTCAAAATATTATTAATATCTGAATTACTGAAATCTGAACCCTTTGGTTTTATATCTCCATAAACTTTTATTGTTTCATCGCTTACTCTTTTATTTCCACTAATCTGTATTTCATTAACAATTTCTGCTAAAGATGACTCAAAAACAAATAGAACACTTAAAATTATTGGTAAGAACTTTTTCATTTATTTTTTCAATTTAATTTTTTTCACAGTAATACTTCGAGCCCAAGAGTCTATCAATTTGATTTGGTAAATTTTAATAGGCTTTTTTACAGCATATTTCTTATAATTTCTATCGTTCATAATGGTCTTAATAATTTCAAATATACTCAAAAAGGGTATCTTTTTTCTCAAAAAATTATCGACTAATACTTCATTTGCAGCATTAATTATGATCGATGATGACGGAAATTGATTTATTTTAGATTTAAGTGAAATACTAGGAAATATCTTTTTATCGACTTTTTTAAAAACCAAATTTTCAATTTTGTTTTTTTCAAAGGAAATTTTATTTTTTTTAATAAATTCAGTAATATTTAAATTCCCATCATATATAGCATTAGCTATAGGTATAACCATCGAAGTTTCATGGTAAAGAAATTGTGTTAAGCCATTTTTAAATTCCACGATTGCATGAACTAAAGAGTTTGGATGTATTAGAATATCAATTTTATTGTTTGGTAAATTAAATAATTTCTGAGCTTCGACTAATTCAAACATTTTATTCATAAGAGTAGAAGAGTCGACTGAAATTTTTTTTCCCATTTTCCATTTAGGATGCCTTAAAGCATCTTTAGGTCTAATATTTTTAAATTTATTATATTTAAGATTTAAAAAAGGTCCCCCTGAAGCAGTTAAGAAGATTTTTTTTATACTACTTATTTTATGATTTTGTATCATTTTGAAAATAGAATAATGTTCAGAGTCAACAGGAATAATCTTTGTCTTATTTTTTTTCGCAGTATTTTTAATTAAGCTCCATCCACAAATTATTGCTTCTTTATTTGCAATGAGAATAGTTTTACATGATTTAATCATTAAAAGTGTCGGATGAAGTCCCGCAATTCCAGGTATTGCAGAAATTACAAAGTCTATTTTTTTTCTTCTAAAGTTAAAATTGAAATTATTTAATATTTCAATTTTTTTATTCTTAAATTTTTTTTCAACCAGTTTAAATATAAAATAATTGTTTATTATATAATATTTTGGTTTATACTTTTTAATTTGTTTACAAATAAGTTTATAATTTTTATTTGCTGACAATAGAATTATTTTAAAATCTTTTTTTTTTGCGTCGATAATTTTTAAAGTATTCAATCCTACGGATCCAGTTGCACCAAGTATTGAAATATTTTTTTTCATTTTAATTAAGTATAGCTAAGGCCAATAAGCCTGACGGAACCCCAAAAAATATTCCGTCTAATCTATCTAATACACCTCCATGTCCAGGTAAATATTTTCCAAAGTCATTAAATTTTGCTTTTCTTTTTATAAAAGAAAAAAATAAATCTCCCGCTTGGCAAGCCAAAGATGTGATCAGACCTACAAATAAAATATTTAAATTATAAATACCAAAAAAAATAAAAAATAAAACAAAGACTGTTGTTGCTGAAATCAAAAGTGATCCAACTGATCCTGCAATAGTTTTATTTGGGCTTATCTTTGTTAATTTAGGCCCTCCAAATGTCTTGCCAAATAAGTACCCTCCTATGTCAGAAAATATACAACCTAAAAGAATTATAAACATAATTAATTTTAATTGAGCATTAAAAGAAAAAAACAAAAATAAATAACAAAATACACTCACAAAAATACTGAAAATGCTATTCATGGATAAAGTTAATAGCTTGGATTTAATTATCTTATCTATTGCATTATAAAATTCTATTAAGGAGAGAACACCTAAAACTATTAAAGTATAAATTAGAAAAAAATTAAAATTATATATTAAAAATAAAAGGATAAACAATAATACTGAGGTAAATATTCTTTTTTTTAAATTATTAGTAATCATACTGAACCAAAATTTCTCTTTATATTTTTATATTTTAAAATTATCTTTTTTAAGTCTAAAGAATTGAAATCAGGCCACAATTTTTTTAAAAAAAATAATTCAGTATAAGCAAGTTGCCAAAGCATAAAATTACTTAGCCTAATTTTTCCTCCGGTTCTTATGAGGATATCTGGGTTTGGCATATTTTTTGTATAAAGATTTTTTTTAAAATTTTTCAAATTTATTTTTTTTTTAAGTTTTCTAAATGCATAAAAAATTTCTTGCCTTGATCCATAATTGATTGCTAGATTAACAGTGATTTTTTTGTTTTTTTTTGTTAATTTTTCTGTTCTTTTGAGTACACTTCTAAGTTCTTTTGATAACTTATTTAAGTCACCTAGAATGTTAATTTTTATTCCTTGTGATATGACGCTCTGAATTTCTTTGGTAAAGTAACTTTTTATTAATTTAAATAAAAATGAAATTTCTGTTTTAGGTCGTTTCCAATTTTCTGAAGAAAAAACATAAAACGTCACAATTGGAACTTTAAATCTTATTGAAGATTTTACAATTTTTTTGACTGTATCAACTCCTTTTAAATGACCGTAATTTCTTTTTTTTCTTTTTTTTTTGCCCCACCTGCCATTGCCATCCATTATAAAGGCAATATGGTTAAGCTTATTCATATCTGAATTATCTCTTTTTCTTTTGCAGCCAGAATTTTTTCAATATTTTCTATACTCGTATCTGTTAATTTTTGAATATTTTTTTCAAAATTATTACTTAAATCTTCGGAAATTATTTTATCTTTCAATTTTTTTTTTAATTCTTCATTAGCCTCTCTTCTAATGTTTCTAATTGCAATTTTTCCTTTTTCTCCCATATTTTTTAATATTTTAATTAATTCTTTCCTTCTTTCTTCCGTTAGATCAGGGATTCTTAGTCTTATAGTCTGACCATCAATTTGAGGATTTATTCCGAGTTCAGATTTTTGAATGGCCGACTCTATAGGTGTTACATTCGTTTTATCCCAAACCTGAACTGATATTAATCTTGCTTCTGGAACGTTAATTGTTGCAAGTTGTTCTACAGGCATTAGTTGCCCATAAACATCTACTTTAATTGTATCAAGCATATTTGTATTAGCTCTTCCAGTTCTTAGTGTAGAAATATCTTTTTTAAAAGATTGGATACTTTTATCCATTTTTGAGGAATAACTTTTCTCATTAAATTCACTCACGTATTATACTCCTTCTCCAACTTTATATCTTATAAAGTTTAGCACCTTTATCTCTTTTTCAAAACTGTTCTCTTTTAATATATCTGAAACTTTTTTCTTTGGGTCCATGATCCAAATCTGAGTTAAAAGTGAATTATCGTTTAAAAATTTTGAAATTTTACCTTTGGAAATTTTTTCAGCCATTTCTGGTGGTTTACCAGAATTAGAAATTTCAGCTTTTATAATTTCTAACTCTTTATCAATAATATTTTTATCAATCCCTTTAGACTCAATAGCTAATGGGTTTGATGCAGCGATATGCATTGCAATCTTAGATCCTATTTCATCATTTTTTCCTTTAATTATATTATCTAACTTAACAATAGAAACTATTTTACCAATATTTTTTTCTAAAGAGGAATGTACATAAAAAAAGTTTATACCTTTATCATTATCGAAAAAAAAAGATCTTCTTATAGTAATTTTTTCTCCAATTTTTGCTATAAGGTTTACTAAATTATCTTTTACCAAAATATTATTTTTCATCTTTGAGTCGTTTAATTTTTCTAAATTTCCCTTTAATATAAAATTCAATTCAGATAATTCTTTACAAAAACTTATAAAATTTTCATTTTTTGCAACAAAATCCGTTTCACTATTAATTTCAATTATAGAAATTTTTCCCTGTTCTTCTTTAACAAGAACTAACCCTTCAGAGGCTGTTCTGCTCATTTTTTTTGAAGCCTTTGCAATACCTTTTTTTCTTAAATATTCTACTGATTTATCTATATCACCTTTTGTTTCGTCTAGAGCCAACTTGCAATCCTTGAACCCGACACCTGTCATTTCTCGAAGTTTTTTTATATTTTCTAATAAATTTTTATCTGACATTGAAAATTAAAAAAAATTATTTTTTTTTAGTGGAAATCTTCTTAGTTGACTCTTCTTTTTTTTCTAGACCTTGAATATTTTTTTCAGCATCTTTGATTGTACTCTTTAAAAGTTCACAATATAAGTTTATTGATCTTCGAGCATCATCATTACCTGGAATTGGAAAATCTATTCCTGTTGGATCTGAATTTGTATCTAATACTGCTATAATTGGAATACCAAGTTTTTTTGCCTCTGCTACCGCTAAAGATTCTATATTTGTATCGATGATAAATATTATATCTGGAGTCTTTTTCATGTCTGAAATACCTCCAAGTGATCTTTTTAACTTTTCCTTTTCTTTGCCAAATTTTAAAATTTCTTTTTTTGTAAAACCTAAGTTTTCTTTAGATAATTGATCTTCTAATTTTTTCAGTCTTTTAATTGAATTTTGAATAGTGTTCCAATTAGTAAGCATTCCTCCCAGCCAACGGTAGTTTACAAAGTATTGACCAGTTTCTTTTGCTAGCTCGCTTACCTGTTCTGATGCTTGTTTCTTGGTCGAAACAACAAGAAGCTTTCCTCCGCTTGAGATAATTTTGTGAACTTGAACAAGTGCGTTTTTAATAAACTCTACTGTTTGAGTAAGGTCTATTATATGTATTGAGTTTTTTTCACCAAAAATGTACTTTTTCATTTTTGGGTTCCATCTTAACGTTTTATGGCCGAGATGTACTCCGGCTTCTAATAGTTGTTTAATATCTACTTTTGGTACGTTCATTTTATTTTTCCGGTTAACCCACCACAGTAATTCCAAATTTTGGACCGGTAGGGATTTACCCTTGTAACTGTGTGCGAAATTAGCTTCTGATATATAGAAACAGATTAAAAAATCAATACTCTAAACAGTTATTTTTGTCACGTATTTCTTAGCTTTTAAGACCTTTAAATGATTGAAATCAAATTTTCGATTTTTTTGAAAAGAATAATGAGCTTTTTTATTTTTTATTTTAACAATCAAACTTATCTCGGTTTCCCCTTGTTTAGATAAAATTTCTTTTAACTCATTTAATTTATAATTTTCGCTTAATTCAATTGTAACCTTGGAATACGGCTTGTTAAGCACTTCGTCTAAGCTTAATATTTTTTTAACATTTACTCTTCTAGGAGAATTTTCCGCAGCTTTGTCTTTTTGTACAGTTAAAACAAAGGACTCGGCTTCTTTTAATTTGTCTCTATTATTAATTAATACTTCTGAGAATAAAAATAGCTCAAATTCACCTTTTTTATCGCTGAATTTAACAATTGCGTATGGAGTACCTTTTGCGCTTTTTTTCTCCTGTATTGACATGATAGTTCCGGCTACTAAACCTTCACTAGTTTCGTCTTTATTAAACTGATGAAATGAAGTTATTTTTAATTGATTAAATATTTCTTCATATTCATTTAACGGATGGTTAGAAATGTAAAATCCAAGGGATTTAAATTCTTCGGTTAAAAGCTCTTTTTCTTTCCAAGGTTTTGAAGGTAAAAATTCAAATTGATTATCCTCACCCTCGCTACTTCCAAACAGACTCGATTGATTATTTTCTTTATCTTGATTTATATTTTTATTTTGTTGAATAACTTTCGGAATTGAGATGAATATTTTATTTCTATCTTTTTCAAAACAATCGAAAACCCCTGCTTTTGTAAGTCCCTCAAGTTGTAATTTATTTATATCTTTTGAGTCAACTCTTGATATAAAATTATCAAATGATTTATACTTTCCATTGCGTTCCCTTTCATTGATTATATTTGAAATTGCCTCATAACCAACATTTTTGATCGCACCTAAACCATAATAGATTTTTCCATTTAGTGCTTTAAATTCTGCAAAACATTTATTTATATCAGGTCTTACAATTTCAACTTTTAATCTTCTTAATTCCTCTACAAACTCTCTTAATTTTGAAGTATTGGTTAATTCTGTTGACATGGTAGCAGCAATAAAATCCTCTTTATGATAAGTTTTTAAATAAGCTGTTTGATAAGCAATCATTGCATATGCTGCTGCATGACTTTTGTTAAAACCATATTGTGCAAATGGTTCAATTTTTGTGAAAACAAAATTAGCAACATCTTTAGTAATTCCATTTTTAATTGCACCATTGATAAATCTCTCTTTTTGTTTATCTAACTCAGCTTTTTTTTTCTTTCCCATTGCCCTTCTTAAAATATCAGCTTCTCCAGCGGTAAAACCTGCTAATGTTTGAGCGATTTGCATTACTTGTTCTTGATAAATGATGATCCCATACGTTGATTTTAAAATATTTTTTAGTATCGGGTGAATATAGTCTGGCTCTTTAAAACCATTCTTGCAATCGTTGTAAATAGTGATATTGCTCATCGGACCTGGTCGATACAAAGCAACCAATGCAATTATATCGTCAAATTTATTTGGTTTCATTTGTTTTATAGCCTCTCGCATTCCAGCACTTTCTAATTGAAATAGACCTGTTGTCTCCCCAGTTGAAAGAAGTGAGAAAACTTTCTCATCGTTTTGATTTATTTTGGATATGTCTAAGTCTATGTTTTTTGTTTTTAATCTTTTTAAGGTTTTGTCAATAACTGTAAGAGTTTTCAAACCTAATAAATCGAATTTTACTAGACCAGCATTTTCTGATGAATACATATCGTATTGAGTTGAGGGCAATACAAGATTAGAACCATGGTCAACGTAAAGTGGAAATTGCTCTGCAAGTTTATCTCCTGCAATAACTACTCCTGCCGCATGGGTTGCCATATTTCTATTTAATCCCTCAAGTTTTAAAGATAGTTCTAATAATTTTTTTACCTTTGCATTATTTTTTACCTCTTCTTTAAATCTTGGCTCTCTATCTATAGACTCTTGAAGAGTTAACGGTCGAGATGGATCAAAGGGTACCATTTTACATATTCGATCAACATGTCCATAAGGTAGACCAATAACTCTACCAACATCTCTTAATACCATTCTTGCTTTAAGTTTTCCAAAAGTAATTATATGAGCAACGCCATCTTTGTACCTTTTCTTTAAGTATTCAAAAACTTGATCTCTTTTTTCCTCGCAAAAATCTATATCGAAGTCTGGCATTGAAATTCGATCTGGATTTAAAAATCTCTCAAAAATTAAGTCATATTCTATTGGATCAAGATCAGTGATATCTAGACAATATGCTACTAAGGATCCTGCTCCAGAACCTCTTCCCGGTCCAACAGGAATTGAATTTTTTTTAGCCCATTTTATATAATCCGAAACAATTAAAAAATAGCTGGAATAATCCATGGAATTTATAATATTTATCTCATGATCTAGCCGGTCTTTATAAATTTCAGCTATCTCTTTATGTGTTTTGGAAGAGTTCTTTTTTAAAATAAAATTTTTCATCCTATTTTCCAAACCCTCTTGAGCTTGTTTGGTTAATTCTTCCTTTGGGGAATTTAGATTGTCATTAGTTATCGAGGGTAAAATGGGCTTAGATTTATTTGGCTTAAAATTAAACCGTAAGTGAAAATTATAATTATTTTCTAATGCTTCTGGTATATCAGAGTACAATTTTTCTAATTCTTCGTGGTTTTTTAAAAAGTGTTGATTACTAAATCTAAATCTATTTTTATCATCAACAAAATTTTTTTTTCCAATACAAGTCAATGCATCGTGTGCTTCGTACATATCTTTATCTAGATAAAATACTTCCTGAGTAGCAATCAAAGGGATCTGGGTGGATTTTGAAACATTTAAAAGGTGATTTTCAAAGTTTTTTTCGTTATTTTCATTGTGTCTTTGAATTTCAATATAAATTCTATTAGTAAAATGTTTTTTTAATAAATCAATTGTTTCATTGAAATTCTTTATTTTATTGAAATGTAACAATTTCCCAAAAAAATCTCTATAACTTCCAGTTAATAAAATTAAATCTTTACTATTTTTTATTAAATCTGTTAAATTACAAGCAGGTTCCTCATCCTCATTACTTTTGAGATAACTAAGTGATGAAAGCTTCGTTAAATTTTTATAACCATCTTCTGTTTTTGCATATAAAGTTATTTTACCTATGATGTTATCTTCTTTTAAGTTTATTTGCGTGCCAATAATTGGTTGAGTACCAGCTTTTGATAATTTTTCAGAAAATTCAAGTGCTCCACAAAGATTATAATTGTCAGCAAGACCAAGACATCTGATCTTTTTGGCTTTACAATACTCTGCAAGTTCATCAATTTTGATAGCTCCTTCACATATTGAATATTGAGTGTGAATTTTTATATTGTTGAATATATTATTAACGAGCATTAACTCGTTTTATAGTACCTTGAGAAATATACAACTTGTAATCGGCCCTGTTGGCAAGTTCTCTATTATGAGTTGCAAAAATTATTGTTTTTTTTAGTTTTTTTAATTTTAAAAAAAGTGAAAAAATTTCTTTAGAAGTTTTAAAATCTAAATTGCCTGTGGGCTCATCTGCTAAAATTATTTTGGTTTCTGCTATGAGAGCTCTAGCTATTGCTATTCTTTGTTGCTCACCTCCAGACAGTTGGTTTGGAAAATGTTTTGACCTATTAAAAATTTTTACATTTTTTAAAATTTGTTCGGCCTTTTTAAAAATCTCTTTAGTGTTTTCACCTTTGATTATTAAAGGCATCATCACGTTTTCAATTGCTGTAAAATCAGTTAGTAAATTGTTATCTTGAAATATAATTGAAACACTACTTCTTCTTAACTCATCTTTCTGATAATTTGACAAGTGTTGAGTCTCTTGCTTATTTAAAATAATCTCACCTTTTGTAGGATCATCAAGTAGTGCTAATAGATGAAGTAGAGATGATTTACCTGAACCCGAAGGACCTACTAAAGCCACCAGTTCTCCTTCTTTGATCTTAATATTAAAATTTTCAAATAATGTAATTTTACCATCTGCATGATTAAAGCTTTTTTTTAAATTATTTGTTTCTAGTATAATTTTATTCATATCTTAAAGCTCTGAATGTACTCATCTTAGAAATTTTCATTGCCGGCAAATATGAGGCAATAGCTGAAATTATTATTGATATTAAAAAAATAATAAAAATGGAATTTAAATTAATTTCACTAGGTAATTTATCTAAAAAATAAATATCGGAAGGGAATATTTCTAAATTAAAAAAAGAGGAGAGAAAAATTCGTAATTTTTCAATATTAATTGAAAATAGAATCCCTAAAATTACTCCACTAATTGTAGCAAAAAATCCGATTGTCAAACCAGTAAGAAAAAAAGTTTTTTTTATAGATTTATTACTTAAACCTAATGTTTTTAAAATAGCTATTTCTTTAGTTTTGTTTTTAATAAGTATTGTTAAACCGGAAATTATATTAAAAGCAGCTACGACCACTATAAGAGAGAGGATAATAAACATTACGTTTCTCTCCACTTTAAGTGCGCTAAAAAGAGACTTATTTAAATCTGACCACGTGTAAATGAAAAAATTTTGATTTATTTTCTCAAATTTTTTCTTATAATAATTGGCTTTAATAGGATCATCTAAGTATATCTCAACATTTTGGTCTTTTTCAGTTTTATCAAATATTGACAGCGCATCCTGTATATTTAAAAAAACTATATTTTTATCAAACTCTAAAAAACCAGTATTAAATATTCCACCAACTTTGAAGTTTTCTTGTTTTGGTAAACTCCCTAAAGGAGTAGATACAAATGCTGATGACATTAAATTTAATGTATCTCCCATCTGAAGATCTAAATCAAAAGCAAGTTCTGATCCAATAAATACATGATTTGACTTAAAATTTTCAAGTTTTCCCTTAGAAGTATATTCTTCAAAAAATTTAATTATATTTTTTTCATTTTTGTCAACGCCTTTTAAAATCACTCCTTTAGCATTATTGTTGCTAATTGTTATGCCTTCACCTGTATAAGATTTACTTAATCTAATTTCTTTAAAATTCTTTTTTATATTTACAATAAACTCTTCATCTATTTCAAAACTATTTGGTTGAATAACAACATGAGGATTAAGTCCTAAGATTTTATTAGTAAGATCTGTTTTGAAACCATTCATCACTGACATCACAATAATTAAAATTGCTACGCCAAGCATTATCCCTAAAAAGGAGAATATCGAAATGATTTTTAAAAAACCTTCCTTTTTTTTAGGTCTTAAATTTCTTAATGAAATAAGTCTCTCTGCTTTTGTAAACAATGTTTTAGCTTTTTAATTTTAATTGGATTTTATCAAGATTTAATATTTCGCTTTGAGAGTTTAATTCTTTAAATTCAAAATTATCTCCATCAGATTTTGAACCTATTATTATTTGATAAGGAACCCCAATTAAATCGTGTTTTTTAAATTTATTTGACATATTTTCATCAACATCGTCTAACAATACGTCAATATTTTGTTTTTTAAGTTTTTTATAAACTTTTTCAGCTTTTTCTAAGTTTTCCTTATTATTTTTAGAAATGCTTGGGATAATTACAACATCAAATGGCGATATTGATTTAGGCCATTTCATTATATCTTTGGTGTAATTTGCTTCAATAATTGCACCAACCAATCTTGAAACACCTATTCCATATGAACCCATTTTTACTGACGTTTTTTTTCCATCTTTATCATCAATTAAACAATTCATAGGTTTAGAATACTTATCACTAAAATAAAAAATATGACCTACTTCAATTCCTTTGGTAATCATTTGATTTTCTTTTTTAACGTGATTATCAAAATCTGTTTTTTTATATTTTTCATCAGTGACTGCATATATTTTGCTTATATCTTCTCTCATTTTACTTAAGGAGCCATCATTAAGTTCATACTGGTTAAGATCGATATCAATAATATTTTTATCGGCGTAAATCTTACTTTCTCCAGTCTCTGCAATTATTACAAATTCATGTGAAAGATCTCCCCCAATAGGGCCTGTATCAGCAGCCATTGGTATAGCTTTTAAACCTAGTCTGTTAAATGTTTTTAAATAAGAAAAAAACATTTTATTGTAAGATTTATTTGCCTCTTCATCTGAAAGATCAAAAGAGTATGCATCTTTCATATAAAATTCTTTACATCTCATAACTCCAAACCTTGGTCTGATTTCGTCTCTAAATTTCCACTGTATGTGATAAAGAAGTTGAGGTAGAGACTTATAAGATTTAACACTTGCTCGGAATACATCTGTAATTAGTTCCTCATTAGTTGGTCCATAAAGCATTTCCCTACCTTGACGATCTTTAATTCTTAACATCTCTTCACCATAATCGTCATATCTTCCGCTTTCTTTCCATATTTCAGATGATTGTATTGTTGGCATCAACATTTCTTGAGCTCCAATTGCATTTTGTTCCTCTCTGACAATTTGCTCAATTTTTTTCATAACTTTAAAACCAAGTGGAAGCCAAGAATAAATACCCGCTGAAGATTGTTTTATCATACCTGTTCTAAGCATTAATTGATGTGATTTAATTTTTGCTTCTGCTGGAAGATCTTTCGAGATAGGTATAAAAAGTTTTGAAAGAAACATTTATTGTAAAAATTCTCTTAAATTTAATAGTTCTGCTTTAGCAAGATAATATATTACTGAAAATATTACAGTAGTAATTAAAGTAGTAATAAAAAATTTTTTTGCAATATTTGGATTTTTTGGAGCTCCGGGATCCATTCCCTCAATTTTTTCCTTAAAAACTTCCTTATTTGATTGAATTCCGATTGGCAGTACTGAAAAAAAAATTATCCACCAAATCATTACGTAAACGATTATAGAGCCTGTTATACCCATTAAATCCTAGCAATATTGATATTAGTAAACGGTTTTTTACCTGTTTTTTCTCTTACTATTCTTCTACAATTTTGTTTAAGAGTTTCAATCAAATTTTGTTGCTGTTTTTTATTATCCATTGAGAAAGTCCTGCATATATTCATTATTTCATCTTCCATATCAAATAAAAAAGTATTTTCCTCATTCTTTTCAGGTATGCCTTTGTAAGAAATGACTGGTTTTTTAATATTTCCATTATTTGTAACAATTAAAGTAATCTCAAGATATCCATTCAAAGATAAATTTTTTCTATCTTTTATAGATTTCGAGTCAGTTTCAACATTTACATTTCCATCAAGATAAATCTTACCAGATGGCGCCTTATCAATTATTTCTGGTTTGTTTCCTGGTAAAATTTTTATAATGTCTCCGTTTTCAATTAACAATGTTTTTGGAACTTGCATTTCTTTAGCAAAAGAGACGTGTTCTGCCATATGTCTATGTTCTCCATGAACAGGTATTACACATTGAGGTTTAACCCAATTATACATATCTTTCAAATCATCTCTATTAGGGTGTCCAGAAACATGAACAAAAGCATTTTCTTCACTAATCATTTCCATCTTATTTTTTACTATCAAATTTTGTAAGTGATATAATTTTTTTTCATTGCCTGGAATAATTTTTGAGGAAAAAATAACACAATCTCCACTTTCCAAGAATACTTCCGGATGAACACCATTGATTATTCTATTCATAGCTCCCATTGGTTCTCCTTGACTCCCAGTGGCTAAATATAAGATTTTATTTTTTGAAACTTTTTTTGCGTCTTTTGGCTCTAAAGGTTCAACAAGACCTTTTAGATAGCCACATTTTCTAGCAGCCTTATAAATTCTCTGCATTGATCTGCCTACCAGACAAATATTTCTTCCAGTTTTTTTTGCACAGTAAAAAATAGACTCCATTCTAGCCACGTTTGAAGCAAATGATGTTACTAAAATCCTGTTAGTTTTAATTTCCATTATTCTTAAAAGATTATCTCTAACTTCAGACTCTGATCCTGCCCTACCTGGGCTAAATATATTTGTCGAATCGCATATCATTGCTGACACACCTCTATTACCAATAGATTTTAGTTTCTGTTCATCAATCTGACTTCCAATTAGTGGGTTTGGATCAATTTTCCAATCACCCGTATGCAAAACTGTTCCAAGTGGTGTTTTAATGCTTAGACCATTCGGCTCTAATATAGAGTGAGTTAGTGTAACAAAATCAATCTCGAAATTTCCAAGTTTTATTTTACTGTTAAGTGCAACAACTTCCAGATAAGACGAAATTTCAATTTTCTTCTCCTTAAATTTTTCAAGAATAAGTGCAGAAGTAAATGGTGTTGCATATATTTTACATTTTAAGTAAGGCCATATATGTGCGACTGCCCCAATGTGATCTTCGTGAGCATGTGTAAGAACAATTCCTAATAAATCATCTTTTTTATCTATTATAAAACCCGCATCAGGCATGATTAGATCAACTCCAGGAACTGAATCGTCAGCGAATGAGACACCCATATCTACAATAATCCATTTTTGATCATCTTCTTTTCCATAGGCATACAAATTCATATTCGCGCCTATCTCACCTGATCCCCCTAAAGGACAAAAAAGTAATTCCTCTTTGCTCATAATAATTCTTTATAAACTTTTGAAACTCCTTTGATCGTGATATTTTGATCCACAATAACATTTCTCTTAATAACTTTTTTAAATAAATTAGCGTACCCACCCGTAAGTATAATTTTATAATTCATTTTCCAATTATGTGTAATCTTATTAATTATATTATTTATTAATCCATCATAACCCCAAATAAATCCTGCGTTTAGAGCATCTTTAGTATTTTTACCATAGCTCTTTTGTTTATTTTTCAAACTAAAAATAGGAAGCAAAGCAGTAGATTGACTTAAATTTTTAATAGATAGTTTCACACCTGGAGCGATAACACCACCTTCGTAAGCTCCATTTCTTATAATATCAAATGTAGTAGCTGTCCCAAAATCTATAATTAGACAATTTTTAAATCTTTTTGCTTCTACAGAATTAACAATTCTATCAGAGCCTAATTGTTTGATATTTCTTATATTTATTTTAATTATCTTTTTCAAATTTAGATTTTTAATTTCAAAAATCTTATAATTAGCTTTCTTTAAAACTTTTTTTATTTTTTTTAAAGCTAGTGGTACCACGCATGAAAAAAGCACTTCTCTTTTAATATTTTTTTTTGAAAGTTTTTTGAAAATATTGTTAATATAGCCTTTCAAATAAATTTTTTTTGTATCAAAAATTACCGACTTTAATATTTTTGATTTATCATTTAAAATACAAATTCTTGTTGATGTATTTCCAATATCTCCGATGATATAATTCATTTGTATTATTTATACTTCCTTTTAAGATCCACGAATGAAAATTTATTTTTTTCACTAAGGAGTTTCTCGTAAGCAATTAATATATCTTTCATAATTTTTTGGTTATTAACCTTTTTTTTTAATATATTTTTTAAGCAAGTTGATTTAAAGCTTTTGTTTTCTGGAGCTACATTAGTATTTAGACCTATACCTACAATTAAATAATCGAAGTCGTTAAATTTAATTAACTCCTGCAAAATCCCACAAAATTTCTTTTTATTAAATAGGATGTCATTCGGCCATTTAATTCTTATTTTTTTTGAAATATTTTTTGAGATGACTTTTTTAAGTAAAAACGCATTCAGTACAGCGAATTGTTTAAAATTAATTTTTTTTTGGTCGAGCTTAAAAAATAAAGAAATAAAAAGATTGCCTTTTTCAGAAATCCACTTTTTTCCAACTCTTCCTCTCCCATTAGTTTGTTGTTCAGAGGTAACTAGCATTGGGCAAGAATTATTTTTTTTTATAAGCTTTAAAGCGATGTCATTCGTACTTTTTACTTTTTTATATTTTTTTAACTTAATCTTCATCAACTTATGAATAAAGAATTAACTAAATTATTTAAAATGGATGGATATAAAAAAAATGTTATTAAGATTGTGCAGCTAGCAAAAATAGAAATTTGAGCGGTTCTATTTTTTGTTTGTTCAAAAGCAATAATACTGTCATCAAAATAAATAGTTTTTATAATTTTAAGGTAGTAAAAGGCTGACATTACAGTTGTAAGCAAACCTATAATTGCTAGTGTGTACATTTCTCTCTCTAATACCGCAACAAAAACATAAAATTTAGCAAAAAATCCTCCAAGCGGTGGAACTCCCGCTAAAGAAAATAAAATTATTAAAAATGAAATTGCTAGAAGAGGATGTTTTTTTGAAATGCCAGATAAATCAGAAATATTTTCTCTATATTCACCATCTTTTTTCAATAAATATAAACAAGAGAAAGCTCCAATATTCATGATTACGTAAATTGAAATATAAACTATTGCACTTTCGTAACCTGATACTGCTCCAGTGGCAACTCCAGCTAGTGCATAACCAATATGCCCTATAGAGCTATATGCGAGAAGTCTTTTAAAATTTTTTTGTACCATAGCTGCAACAGCGCCTAAAATCATCGAAGCAATTGAAATAAATATTATAATTGTTTGCCATTCCAATAAAATATTTGAAAATGGTATAAACATAAATTTTATTAATAATGCTAAACCAGCTACTTTTGGTACAACAGCAAAGTAGCTTGTTATAGATGTTGGCGCCCCTTCGTAAACATCTGGGGTCCACATGTGAAAGGGTACTGCAGATACCTTGAAAGCAAGTCCTACTAATATAAATACCATTGCAAATACTGCACCTGTATTTTCTTTATTAAGTTGACTTGCAATTAAATCGAAATTTGTAGAGCCGGTAAATCCGTATAATAACGAACATCCGTATAATAATAAACCTGAGGATAACGCGCTTAATACAAAATACTTTATTCCTGACTCTGTTGATCTCAAATTATCTCTATCTATTGATGCAAGAATATAAAGTGATAAAGATTGTAATTCTAAACCTAAGTAAAAAAGTATTAAATCATTGGAACTTACCATAAAAAACATCCCTAAAATTGATAACAAAATTATTATAGGGTATTCAAACTTATCTAGTTTATTTTCAACAATGAAATTTTTAGATGAGTTAAGAACAAATAATGACGATAAAAGTATCAGAACTTTAAAGTAATTAGAAAAAGCATCCCTAGTAAAACTTTCTAAAAATATCTTTTCTTCGCTATTTGGACTAGAGATTATAATTGCTATAGTAACAATTATTATTAATGAGGAAAGATTAAAAATTATATTAAAACTTTTTTTTAAAAAGACGCCAATCATTAAGATAGAAAAAGTTGACAAAGATAAGAAGATTTCAGGAATCAATATATTTAAATTAGTAATCATCTTTAATTTGAAATTAGCGCTATTTGATAATTATCGATTAAGCTATTAACTGATACACTAAAAGTTTCCATTAACGGAAGTGGGTAAAAACCAAAAAATATCACAAAGAAAGCTAATGTCGCTAACATTATAATTTCAGATTTGTTAACATCGCTTAAATTTTTAATTTCTACATTATTTATAGTTCCAAAAATCACTCTTTTTGTAAGCCATAACATATATGCTGCACCAAGAACTACTCCAAACGTTGCTAGCATTGCAGCCAAGTAACTTTTTTGAAAAGCCCCTGTTAATACAAGAAATTCGCCCAAAAATCCCGAAGTTCCAGGTAGTCCAAGAGCAGCCAAAGCAAATACTATAAATAAAAAAGAGTATTTAGGTAAATAACTAACTAAACCTCCATATGAACTTATCATTCTCGAATGAAGCCTGTCATAGACAACCCCTACACACAAAAATAGTGCTGCAGAAATAAGACCGTGACTTATCATTTGATATATACTTCCTTCTATACCTTGTTTTGTAAGTGTAAAAATACCTAAAGTCACATAGCCCATATGAGCAACTGATGAATAGGCGATTAATTTTTTCATATCGTCCTGCATTAATGCAACTAATGATGTATAAATTATTGCAATTATACTTAAGGAATAAATAAGTGGTGTAAAATATTCTGACGCGATAGGAAACATAGGAATTGAAAATCTCAGAAATCCATATCCAGCCATTTTTAATAGTATCGCTGCCAGTATAACAGATCCAGCAGTTGGCGCCTCTACATGTGCGTCCGGAAGCCAAGTATGAACTGGCCACATTGGCATTTTTACAGCAAAAGAACTTAAAAATGCTAACCAAAGTATATTTTGATAATCTTTTGGAATTTTAATTTTATAAATCTCGGTTATATCAGTTGTACCAGTTAACCAATAAATAACTATTATAGCTACTAGCATTAAAACTGATCCAAGTAGAGTAAATAAAAAGAACTTAAATGCAGAATAAACTCTTCTTGGACCTCCCCATACCCCAATTATCAAAAACATTGGAATTAAACCTGCCTCAAAAAATAAATAAAATATAACGAGATCAAGTGAACAAAACACACCGATCATAAAAGTTTCTAAAATTAATATTGCGATAAGAAACTCTTTAACTCTAGTCTTAATACTATTTATACATGAAATTATGCATATAGGTGTGATGAAGGTAGTTAAAACTATAAATAAAATTGAAATTCCATCTACCCCTAATTTAAATTTAATATAATTGTTTATCCAGGATTTTTCTTCAACAAATTGAAATTCGGCACTATTATTATCTAAAGAATACCATAAAAACAAAGAAAGTAGGAAAGTAGCAATACTACTAAATAAAGATATATAAATAGAATTATTATTTTTTTTATCTCTTGATAAAAATATAAAGAGTGAACTTAAAAGTGGTAAAAAAATTAAAGTAGAAAGAATAGGAAAATTCATTTTATTTTAAAATTAAATAAGTTAATAAAATTGATAAACCCAATAACATTACGAAAGCGTAATCATAAATAAATCCAGTTTGTAAACGACCAGTTTTATTTGATATCATTTTTACTAATTTAGAGATGCCATTTGGACCGAACTTGTCTATGACTCCTATATCGCCATTTTTCCAGAAAAAAGAGCCAATTTTTTTTGATGGTTCTACAAAAAGTTTTTCATATAATTCGTCTATATACCATTTATTCAGTAAAAAATTATATAAAGGACTATTAGTTTTTTTAAAATCATCAAGAATTTTTGGATTTAAAATGTATAAGTAATAAGAAATTGGTATTGCTATTGAAACTAAAACTGGAGTAATTAACAAAAACCAAATTGGAATCGCTTCGTGTTTTATTTCATTTAAGAAAAAAATTGACGCCTGCCAGAAATCCACACTGTGATGACCTATAAAAGTGTTTTTGAAAAAATAACCTGAGAATACTGCACCTAGGCCTAAAAAAAATAGTGGAATTAACATAGTCATTGGTGACTCGTGAGTATCATTTAATGAAATCTTTGTATTATTGTATGAGCCATGAAATGTTTTAAAAAATAATCTCCATGAATAAATTGAAGTTAAAAAAGCTGTAAAGATGCCTATTGTTGCTGCATAATTTCCAATATGAGAATTTTTTAAATAAGCAAATTCAATAATCGCGTCTTTTGAAAAAAAACCTGAAAGTAAAGGGAAACCTGTTAATGCAAGCGTTCCTATTAACATGTAAAAGTAGGTAAAAGGTAGTCTCTTTCTCACCCCGCCCATTCTTCTGATATCTTGCTCATCCTTAAAAGCATGTATTACAGATCCAGCCCCTAAAAATAGAAGCGCTTTGAAAAAAGCGTGTGTAAATAAATGAAACATAGCAACATGATATGCGCCAACACCAGCAGCAAAAAACATGTAGCCTAATTGACTGCAAGTTGAATAGGCAACTATTTTTTTTATATCATTTTGAACTAGCGCAACAGATGCAGCAAAAATTGCAGTTATCATTCCAACTATCGTAACTAAATTTAGTGCGACTTGAGAATATTCAAACATGGGTGAACACCTAACGACTAGAAAGACGCCAGCAGTTACCATGGTAGCTGCATGAATTAAAGCTGACACTGGTGTTGGGCCCTCCATAGCATCAGGTAGCCAAGTATGAAGTAAAAATTGTGCAGATTTTCCCATTGCACCAATAAAAAGAAATACACAAATTAGAGTAATTAAATTTAATTCAAATCCAAAAAAAATTAGTTTTGTTTCAGCATACTGTTCTGTAATATTAAATACTTCGTCGAAGTTAATAGTACCGAAAAAGAAAAAAATTAAAAAAATTGCAATAGCTAATCCAAAATCACCAATTCTGTTTACTATAAATGCTTTTATTGCAGCGTCATTAGCTGTTTCTTTTTTATACCAAAAACCTATCAACAAATAAGAACACAAACCAACTCCTTCCCATCCAAAAAAGAGCTGTAAAAAATTATCCGAAACAACTAAGGCTAACATTGAAAAAGTGAACAATGATAAATAGGACATAAATCTTGGCTTATGCGGATCGTGGCTCATATATCCGATAGAATAAATATGCACTAGAGCTGATATGAAAGTTACTACAACTAACATCACTGAGCTTAATGGATCAATATTTATTGACCAATTAGCAGTAAAATCACCAGAACTTATCCATTCGAAAATTTTATAATTCCCGTAAATGTCATTATGGAAACCGTTCCAGAAAACTATAATTGATAAAACTGCTGAAATGCTAACGAGGAAACTTGTAATTATTTCTGAGAAATATTTTGTTGCTGATTTGCCTAAATATCCAATTATCGAACCCAGTAATGGTAAAAATAAAATTGCGTACTCCATTTAACCCTTCATTCCATGTATATCTTCCACTCTAATAGAGCCTCTATTTCTGTAATAAACAACAATTATAGCTAATCCGATTGCAGCTTCAGCAGCGGCAACAGTTAAGATTAACATTGTAAAAATTTGACCTACAATATCTCCAGAAAAAATCGAGAATGAAATTAAATTTATGTTCACAGCTAGTAAAATTAGTTCTATTGACATTAAAATTACGATTACATTTTTTCTGTTTAAAAAAATTCCAATTACACCTAGAAAAAAAATTATTGCTCCTAATGATAAGTAGTGGCCTAAACCAATTTCAATCATCTAATTTTACTCCTTCATTAGATTTTACATCTTTTAGCTCAACGGCAGTTGATGGATTTCTTGAAATTTGTGTAAAATAACTCTGTTTTTTAACTCCTACTCGTTCTCTAAATGTTAAAAGTATAGCACCGATCATCGCTAAAAGAAGCACTACTCCTGCTAATTGAAAATATAAAATATAATCAGTATACATAACCAAACCTAATTGGTGAGTGTTAGAAATATTTGAAAGCACTAATGTACTGCTAGACATCACATCCTCTTTGTATTTCCAACCTCCTACGACAACCAGTAATTCAAGAAGAATTAATACACTTACTATTAAACCGGTTGGGATATGAGTTGATTTTTTTCCTATAAACCACGATTGTTTTTGTTCAGCTACGTTAAGCATCATGACAACAAATAAAAACAAAACTGCTACCGCGCCTACATAAACAATTAATAATATCATTCCTAAAAACTCAGCACCAACCATGATGAACAAACATCCAACTGAGATAAAATCTAATATCAAAAAGAAAACTGAATTAATTGTACTTCTTGACGTTATTACCATTAAGGAAGAAAAAATTGCAATTATTGAGAAAAAATAAAAGAAAATTGAGTGAACTATCATCTATCTGTATGGCTTATCAAGCTTAATATTCTTAGCTAACACTGACTCCCATCTATCTCCATTATCTAAAAGTTTTTCTTTATTGTAGTAAAGTTCTTCTCTAGTTTCAGTAGCAAATTCAAAATTCGGTCCTTGCACTATTGCATCAACTGGACAGGACTCTTGGCACAAGCCACAATAAATACATTTAAGCATATCAATATCATATCGAGTTGTTTTTCTACTACCGTCTGATCTCTCAGTCGACTCAATGGTTATAGCTTGGGCGGGACACACTGCTTCACATAATTTACATGCAATGCACCTTTCTTCACCATTTGGATATCTTCTCAGTGCATGTTCACCTCTCATACGAGGGCTAATTGATCCTTTTTCAAAAGGGTAATTTATAGTTTTCGATTTTCTGAATAACTCCTTAATTGCCATGTATAATCCAGATATAAACTCAACGAGGAATATAATTTTTAAAAGTCTGACAATGTTCATTAAAAATTTACCTTTGGTAATTTTTCAAAATAAAATAAGAAACTTGCTGTAAATACTAGATAAATTAATGAAAATGGAAGAAATATTTTCCAACCAAGTCTCATTAATTGATCATATCTATACCTTGGAACAATAGCTTTAATCAAAGCAAATAGTAAAAATAAAAATAATATTTTTGATATCATCCAGATTGGAGCAGGAATTATATTAAGTGGATAAACATCCATTATAGGTAACCAACCTCCTAAAAATAGTATCGATCCCAATGCACACATTAAAAGAATATTTGCATACTCTCCGAGCCAGAACATAGCATACATCATGCCTGAGTATTCGGTCTGATAACCTGCAACTAACTCTGCTTCTGCTTCAGGTAAGTCAAATGGTGGCCTGTTTGTTTCTGCAAGTGCAGAGATAAAAAATATTACAAACATTGGAAAAAGCGGAATTACATACCATAAGTTTTTTTGCGCAATTACAATATCGTTTAAGTTGAGTGAGCCAACACATAGAAGGACATTAATTATTATTATCCCGATTGAAACTTCATATGATACCATTTGTGCTGCAGATCTAATAGCACCTAAGAAAGGATATTTTGAATTTGAGGCCCATCCCCCCATAATTATTCCATAAACACCGAGAGAAGAAACTGCGAATAAATATAAAATACCAACATTTATGTCAGATAAAACTAATTCTTCACTCATCGGAATGACTGCCCATGCAACTAAAGCTAAAGTCATTGTCACAATCGGTGCAATAATAAAAACTACCTTATTTGCACTTGCAGGAATAATTATTTCTTTGAAAATATATTTTAAAGCATCAGCTAAAGTTTGAAAAAGTCCAAAAGGACCAACGACATTTGGGCCTCTTCTTTTTTGAACTAAACCCCAAACTCTTCTATCTAACCATACAATCATGGCTACTGAAACTAATATTGGAACTAACAGAAAAACAATTTTATAAACTTCTTGTCCTAAAATTTGTAAATACTCAATCATGTACTTATGTTCCTGTTTTTCTTAATTTTTGTTTAATTTGACGACATTCGCTCATTGTCTTAGAAGCTCTAGAAATTGAGTTAGTATAAAAATAATCTAGATTTTTTATATTAACTGACTCACTGATAAATTCTGAGGAAGTATTTACTTCTTGTGCCTCCTCAAAATTAGGTAATTCATTTAATTTTGTAAAATTTGGGATTAAATTTAAAACTTCTTTTCTAAGTGAGTCAAATTTTGATAAATCATTAAACTTGCCAAGTTTTTTTAAGATTAAATTAAATATTTTCCAATCTTCTAGCGCTTCTCCTATTGGATAAGATGCCTTTTTACTTTCCTGAACTCTTCCCTCCAAGTTTTCAAAAAGTCCATTTTGCTCTGTAAATGCTGCGCTTGGAAGCACTAAGTCCGCGATTTCAGCGCCCCTATCCCCATGACTTCCTTGGTAAACAATAAATTCATTGTTTTTTTTTATATCTAAATTGTCCGATCCTAAAAGATATAATAGTTTAAATTGATTTTTATTTAATTTTTCAAAGAAAGAATTTTTTTCTTCATCCTCTTTTGATAAAACTTTGAGATCTATCAAACCAACTGTTGATGCATTTTGAGCTAAAAAATTAAATGCATTCCATTCTTTACTGATAAAGTTATTTTTTTTTAGAAAATTTTTAACCTCTTCGACTATATATTGGCCGCTCTCTAGCTCTAGAGCAGACTCTCCTATAATTATAATTGGTTTATTTGAAGAAGAAAGTTTTTTTGAAAATTCGTGTTCATTATCTAAAATTTTTTTCAAATCATCTGTTGTATTTCCAACAACAGTATAATCATACGTGAGTTCGCCAGGGTCACCAATTGAGAAAATTGGAATTCGTTTTTTTACAAATATTTTTCTTATTCTTGCATTTAACATAGTGGCTTCATGTCTTGGATTACTTCCGATCAATAAAATAAGATCTGATTCTTCTATTCCATTAATTGATGAATTGAATATGTAGTTTATTTTTTCTGATGAATTGATATAAAATTTTTTTTCTCTGAATTCTAAATTTTTACTCTTTAAAGTTGCAAAAAGTTTTTTAAAACTTAAAGCATTTTCCATGTTAACCATATCACCAATATGTCCACCAATTTCATTGGGATTAATTGATTGAATTTTATCCGCTAAAAGAGTTATAGCCTCGTCCCAATTTGATTTCTGAAGCTTGTTATTTTTTTTTATATACGGAACATCAAGCCTCTGTTTTAGCAAACCATCGCAAGAGTATCTTGTTTTATCAGAAATCCACTCTTCATTAATGTCATTATTAAGCCTAGGTAATATTCGTTTTACTTCCCAATTATAAGTATCTATTCTAATATTAGATCCCACCGCATCCATAACATCTATGCTCTCAGTTTTTTTGAGTTCCCAAGGTCTTGCCTCAAAAGCATATGGTTTTGAAGTAAGGGCTCCTACCGGGCATAAATCTATAACGTTAGCTGAAAGCTCAGACTCCATCGCTTTTTCTAAATAAGTTGTAATTTCCATATTCTCTCCCCGACCAATAGCTCCAATTTCAGGGACACCTGCGACTTCCGTTGCAAATCTAACGCACCTTGTGCAATGAATGCACCTAGTCATTTGGGTTTTTATTAGAGGACCCATATATTTTTCTTTAACTTGTCTTTTATTTTCAATAAATCTTGACTTATCTACTCCGTAGTACATTGATTGATCTTGCAAATCACACTCTCCTCCTTGATCGCATACTGGGCAATCAAGAGGGTGGTTAGCGAGTAAAAATTCCATCACACCCTTTCTAGCTTTTTCAACTAGATGTGTATTCGTTTTTATATTCATACCCTCGGCTGCTGGCATCGCGCATGATGCAATAGGTTTTGGTGATTTTTCAAGTTCTACAAGACACATTCTACAATTTCCCGCAATTGAAAGTTTTTCGTGGTAACAAAATCTTGGTATCTCCACATCAGCTAGCTCGCATGCTTGTAGAACCGTCATTCCCTTTTCAAATTCTATTTCTTTTCCATTAATAATTATTTTAGGCATTCTTATTTTCCAATAAATGTTGATCTACTAAATAGGGGTTATTCGTTCTTTTTTTAATTAAAGGTTCATCTCTACAACGACTATCGATCTCTTTTCTGAAATGCCTCAGCAACCCTTGCACAGGCCAAGCTGATCCCTCCCCAAATGCACAAATTGTATGGCCCTCTATTTGTTTTGTTACATCAGACAATAGGTCTATATCACTAAATGTAGCTTTTCTTTTAACAACTCTATCAAGAATTCTCCACATCCATCCTGCACCCTCCCTACATGGAGTGCATTGACCACAACTTTCATGTTTATAAAACCTTGCTATTCTTGCCATGCAAGCAATGATGTCTTGATCTTTATTGATGACTACTATTCCAGCTGTTCCTAAACCACTTTTATTCTCAATTAAAGAATCGAAGTCCATTGTAATTGTATCGCAAATTTTTTTTGGGAGTAAAGGCATTGATGAGCCTCCAGGAATTACAGCTTGAAGGTTTTCCCAACCCCCAACTACCCCTCCTGCATGTTTATCGATTAATTCTTTTAAAGGAATTCCCATTTCTTCTTCAACATTACAAGGTGAGTTTACATTTCCAGATATACAAAATATTTTAGTTCCTGTATTTTTTGGTTTTCCAATTGATGCGAACCATTTACCGCCTCTTCTTAAAATTGTTGGAACAACAGCTATTGTTTCAACATTGTTTACAATAGTTGGGCAACCGTATAACCCTACTAAAGCTGGGAAAGGAGGTTTTAACCTTGGTTGTCCTTTATTTCCCTCAATACTTTCTAATAAAGCAGTTTCCTCTCCACAAATATAAGCTCCAGCTCCGTAATGAATATGAATATCGAAGTCCCAACCTGAACCGCAGGCATTTTTTCCTAAAAAATTTTTTTCATAAGCTTGATCAATAGCCTCTTGAAGTCTTCTTCCTTCATTAAAGTATTCGCCTCTTATGTATATATAGCAAATATGGGCATTTACGGCATAACCCGCAATTAAACATCCTTCAATTAATTTTTGAGGTTCAAATCTTAATATATCCCTATCTTTACATGTCCCAGGCTCAGACTCATCCGCGTTAATTACTAAATAATGTGGTCTTGAACCAACTTCTTTCGGTGCAAAAGACCATTTAAGTCCTGTAGAAAAACCTGCGCCTCCTCTACCTCTCAACTCAGAAGTTTTAACTTCATTTATAATCCATTCTCTGCCTTTAGAGATGATATTTTTAGTATCCTTCCAGTCATCTCTTTTTATTGCATGATCTATTTCCCATCCAAGTTGATTATACAGGTTTTTAAATATCTTATTTTCTGCTTTAAGCATGTTTTTCTCCGTTAACTATTTGTTTTTTTTCTGGGGCAGTATTTTTACGTCCCCTGAAAGACCCTGGTTTTAAGGGTTTGTCATTTATGAGTGATTCTAAAATTTCCTTTGTGCTTTTTTCATCTAGGTCTTCGTAATAATTATCATTAATTTGTATCATTGGAGCATTTACACATGCACCTAGACATTCTACTTCCATCCATGAGCAGCTTCCTTCTTTGGATAATTCATTTTCATTTGGTGAAATCTTTTCTTTGCAAAGTCTTACAATTTTATCTGCTCCACGTATCAAGCAAGGGGTTGTAGTACATACCTGCACAAAATGTTTCCCAACTGGTGCTAAGTTGTACATTGTATAAAAAGTTGCAACTTCATAAACGGAAATGTAAGGCATTGATAAAAAATTGGCGATATATTTCATTGCTGCCAGTGGTATCCAATTACTATTTTGTTTTTGTGCTAAATATAGAAAAGGCATCACTGCACTTTTTTTATTGTCTTTAGGATATCTTTTTAAAATTTCCTCAGCTTTTTTAAAATTTTCGCTTGAAAATTTAAATTCTTTGGGCTGATCGTCATGAATTTTTTTTAAGGTCATCTGTCTACTTCTCCAAATACAATATCTAAAGAACCTAAAACTGCAGGGACATCTGCTAACATATGGCCACGAATTAAATAATCCATTGCTTGAAGATGTGAAAATCCTGGAGCTCTAATTTTACATCTGTATGGCTTGTTAGACCCGTCAGATATTAGATAAACTCCAAATTCACCTTTTGGAGCTTCGACTGCAGTATAAACATCACCCTTAGGCACTCTATAACCTTCAGTAAAAAGTTTGAAGTGATGAATTAAAGCCTCCATGGATTGTTTTAGATCATCTCTATTTGGAGGGGAAATTTTTCCATCAATAGATTTTACAGGTCCCTTTGGTAATTTTTCGATACATTGTAGTATAATTTTTACACTTTCTCTCATTTCCTCTATTCTACAAAGATATCGATCGTAACAGTCACCGTTTTTTCCTACTGGAATTTTAAAATCTAAGTCTTTGTATATCTCGTAAGGTTGAGATCTTCTCAAGTCCCAAGGAACACCAGATCCTCTTAACATTACACCAGAAAAACTATGATCTAATGCCTCTTGCTTAGTAACAATTCCAATTTCAACATTTCTTTGTTTAAAAATTCTGTTATCAGTTAGAAGACCCTCTAAATCGTCAATAATTTTTGGAAATGATTTACAAAATTTTTCTATATCGTCTATCAATTTTAAAGGTATATCTTGGTGAACACCACCAGTTCTAAAATAATTTGCATGCAATCTAGATCCTGATGCTCTTTCATAAAAAGTCATAAGAGTTTCTCTTTCTTCAAAACCCCATAGAGAAGGTGTTAACGCACCAACATCTAAAGCTTGAGTTGTAACATTTAGAATATGGCTCAAAATTCTTCCAATTTCACAAAATATAACTCTTATATATTTTGCCCTTATTGGAACTTCAATATCCAGCAACTTCTCAGCTGCCAACGCAAATGCATGTTCCTGGTTCATTGGAGCGACATAATCAAGTCTATCAAAATATGGTAAAGCTTGTGTGTATGTTTTTTGTTCAATAAGCTTCTCTGTACCTCTGTGTAATAATCCAATATGTGGATCTGCTTTTTCAACAACTTCTCCATCTAACTCTAATATCAATCTTAGCACTCCATGCGCAGCTGGATGTTGAGGTCCAAAATTTAAATTTAACGATTTAGTTTTTTTTGTCATGTTTCTCTAAATTTTTTATTTTTTTTAAGTAGTTTGTTCCTTCCCAAGGACTCTCAAAGTCAAAATTTCTATAATTTTGTTCGAGTTTCACTGGTTCATAAATTACTTTTTTCTCCTTTTCACTGTATCGGACTTCATTGAAGCCAGTTAATGGAAAATCTTTTCTCAAAGGATGACCCTTAAATCCATAATCTGTTAAAATTCTTCTCAGATCTGGATGATTTTTAAATTTTATTCCGTACATATCGAATACTTCTCTCTCCATCCAGTTAGCTGATGAAAATATTTTTGTAATTGAATTTATAATTTGGTTTAATTGAAACTGAGTAGAAACTTTAATTCTAATATTATTTTGATGAGATAAAAGTAAATAAACTAGTTGAAATCTTTTTTCAGAATCAGGGTAATCTACACCAGCAATATCTATTAATTGCCTAAACTTACACCTTTCATTAGATTTTAAAAATTGAATAACTTCAATTAAATCATTTTCATTTATTTCAATTGTTAGCTCGCTATTCTTTATAAATGAGTTTTGAATTTTAGCGGCAAGTTCTGAATTAATCAGTTTCTCTATATCTATTAAAGACTTCATATAAAACTACCTTTGTAAGTTTCCCTCTCTTCTTATTTTTTTTTGTAATTGTAAAATACCGTAGAGTAGAGCTTCTGCAGATGGAGGACAGCCTGGAATATAAATATCAACTGGCACAATTTTATCGCATCCTCTTACAACTGAGTAAGAGTAGTGATAATAACCACCACCATTAGCGCAACTTCCCATTGATACAACGTACCTAGGTTCTGGCATTTGATCGTAAACTTTTCTAAGAGCTGGTGCCATTTTATTTGTCAAAGTCCCAGCTACAATCATTACATCTGATTGTCTCGGTGAAGCTCTAGGGGCTGCACCAAATCTTTCCAAATCATATCTTGGCATAGATGTTTGCATCATTTCAACTGCACAGCAAGCAAGTCCAAAGGTCATCCAATGTAATGAGCCTGTTCTAGCCCAATTAATTAAATTTGCAGAGGAAGTAGTAATAAAACCTTTTTCAGCAAAATCTTTCGCTAGATCTTTAAACTCATCAGGTATTTGTTTTTCTTTCTTTGAAGCTAAGCCAAATTTTATTCCCATTCTAAAGCTCCTTTTTTCCACTCATAAATAAAACCAATTGTTAAAATTCCTAAGAAAACCATCATAGACCAAAAACCTAAAGCACCTAAGCTTCCTAAAGATATTGCCCATGGGAAAAGAAAAGCTATTTCTAAGTCAAAAATTATAAATAAGATTGCAACTAAATAAAACCTCACATCAAATTCCATTCTAGAGTCATCAAATGCCTCAAAACCACATTCATAAGCAGATAATTTTTCTGGGTCTGGATTAGATGGAGAAGCCAAAAAGTTAGCCGCAATAAAACCAATGCTTAAAAATAAAGCAATAAATAAAAAAATTATTATTGATAAGTAATCTGTTAAATAATTATAAATCATGTTTTTTATTAATATCTACCTTAATACCGTGGTTTAAGGATTCTTATATTAATAATAATTCTTTATAGCATTTATTTTTAAAGAGTACAGGACAGAAGGAAGCATTATTGTTGATCGATAGTTGTTGATTTATAACTTTCTAGATGAAAACGATTATCAACTAGTGGCGGGAGTGACGGGACTCGAACCCGCGACCTCCTGCGTGACAGGCAGGCGCTCTAACCAAGCTGAGCTACACCCCCATATTTAATGGTGGGCGGTAAAGGACTCGAACCTATGACCCTCTCGGTGTAAACGAGATGCTCTACCAACTGAGCTAACCGCCCTCATTAAATAAAATCGAGATATACAATAAAAACTTTATAAAGTAAAAAAGTATTTAAATTGTAGTGTAATTTATATAAATACCAGTATTATTGAAATATTATGATTATAACATGTAATTGTGGTGAAAAAAAATTTACGCTTCCAGATAACTCGATTCCATCGTCTGGTAGATTAGTACAATGCGGTTATTGTGGTTTAAAATGGAAACAATTTCCTGTAGATGAAATTACAAAGACCCCTTCAATCTCTCGTCCACGAAAAGTAATTTCGAAACCTCAGCCTGTTCAACCAATAATACAAAAACCAAAAAAAACCAGAAAAAACATTGTAAAGAAACCTAGAGAAATAAGCCTATACTCTCCAGAATATCTTGCAAAGAAACATGGTATTAAAATAAATGATACAAGACCTGTAAAGACAACTAATAAAATTGAAAAGGAAAAAATTTCGTTCGGATTCTATAATTCGTTAATTGTATTCATATTTTTAGTGATTGCATTCTCCCGTATATTATATTTTTCTCAAAATTTCATAATTTCTTATCTTCCTGCATCTGAATATTATCTGAATTATTTTTTTGAAAGTATAAGAAATATTTTTGAAATATGGAAAAGTTTAGTTACTAATTATTAATTTTCTAAATCTTTAATATTAATAAAATTTTCTGAGAGACTTGAGTTGTTTTTTTTAATATCTTTGTAAAAGTTCCACGCTAGGACTATAAGTGTATTCTTCTTATCTTTTATTTGTGATTTATTTTTAATTGGAATATTAACCCCTGGAACAAATTTGTTATGTTTTAATTTATTGTCCTCTACAATAAAATCTATTTCTTTATAAATTCCAAAAAAGTTTAGAGCAGTAGTAGCTTTAGCAGGTGCGCCGTAACCAATTATTAAACTGTTATTATCTTTAAGTTTTTTAATATTTCTTCTCACATTCTCTCTTATTTTATAAACCTTCTCACCAAACTCTTTATAAGTTTGAAAATTTTTTATTCCAAATTTCTCCTCTTCTATTAGCATAAGTTTCACACTTTGCTCAATTTTTACTTTTTTATCTTTTTTAATATATACTCTTAATGAACCGCCATGTGTATCGACTTTTTCTGATCTAAATATTTTACCTTCAAATCTATTAAAGAAATTTACTAAGGAAGTTAGTGACCAATAATTATAATGTTCATGATATATGTTATCAAAAGTTAAATCTTTTAATGTATTCATTAAATATTGTACTTCTATCACAATAGTTCCTTTCTTGTTCAATAGCTTAAACATACACTCGGCCATTTCTTTTAATTCGTCTGAATGAGCAAACACATTTGAAGCTAAGATTAAATCTGCATTTTTTTTAATTTTTTTAATATTTTTTTTATTTAAGAATCCATTAAAAGTTTTAATCTTATTTTTATTGGCTAATTTTGCTAAATTTTTAGCTGGTTCTATGCCTAATATTTTCTTAAAACCTTGATCTAAAAAAGGCTTAAGTGCAACTCCATCATTACTTCCAACGTCAATTATGTAAGATTTTTTTTTATTTAATTTAAGCTCTTTAATATACTTTTTTGATGCATCAATAAAATGATTTCTAAATATCTTTGATGTTGAAGAAGTATAAAGATAGTTTGAAAACATTTTTTTAGGATCTACAGATATTGATAACTGACAGTTATAACATTTATCACAGTAATTTACCTCTAAAGGATATAATTCACATTTTTCATTTCTCTTTTTAAGAAGGTTGTTAGCAAGAGGTTGGTAACCAAGAGATACAACTCTTTTTAAATTTGTATTTCCACATGATCTACAATCGAATTTATAATATTTCAATAATAAGTTTTTTTCTTCTTCATCGACAAAAACATGTTTAATTGTGTGGGTAATTCCATAATTAACATGATCTCTTTCACCTCTTACTAAATTTAAAAACGTTGTATCTTTTGAAAATACCATAGTGTGGGCAACATTGGGTTTAATTACTGAAAGTTGGCCAGCATTAACAACTTGTGTAATTTTTGGAGAATTAGGATTTATAATATCTTGGAAAATTTCAATAATTTGACCTTTAGTAAACAAACATTTTTGTTCTTGCTGTGGGTGATAATGATTTGCTCTGATAGTACCTTTTTTTGAGTCTATAAGGCCTATCAAATTTATAGGCTCAGTTAGCTCATGATTGCTTATCATGCCTCTTTTATCTATGAAAAGGTCTTCTCCATCTCTAATATACTCTAATTCTTTAGCAATATTTTGTTTTGACCATTTTTGGATCATCTCTTTTATACATTCGTCAATTCCATATAAAAATTGAAAACCAGTATTTAATAGTTTTTTGTTTGATAGTGAAAAACCAAGATTCGGGACTTCATCGTTTGTTTCTTGTAATTTAATTCTTGGGTTATGTTTTTTACAAATTTCTGCAACTTCTTTTACTGTTAAAGTGTCTTTTGTTAAGTTAAAAATCTCTGAGTTAAAATTTTCTTTTTCTTCCATAAATTTAAAACATCTAGCTACGTCAATTAAAGGAACTAAGCTTTTTATTTGTCTTCCTCCAGCAAAAAGCTTTAGGGTCCCATTTTGTGATGCAATTTTTGAAAATAAATTAGGCATTATATCAATACGCATTGTGTCAGAGGAATAACCATAAACTGATCCTAATCTTAGTATAATGTAATTTTTACCTGACTCCTTTAGTTGAGCCTCGTTAATTGCTTTTGAAGATGAATAAGATAAAACAGGTTGCGTTTTTTCATCCTCTTTTATATTTATCCTTACCTCATTTACCCCCTCATAAACAACATGAGTAGAGGGAAAAATTATTTTACATTTTTTAGTGATCGCATCTAAAATATTCTGTGTCCCTTTTTCACCAACAATTTTTATTTTATCGTCTTGTGTAGTAGAAGACTCACTTTTTGTCCTAGGGACATCAGTTACGCCAGCAAGGTGATGCACAACATCTGCATCTTTAAAAATTTTTTTAACTAAATTTTTATCTAGTATATCTCCATGGATAAATTCAATATTCCAATTTCTTAATTGATTAACTCTTTCTGAGATAAACCTGTTGTCAATTACATAAATATTATGATGCCAGCTGACACCTGAATATAGTTTACATAATTCAGTGCCTATATATCCCAGACCACCAGTAATTATGATTTTTTTCCTCATACGTTTTTAATTAATGTTTACTTATATTATATTTTATTATAACTCAAATATCATGAACATTTATGACTGCTTTATGTATTTTGATGAGGATTTACTTCTAGATTTAAGGCTAAATGTTCTTAATAAATTTGTCAAAAAATTCGTTATTACTGAGGCAACTTACACACATAATGGAAGTAAAAAAAAACTTCAATTTGATATTAATAAATTTAAAAAATTCGAGGATAAAATTATTTACATTGTTGTAGATCAGCATCCAGAAAATATTTTAAAACTAAGTGATGGTGACTCTAAAAATAGAAGAGCAGAAAAGCTTATTTTAAACGGTATGGCTAGAGATTACTACCAAAGAGAAAATTTGAATAAAGGACTTTACGCTGCTCATGAAGACGATTTAATATTTATCAGTGATCTAGATGAAATTCCTAATTTAGATTTAGTGGATCTTTCAAAAATACAAAATAATATTGCAATTTTTGAACAAAAAATGTTTTATTATAAGTTCAATTTACTTTATGAGAATTATACTTGGCAAGGAACCAAAGCGGTTAAAAAGAAAAATTTTATTTCACCTCAATGGCTTAGGAATATAAAAGGAAGAAAGTATCCTTTATGGAGAATTGATACTTTTTTTTCAAAAAAAAAATACTCAAATTTATTACATATTAAAAACGGTGGTTGGCATTTTACCTGTTTAAGAACTCCAGAAGAACTAGAAAAGAAATTATTAAATTTTGCTCATCATTATGAATTTGAGGAGAGTGGGCTTAAAATTAATGACTTAAAAAAATTAATTTCTGAAAAAAGAGTAATGTACGACCATAATGTTGATATGAGAAGTTATAAATGGTCAGGAAAATCAATTTTAAAAAAAATTGATTTAGACCAATTACCAAAGTTTATCTCGTCAAATATTGATAACTACAAAGAATGGTTAGATTAGATATTAATTTAACTAATGCGTGCTAAGTTCTTCTTTTTTATCTTTGCCTTTTTTACTCATCTGGTCAACTTCTACCCACTCTACTCTTTTTAAAGGTTTAATTAGAGCAACTTTTAATACTTCATCCACATTTTTGACTGGAATGATTTCAATATTGTTTAATATTGTTTTTGGCACTTCAGCTAAATCCTTTTTATTTTCTATAGGTATTAATACTTTTTTAATACCAGCTCTGTGAGCTGCAAGAAGTTTTTCTTTGAGACCACCTATCGGAAGAACTAAACCTCTTAAAGTAATTTCACCTGTCATCGCTACGTCTTTATTTACTGGAATTTCCGTGATTGCAGAAATTATAGATGTAACCATTCCAACACCTGCTGATGGCCCGTCTTTTGGAGTTGCTCCCTCAGGAACGTGAATATGGAAATCTTTTTTGTCAAAGATTGGTGGAATTATTCCAAAATCTAAACTTTTTGATCTTATATAAGATTTTGCCGCTTTTACAGACTCTTGCATGACATCACCTAATTTACCAGTTATTTGCATTTTTCCTTTTCCTGGCATTATGGCTGACTCTATTTTTAATATCTCTCCTCCAACTTCTGTCCAAGCTAAACCTGTTACTACTCCGATTCTATTCTCTTCCTCAATTTCTCCATAATTAAATTTTTGAACTCCGAGTAAATCTTTTAAATCTTTTTCGCTTACTGGATTGTTAACCTTTTCTTTATTATCAATTTTCTTTACTAATTTTCTTGCAATTTTTGAGATCTCTCTTTCAAGATTTCGTACTCCTGATTCTCTTGTATAATGTCTTATAATTTTTCTAATAATATTCTCATCTATTGTCCACTCCTCTTTTTCTAGGCCATTATTTTTACTTTGATTTGGTATTAAAAATTTTTGAGAAATATTTAGTTTTTCGTCTTCGGTATATCCAGAAAGTCTTATAACTTCCATTCTATCAAGAAGAGGAGGAAGGATATTCAAAGTATTGGCTGTTGTTACGAACATTACATCTGACAAATCGTAATCAACTTCTAAATAATGGTCATTAAATTCTTTATTTTGCTCAGGATCTAATGCTTCTAATAATGCAGAGGAAGGATCTCCTCTATAGTCATTTCCTACTTTATCTATCTCATCCAATAAAAAAAGTGGATTTTTTGTTCCAGCTTTTTTCATCATCTGAATAATTTTTCCAGGAAGTGAGCCAATGTAAGTTCTTCTGTGACCTCTTATTTCAGCCTCATCTCTTATCCCCCCTAAAGAAATTCGAATAAATTTTCTATTAGTCGCCTTAGCGATCGATTTTCCCAAAGATGTTTTTCCAACACCAGGAGGACCTACTAAACATAGAATAGGACCTTTCATTTTTTGTATTCTTTTTTGAACAGCTAAAAATTCAATTATTCTCTCTTTTACTTTTTCTAGACCATAATGATCTTCATCTAAAATTTTTTGAGCATCATTTAAATTTGTGTTAATTTTTGATTTATTTGACCATGGTAATTCTGTCATCCAATCTAAATAATTTCTAACTACTGTCGCTTCAGCAGACATAGGGCTCATAGACTTTAATTTTTTTAATTCAGAGAGACACTTTTCTTTAGCCAATTTTGGCATTTTCGCCTCTGAAATGGCCTTGGATAATGATGATAGTTCATCTTTACCCTCGTCAATTTCTCCAAGTTCTTTTTGGATAGCTTTAAGTTGCTCATTTAAATAGTATTCTCTCTGGGTTTTTTCCATTTGATTTTTAACCCTTCCTCTTATTTTTTTTTCAACAGACAATACGCTTGTCTCTTTTTCGATAAAAGCGTGGATTTTTTCTAATCTTTTCTTTAAGTCAGTTATTTCTAACAATTCTTGTTTTTCAAAAATTTGAATATTTAAGTTGGCTGAGATGTTATTCGCTATTTGAACTGAGTCTTTTAAATTTCTTAAATTATTTGACCCCTCAGCAAAATCTTTTTTATTTAAAACTTGCAATTTCTCAAATTTCTTTACTAGTCCTTGAGCTAATTGATCTAAATCTTTTGAAATATTTTTATCTTCAACCACTTCTATCTCACAAGTTAAATAGTCAGTGTCAGTTTTATGTTTTAAAATTTTTACTCTTTTTTCTCCTTCAACAAGAACTTTCACGGTACCATCTGGCAACTTTAAAAGTTGCAAAACTTTACTTAGGCATCCATATTGATACAAGTCCTTTTCATTTGGATCATCAATTTCTGAATTTTTTTGAGTAATTAAAACAATTGATTTGTCTCCCTTCATTACTTCCTGAAGAGCTTTAATTGACTTTTCTCGCCCTACAAATAAAGGGACGACCATAGATGGAAATATAACTATATCTCTAAGTGGGAGAAGAGGCTTTAAATGTGTTGTTTTCATATATGTTTAATATGACAATAATTATCGTAATTTCAAGGAACAAATTTTGATTATGCCACTGATGTTGATGTTTTTTTGCCGTATGTGACAATGGGTTCTGTAACACCTCTTACTGCAGAACTATCAACGGTAACTTTTATCACATTTTCCATATCTGGAAGTTCAAACATAGTTTTTAATAAAATATTTTCTAAAATAGATCTCAGTCCTCTTGCTCCTGTTTTTTTACTAATAGCCTTTTTCGCGATTTCTGAGATAGCTTCATCTTTAAATTCTAGCTCTACATTTTCAAATTCAAATAATCTTTGATATTGTTTTATTAAAGAATTTTTAGGTTCTTTTAAAATCTTAACTAAAGATTTTTCGTCTAAATCGTCCAGTGTTGCAATTATTGGCATTCTTCCTATAAATTCAGGTATTAAACCATATTTAATTAAATCTTCGGGTTCTAACATCTTCATTATTTCAGAAAGTGGTTGTTCTTTATAATTCTTAACTTTAGCTCCAAACCCTATTGAGCTTCCTTTACCTCTGCTGTCGATAACTTTGTCTAAACCTGCAAAAGCACCTCCGCAAATAAATAAAATATTTGTGGTATCAACTTGTAAAAACTCTTGTTGAGGGTGTTTTCTCCCACCTTGAGGCGGAACGCTTGCTACTGTACCTTCCATTATCTTTAAAAGAGCTTGTTGAACACCTTCACCTGATACATCTCTGGTAATAGATGGATTTTCAGACTTTCTACTAATCTTGTCTACCTCATCAATGTAGACTATGCCTCTTTGTGCTTTTTCTACATTGTAGTCAGCAGATTGTAATAGTTTTAAAATGATATTTTCAACATCTTCACCTACATATCCTGCTTCAGTAAGTGTTGTAGCATCAGCCATAGTAAAAGGAACATCTAATATTCTTGCTAATGTTTGCGCAAGTAAAGTTTTACCGCAACCGGTTGGGCCAACTAATAATATATTAGATTTTGATAATTCCACATCTTTGTTATTTTTTGTTTCATGGTTTAATCTTTTGTAATGATTATGTACAGCAACTGATAGAATCTCTTTAGCTAATTTTTGGCCAATAACATAATCATCTAAAACACTGCATATTTCTTTAGGTGATGGCACGCCATCTTGATGTTTTACCAAAGAACTTTTGTTTTCCTCTTTGATAATATCCATACAAAGTTCAACACATTCGTCGCAAATAAAAACAGTTGGACCAGCTATTAACTTTCTGACTTCATGCTGGCTTTTACCGCAAAATGAACAATATAAAATATTTTTATTATTTTTTTCTGACATATCGAATCAATATGTTTAATATAATTGTGTAATATTTGTATATCAAGCTGAAGTTGTAGTAATATCTATATATTGTTACTTATTTTCGTTTCTCCACAACAGAGTCTATTAAGCCAAATTTTTTAGCTTCTTCTGCAGTCATGAAGTTGTCTCTCTCAAGAGCGTCTGAAATTTCAGCTAATGACTTACCAGTGTGTTTTGAATAAATTTTATTTAATCTCTCTTTTAAGGATAAAATTTCTTTAGCATGGATTTGAATATCCGTTGCTTGACCTTGAAAACCTGCAGAGGGTTGATGAACCATAATTCTTGAATTAGGTAATGAATACCGCTTACCCTTTTCACCAGCTGATAGTAAAAATGATCCCATAGATGAAGCTTGCCCAATACACAAGGTCGATACTGGTGAATTAATATATTGCATAGTATCATAAATACCTAAACCTGCGGTTACTAGGCCACCTGGGCTATTAATGTAAAAGCTAATTTCTTTATTTGGATTTTCTGACTCTAAAAATAATAGTTGCGCTGTAACTAATGAGGCAACTGCATCATTAACTGGTCCAACTAAAAAAACTATTCTTTCTTTTAATAATCTTGAATAAATATCATAAGCTCTTTCGCCTTTATTAGTTTGTTCAACTACCATTGGTATAAGGCTATTCATTTTTTCTTCGAAATTTCGACTCATAGATGTTTATACAACTATTAATTACTTTTTACTAATTTTTTTTGATTTAACCTTATCTTGTCTGGAAGATTTTGTTTTTGAACTCTGAACATTATCAATATTTGGTTTATTAAAGTTCGAAATTACTTTCTCAGCTTCTTTTGTATCAATTTCAATAGTGTTTATTTTGATTTTAGTTTTAATTAAATTTAAAATTTTTTCTTCGTATAAAGAGCCTCTTAAACTTTGAGAAGCGTTTGGATTGTTCTTATAATACTCTAGAACCATTTTTTCTTGTCCTGGCATG
>CACMHW010000003.1 GCA_902613545.1 uncultured Pelagibacteraceae bacterium
TTTTCCAGGCTCTTTGTATGATGAAGCCATTTTCTGAGCAGTTTTAGCTATCTCATTTAGATTTACATCTTCTAAAATTGTAAAATCTGAAACAGCACCACTAGAAACAGCAACCATTGCTGCTGCAGCAGCTTGTTCAAAAGTTCCTTCAATCACTGCCATAAAATCATATTTTCCTCTTAGGCCTGAGTATTGAGTTACTTTAGCTCCTACAGAAGCAGCAAGTGCAGATGTAGCAGCTTTTCTGTCTGTAGACGGATTGCTTACAAATCCCCCAAGACCTTTAGCTGTGTAACATCCAAGTGTATAAAATTTTGCCATTGTTACCCCTTTCCTATTTCTCGATTACAACTGTACCAGAATGAGGATCTGTTACTCCTAAATCTGATGACAGCTCTTCTAAAGTATGCCGAAGTGTGTCCAAGAATGCAATCATTTTTGGTCTTGCTTTAGCAATATCATCTTCAGAATTCCATTCACCAATCATAAAAAATTCGTTAGGTTTGGTTTCAACGTACTTTGCTGAAATCTGCCCATCGAACTTTGGCATCTCATCTATTTTTTTCAAATATTCTTCTCTGTTAGATGATTTGACTTTGCATCTAACAATATTCATGAACTTTGCCATGTATCTCCTTAAACGTAAATTTTATCTGCTAAACCGTAACAAAGAATAGCACTGATAATAACAAGGACGAGTGGAGCATATATTCCATCGTTTCTCGTTTTTTTAGTTAAACCTGTTTTATCAATCTTTAATGTATAAAAATTAACAACTAATATCGAAACATTCATTATAAAAACTAAGTTAAAGAAGGCCCAAGTAGCCTCTACACCACCTGGTCTTATAAAAGCGATATATATTGCCATTAGAACAGTAGCGATCATGAATGAGCCTGCAAATCTCGTAATCAAGGTAGCAGTTTTATCAACTCCTCTACCCTTTAGAAATTTTTTAGTATCAAAGACTAATTGGTAAGCGTAGCTACCAACTATAATAAAATGTGCTAAGAAAATTATTAAATAAAATGCGTTTCCAAATTTATCGATCATAAATATCCTATGCGTTATAGTCCATGACTTGATCTGTGCACTCAACAAACTTATGAGGAGTGAAAAAATCATTCATTTGACCTAGTTGATTAATAATTGCTTGCTCATCTTTACCTTTCCACCAACAATACATTTCCATTGTATCTCCTGGCGTGTTCCAAGTCATTTGACAAGCTGCATTGTCACTTTTCATGCTCTTAACAATATCTTCCATCTTCATAGAAGCCACTGTATCAGTAAATTTTTTCTTCATTTCGGCAGACTTAAAAGTATGCGTTACCATATAGTTTTTCATTTTTCCTCCTTTATAGATTTATTTTTGATAGCTCATATAACTGAGCACTATCTACACATTCTGCATAAATCGCTTTAGCTGTAGGATTGTTCCCAGTTACAAACTCTTTCATCCCAGCTTCGTTATGAACATTAACTTTAAATAACATTCCGCTTTTATCAGGAATCATAGCCCCGACGGTTTTTTCTGGGTAAGCAACACTCTTTCTAACGCCCATACCTTCATCTGATTGCATCCAGCTAGTAAAAGTTTCTAATTTGCCCTCTTTGAATTTAAGATGTACTAACATTTCTTTTTCCATTTTTTTTCCTTTTATTTAAATTCCTTTAATTATTATTCCATTGGCAACTGAATTTGCTAATCGAATTGGTTTTACCGGTTTATATTCCTCAGAGTCATACCACTCTAAAGCTTTTTCATAAGTTGGAAATTTAATTACTACCGTTCTAGGATATTTCCACTCACCATCTATAACTTTGTACTCCCCAGCGCGTACAAGGTATTCTCCTCCGAATTTTTGAACAGTCGGTACCACCTTACCAACGTATTCCTTATAAGCTTCAGGATTTTTAACATCTATATTAGCTATAACGTATCCGCTCATATTAACCCGCGTAAATAGTTCTGGATAGTTTCTCAATTTTTTCTTCAGAACCTTTAATTTGTTTATATATAAATTTATTACACTCGGTATTCTTTGATTTATTAAAAGGCTTGCCATAAACTTTATCTACGTAAACATTCATACCTTTATTCATTTCATCTTCTTTTACGCCTTCAGACGCAAGATACTCTCTTATTACTTTTACCGAAGCTAAAGCTAATTCCATATTTTTTACTTCAATAGTTTCTGCGGGCAAAACAGCTGTAGCACTATAGTGTCCTAGACACTCTATTGTTTTTTCTTTTTGAGCTTTTGTTATATGTCCTGCAGCTATTGCTGAGCCCATAAATAACAGAGTTGCAATTAAAATCGATTTAAATTTCATAAGTAAATCTTAATTAAATTTAGAATAGTTTAACTATGTTAAAATTTAATTACAGGTATGCAAATTGTCTACAACTTGAAGATGATTTATTTCCAATTAGGCTTTGTTTTATTAAGAAAACTTTTTATTCCAATTTTTTTATTTTCACTATCAAGCAATTTATAAAACTCTTGTCTCTCTTTTATTAAAGATTTTTTTAAATTATCTTCTGAATTGACTAAATATTTAATAACTTGAAGTGATTTTTTTGGTTTCGAAGAGATTGTATTTAAAAAGTTTAAAGTAAATTCTTTAAAATTTTCTTTAGGGATAATTTGTGAAACAATCCCATACTTCATTGCAGTTTCAGCATCAATAATTTCTCCAGACATTGCTAAATATTTTACATTTTGATTTGAAGTAAATTTTTTTGTTTTTTGTGTACCACCAATACCTGGAATTAATCCTAAATTGATTTCAGGTAAACCAAATTTCGCTTCGGAGCTTGCAATGATTAGATCACTTGAGAGAGCAAGCTCAAAACCACCTCCTAATGCATAGCCCTCGACGAATGAGATAATTGGAATATCGATTTTTTGTAAATCATCAACTTTAGAAAAAAGTTTTTGTTTTTTTGCTTTTTTTGAGTCAAGTTTTTCAAGTTCTCTGATATCGGCTCCAGGGGAAAAAAACTTTGGACCTCCAATTAAACCAATGCATTTAATCTCTTTTGATTTATTCAAGTTTTTGGTTGCATCACCAATTTCTTTAAGCGTTTTTTGATCTAAACTATTATTTTTATTGTTAGCAATTTCGATAATTGCGTAATTTTCTCGCTTTTCTACTTTAATATTTTTATAGTTCATCAATTAATAAGATATAAATTTCATTATGACAGAGCAACTAATTATATTGCTAGAAATATTACTAATAGACTTAGTCTTAGCGGGTGATAACGCAATTATTATTGGGATGGTTGCTTCAAAATTTGAAGATTCAAATAGGAAGAAAATTATTTTTTTGGGGTATAGGCGGAGCTGTAGTTTTAAGAATTATTTTTACTTTTATTACTGCTTATTTATTACAAATCTCAGGTTTAAGATTAGTGGGAGGTATTTTACTACTTTATATTTGCTACAAACTTTATAGAGATGTTATTCAAAATAAGATTGAAGAAAAAAAAATTGAAGTTGATAATTCAAATCTTAAAAAAGCAATTTTTACTGTAATACTTGCAGATGTGACAATGAGTTTAGATAATGTTTTAGGTGTAGCAGGTGCTGCAGGTCATCACTATCATTTACTAGTTTTTGGTCTGGTTTTATCTATTGTTTTAATGGCAGTAGCAGCTAATTTAATTTCTGGTTGGATTAAAAAATATAAATGGATAGCATGGTTGGGTTTATTAGCTATATTAGCAGTTGCAATAGATTTAATATATACTGATATAAATATTCTATTTTTTTAGAATGAAAAAAGTGATCCTAGCAAATATTACTATAATTGCAGTTTTTGTTTTTTTTTTAGAATTGGTTTCAAATTTTTTTAAATTATCTAATTTAAAGGGGATAGAGCCAGGATTAATAATTACTAATAAAGATATTCATCAAATGTTACCCAACAGTTCTGGTATTCACTTTGGTCAAAAAATCTATATTGATCAATACGGTTTTAGAGTTCCATCAAAGGATTTTTTTTATAAAAAAAATAGTAAGTCAATTTTTATAATTGGTGATAGTACTGCTTTTGGAAATGGAATTACTGAGCAAAAAACATTTATTGGAAAACTTAGAGAGTTTTTTACAAATCTTAATTTTTATAATAGTTCGGTACCTGGTTACAATATTAAACACTTCCAAGCTAATATAGATAAAGTTGATAATTTTGATAATGTTAAAAAAGTTTTTTATTTTATTACTTTAAATGATATTTATGGAGGTCGAAGTATTTTAGACTTAACGCAAAATAAAAATTTAAATCATGAAAATATTTCAATTAAAAAAAATTCGTTAATTAACAAATTAAATGCTTTTTTGAATAGTAAGTCATATTTTTATATGTTTTTTAAGGGAATTATCACCGATCCATCAAAAAGATATTTTAAGAATATCAAAAAAAATTACGAAAAAACTGATCTAAGTAATATGAAAGAATATATCTCAAATTTAAATGAAAAATTAAATCGAGAAAATATAGATTTAAAAGTATTCATACTTCCTTATGAATTCCAAACAAGGAACTGTTCTAATGAAAACCTAGTCCCTCAAAATAAAATAAACTTAATTCTAAAAGATTTAAAAGTTTACTATCAAGATTTGACAAAAAATTTTTGTAAACATTCTAATCCAAAATCTTTATTTTACAAATTTGATCCAATGCATTTATCTGATAAAGGACATTCACTAGTTTTTAACTTAATCAAAAATGAAATATAATTGTAAATTACTTTTTTTAATTTTAATTCTTTTCTTAAATTCTTTGAACATTTATGCTTTAGAATTTAAAGGAGATTTTAAACAAGGCTCGTTTATATTAGGAAAAACTAAACCTGGCGCAAAAGTTTATGTCGATAAAAGAAAAATTAGAGTCTCAAAAGATGGGTATTTTGCTTTTGGGTTGGATAGAGACAGAAAAAACGATGTTAGAATAAAAATCATAAATAACACTGAAGAAAAAAATATCGTAAAGAAGGTATTTAAAAGAGATTATAAAATTCAAAGAATAGATGGATTGCCTCCAAAAAAAGTAACACCGCCTCCTGAAGTTTTTGAGAGGATTAAAAAAGATAATAAATTAATTGGTGAGGCCAGAGCAATTAATACATCTTATGAGTATTTTAAAGATAAATTTATATATCCATTAGATAAATATATAGTTACAGGTGTTTATGGTAGTCAAAGAATTTTAAATGGAAAACCCAGAAGACCTCACTATGGAATAGATTTTCATGCCCCTGAGGGGACTCCTGTTAAAGCTATGATGGATGGTGAAGTAACTTTGGTACATAAAGATATGTATTTTACGGGAGGCACTATTATCTTTGATCATGGGCACGGTATCAGCACACTTTTTATGCACATGAAAGATATAAATGTTAAAGTTGGTCAAAAAGTTAAGCAAGGTCAAATAGTTGGAACTCTTGGTCAAAGTGGTAGGGCAACTGGGCCGCACCTAGATATAAGATTAAATTGGTTCGAGGTAAAACTTGATCCCGTCACAATTTTAAACTTGAATTAATCTAATTCGAATTTATTTTTATAATCCTTTAGCAATGATTTATTTTGATCATCTTTTATCAATAAATAATTTTCTATTACCAATATGTCTAAATTTGTACCCATAAAACAATTAAAAGCATCCTCAACACTACAAACAATTGGTTCACCCCTTACATTAAAAGATGTATTAACTAACACCGGACAACCTGTTATCTTATTAAATTCTTCTAATAAGTTGTAATATTTTGGGTTAGTTTCTTTGTGAACTGTTTGTATTCTGGCAGAATAGTCAATATGTGTAATTGCAGGGATACTGGACCTTTTAATGTTTAATTTATCAATTCCAAATAATTTACTATCTTTTTCAGACATAGATAATTGTTTATCTTTTTTTACGTTAGCGACTAGAAGCATGTAAGGGCTATCACAGTTTAGCTCAAACCAATTACTTACCTCCTCTCTTAAAATTGATGGTGCAAAAGGTCTGAAACTCTCTCTAAATTTTATTTTCAAATTGAGTTCTTTTTGCATCTTCTCTGATCTTGGATCAGCTAAAATTGAACGTCCTCCTAGAGCTCTAGGTCCAAATTCCATTCTGCCTTGAAACCAACCAACCGTTTTACCCTTAGATAACTCTTTAGCAACAATATATGAAATTTCATTTGGAGATTTTTTGTTATAGTTACCTTTTAATTCATTAAGTTGGTCCTCGATATAGTTTGCAGAAAAATTTGGACCTAAATATGCTCCTTTCATTTGATCTTTAAAATTTTGTCTTGGTTTTTTTAATTCATGGTACCAGTATGCTAAAGCAGCTCCAAGTGACCCACCAGCATCTCCAGCAGCTGGTTGAATCCAAATATCATCAAAAATTTTTTCTCTTAATATTTTCCCATTTGCCACACAATTTAAAGCAACTCCTCCTGCTAAACACAGGTTTTTAATTTTATATTCATTCGCAATATTTTTCGTAAGCCTCATTACAACTTCTTCAGTAACTGCTTGTATTGAAGAGGCTATATCCATATGAAAATCTGTTAATAGATCTTTTTTTGGATCTCTAACAGGTTGACCAAATAGTTCAGAAAATTTTTTATTAGTCATAGTCAAGCCTGTGGCATAATTAAAAAATTTCATATTTAACTTGAAAGAACCATCTTCTTTGAGATCCATTAATTCTTTAATTATTAAATCTTTATATTTTGGCTTTCCGTATGGTGCTAATCCCATCACTTTATATTCACCACTATTAACTTTAAAACCTGTATAATAAGTGAAAGCAGAATAAAGCAGTCCTAATGAATGGGGAAAATGAATTTCTTTTATCATTTCTAATTTATTATTTTTACCTATAGCTACAGTTGTGGTTGCCCACTCACCTACACCATCTAGTGTTAATACAACAGCCTCTTTAAATGGTGACGGGTAAAATGCACTAGCTGCATGACTATAATGGTGTTCTGAAAATTTAATTTTTGTAATATCGTTGAAATTCTCATCGTGTTGTCTCAAATTTTCAAATAAAAATTTCTTTTGAAATAATTTTTCTCGTAGCCATAATGGCATTGATAGGCTAAATGATTTAAAGCCTTTTGGAGCAAAAGCCATATAAGTTTCCAATAACCTCTCAAATTTTAAAAATGGTTTTTCAAAAAAAACGATGTGATCAATCTCACTAAGCTTTAGCTTGCCCTCTGACAATACATAATTAACTGCATTCATAGGGTATCTTGAGTCGTGCTTTTTTCTGGAGAATCTTTCTTCTTGAGCTGCAGCTATTATTTCTCCATCTTCAATCAAAGCTGCTGCACTGTCATGGTAAAACGCTGATATTCCTAAAATAAACGTCACTTAAAATATTGTGTAAATAAATGGTGCTACTGCTGATCCTTGGCTCAATACAATTAAAACGCCAAATAATGCTAAAACAATTATAATTGGTAGTAACCAATATTTTTTTCTTTCAGTTAAAAATTCCCAGAATTCTTTTAAAAAATCAATCATTAAAATTGTTTATCCATAGATCCTAAATTTTTTTTTCTTTTAATCCAATAACTCTTTTTTTTTATATCATTACTAAATTTCATTCCTATTAAATCTTTACCAAATAATCTTACAAGCAAACTTATTGGTGTTAATATTATAAAATAAACTATTGCCATTACTACGGGTGCAACAATTCTTCCTAGTATTTCACCCAGCTTTATCCATGCTTTATTTAGGGGTGATAATATGTTGGAATTTAGCAGTCCTAATACTAAGAAAATTAAAGCAATGGAAATTAAATATAGATTAATCTCGTTTTTTTTTGTTAATGGCCAAAATGCAATGACCAAAAAAACGACAAAAAATAGTAATCCAAAACTTCTATTTGATGGTCTCTTGTGCATAATTTATCAATTAATTATATAATTTAGCTTCATATCATTTTAATTAGTTTTATGTAAAGCATAATCAGAATAATATAATTGTATATGGAATTTTTAGAAACTATTAATTTAACAATAGGAAACTTTATATTTTTTTGTCTAGTAATACTACTCGCTTCATTTGTCAGAGGTTTTAGTGGGTTTGGATTTTCTGCATCAAGTATTTCTTTGTTATCTTTTATTCTTCCTCCAGTAGAAATTGTTCCTATTATTCTTTTGTTGGAGGTAATAGCAAGTTTTTTTATGATACCAAGCATATGGGGTAAAATTAATTGGAAATTTGTTGTATATTTACTTTTTGGGGTAGCTTTAGGAACCCCGATAGGTGTAAAATTACTTTCTATCTTAGAGCCTAAATTAATGCACATGATTATTTCTATAACAGTAATGTTTTTTGCTGTATTGCTGCTCAAAGGATATAAAAATAATAAATTAAAACACAACTTATCTAAATTTTTTGTAGGAACAGTCGCAGGTGCAGCAAATGGTTTTGGAACTTTAGCTGGTTTGCCAATAGCTTTATATTTTTTAGTAATCGCAGTAGAACCGGCAGTTATCAGGGCATCAATTGCTGCTTTATTTTTTTTTACTGACTCATATGCATTAATTTTAACTTACTTTAGCGGTCTTTTGGATTTGTCATTTTTATTTAGGACTCTACCTCTGATTTTAATAGTTCCGATTGGTGTTTTTATGGGTACAAGACTTTTTAAAGGTAGTACTAGAGAAAGTTATAAGAAATATGTTCTATATTTTTTAATCGTTATCTCTTTTTTCGGACTAATAAAATCTGTAATCTAAATTTTTTTAATTAAGATTTTATTTCTATATTTGCTCAATAATTGTCTGCCCCCAGCACCTATGACACCTAAAACGATAGCTATGAGTATTGCCATTGATCCGTAAAGAAGTGGATTATTCTCTGATAATTTTGATATAAATTTTGAAAAAAAATTGAGATTTTGGAAATTCACGATATCGACGTTTTTTAATTGCCTTACACCCTCATAAAAAAACGTATCATAGGCAATCGCTATTGCAACAGCACACAGCAACATGGCAAATAATGTTTTCAAATGTGAGCTATCTAAATATTGCCCAATTTTCTGACCTACTTGCACTCCAATTATCGAACCTATTACTAAGATTATAACTAAAATCAAATCAATAGAACCATAATTAAATGCATGTAATATTGTAACTAATGCGCTTATAAAAACTGTTACAAATAAAGATGTTCCGGGTATAAATTTTACTGGCATACCTATTAAATAAATCATTGCAGGCACCATTAAAAAAGCACCTCCTACTCCAATTAATGCTGCTACAAATCCCACTATAACACCAAGCAAAATTGGCGTAAAAGCACTCTCGTAAAGTCTAGACTTTGGAAACCTAAGTTTAAACGGTAAGCCATGTATCCAATAGTGAGTATGTAATTTTTGTTTTAAAACTAATTTTTTTCTAGCTCTGTCAATTTCTTTGGCTCCTTCAATGAGCATCAACGTACCGATAATTGCGAGAAGATACATGTATGATAATGAAATAATTAAACTCAACTTCCCAGTTTCTTTAAAAAAAGTAAATGTAACAATGCCTAAAATAGTTCCCAGAACACCACCAATGATTATCATCATACCCATTTTATAGTCCAAAGTATTTTTAAACCAGTGCGTCATTGATCCAGATACTGAAGTTGCTAATATATTATTTATTTCATTTGGAACTGCGTAAACTGGTGGTATACCCAAAAATATTAAAAATGGTGTCATCAAAAAACCTCCACCAACACCAAATAAACCTGAGAGAACTCCGACTGCAAAACTTATAAACAAAATTGTGATTATATTTATATGAACTTGAACTATAGGAAGATAAATTTCCATCTATAAGTTTTTAAATGAAATCAATTATTAAATCAAATCAATTCGAATTTCTTAAACAATTTATTCCAACACAATATTTAGAGAACCTAGATTCTTTCAGATTAATTATTTTTTCAACGTGATTTTTATCAATTTCTTTTCTTTGTATTTTGACCTCTAAAATTATTTTGTTTATTTTTTTTGGATTTCTAAATTCATTTGATGGATTAAAAAATTCAATATTTTCATCCATTGTAATTCTACCAAGATCTTTTAACTCGTAATAGCTTCTTAAATATTTTACTCTAATTTTTTGATCAACAATATTGTTTATTCCCATACTTTTTAAAGTTTTGTGAAGCTCAAAGCTATTAAATTGAAAATTTTTTAAAATAATTTTTTCTCTGTGATAATTTTTTGTTTTTTTAATCTCTAAATTGCTTGGTTTTTCGTTATTGTAACCTCTCAGTCTTATCTTAAATCTGGGGGTTACTCCCTCCTCACTTAAACTAAAGAATTGTAAATCTTTTGTATCAAAATAAATACTTTCAACTATTCTATCTGGAAAAATTTTATTTAAATGATTTTTATTTATAAAATTAATTTTTTCTTTTTTATTAATTATAAATTTTATTTCGTGTCTTTTTTGATTATCTTGGGGAATATTCATTAAAATTAATTTTGTTTTAAAATATTGATCTCTGATAATCTATCAAGTTGTTTAAGGGTATTATATTGATTGCAGTTAAGACTTTTTATATTCAGTTTAGATCCTTTAAATTCTTTTTTTTTGTTATATGCAGCTAGACAAATATTCATATTATTCATGGCTACATTTTTTACATTTGTTATTGCGTCATCTTTAGATGCTATGCCAATATTACTATACATTATGACACCGTTATGCATATTTAACTTTGATCTTTCTCCAACTGATAAACCTTTGTCTCCACAATTTTTTAAGTTTGCATTAATTATTTCATATTCGCCAAAAGAAAAATCTATACAATCATTTTTAGCATTATGTACTTTTAAATCATTTATTTTAATTTTAGAAAAATCTAAATCTAAAGCATCAAAATAAGAATTATCTATTTGAATTTTATTAATAATTCCTGAAGAGTTTTTTATATTAATTGAATCTTCACAGATCATATCTGAGCTTTTAAGGATTATATTTTTAAAATTAGTATCAAAGAAATTTACACAACCAGTTAATAAATTTTTATCATATCTGATTTCACTAATTTTATCTTTTTGAAAATTAAACTCTCTATTAAATTCAAAATTTACATTTTCAAAATTACCTTGGATAAAAAGCTTAGCTTCACTATTTAAGAAATCAAATTTTAAGTTTTTGTTTTTTATATCTTGCTGAATAAAATAATAAGTCCCTTTTTTATTAATTTTAAATTTATCGTTTTCATTATCCAACCAAATAATTGGCATTTCATTATTGAACGTGCCTAAGTTTATAGGAAATGATTTAAAATTATCAGTAAGTTTAAATCTTCCACTTTCTGAAATAAGTTTACTATAACTCAAACTGTCAATCTGACTGCATATGAGAATTTCATTATTATTAATACTAAGTTGGCAGCTATAAAAGTTATCATTAAAGATAAAAGAATAAATTATTACCTTTTCATTATTTTTTAAAATTTCTTTTTTATTTTCTTTATTTTTCTCTAAGTAATTAATAATTTTATTCTTAATATTTTCATACTTTACGTCTTTTTTGTTATCTAAAGTTTGATTGGGAAATGAATTTCTTAATTGATTTATTTTATTCTTACTTAAGTGTAGTACGTCACCTAAAACGCACTCTTGCATTCTAGTCAAATTTTTACTTGTTAAATTTTTGAAATCTTTTTTAAAACTTGATAAAATTTCATTATTTGCTTTTTTTTGACAGTCTGTTTTTCCTGGCAAAAATTGAACATTTCCATCGTAATAAAGTGGCACAAATATTTTCTTATAAGGTATGTAAATGTACTTTCGATTTATAGTAGCTAAACCATGGTAAGCATATTTTTTGTGAATTGTGGTAAAAAAATCTTCATTAATTACTTTTTTATTAAAATCTTTATTGGCTCTCAAAGCTATAGCTTCAGAGGCAATAAAATTTGAGATATCGTTTTTAAGAAAATTATTATTATCTATTACAAATGAAGAAGTGAAAAAGTTATTGTAAATTTCTTTTTCTTCATTATTGAGATAAAAACTAAAATCATTAGATTTTAAAATTACTGTTTCTGTAAGATCATTTCTTTCTAAAAACTCTTTCGTTGCATCTTCCTGAAAAATTGCTTTATAAATATTCCCGTTTAAATTTACCTCCACCATTCTTGTGTAAAGTGAGGGAAATCCTAAATAGTCAAGCATTAATGTCCAAAAAACCTCGTTCTCACCTTTTCTTGTTTCAGGCAAAAAAAGATTAAATCTTGTTACTCCGTTAAAACTGTCATCTAATATTTTTACTTTTAGGCTTGTTAATGGAGGTCTAAGATGATCTTTCCAATCTCCTAAAATTCTTATCTCTGAATTAATCAATTTTTCATCTGTTAAAATTTTTGCTTTGACCCATTTCTTATATTTTTTTTTTATATTTTTTTCGCCATAAATTTCACCATCAGTGTAGGCTCTCATAGACCTTCTTAAATATTTATTATATTCAGAATTTGATAACTCAAATTGAATTGAAGATGGAATAGTTAAATTTTTTGAAAAAGCTGAATTAGAATATAAAAAAATTACTATAAAAAATTGTGTGATTAAAAAACATTTAATTATTCTCATCAAGATCAACATTATAACTATTTATCTTGGATGACCATTCATTTAAAAATTTATCTTTATCGACTGACTTATCAAAAATCATAAAACCAGATATATCATATTTGTCACCCTCGTTTTTTACTGAGTAATTTCTAATGTTTTTATCACTGGTAATTTTCTTAAAATCATTTTCCTTCATCAGACCATGAAAGTTTAGTGATAATTTCCCATCACTTCCTGATGAATTATCTTTTATTAATGAAAAGCGTCTGATGAAATAAGGTAATATTGACAAAAGTATTATTAAAACTACTGTTATGCTCAGATCGACTTTGGCACTTATTCCAATAGTAAGTAAGCTAAAATAATGAACTAATTCATAAGGAGTTCTTATAGGAGTTCTAAATCTTACAATAGATAATGCACCGATCATTCCTATACTTAACGCGATATTAGACCCAATCACTGTAGTAATAACCAAGCCAATCACTGGCAAAGTTATTCCAACATAGATATTAAAATTGTTACGCAACCATTTGTAGCTAAACTTAGAGTGAACGTAAGTGACTATTAACCCACCTAATGCACAAAAAATAATTTTTATTAGTAATAAAAATAATACAATATTTTGTGCTGATAATTTTTTATATGCTAAAGTTATTACTTCAAGCAGTTCCTGCATTTAATTATTTTCTCAATCTTTAAATTTCTAAGCAGCTTGTTTAAGTCTATGCTTAGAGGTCATTCCACTTAAAAAATTCCAAAGATATCTAGCAGTTAATAAAGAAGCTGTTTCCGCTTTTTCTTGTTCTTCTTTCGATAAACTATCTAATAGCTTTTCGCACTCAGCTCTATGAATTACATCAGCCGATTTATGCGCTTCGAAAAACTCCAGACCTTCTTTTGATCTTACCCCATAAAATTTTTTAAGACCTTGAATTTTTGTTTCTGCTATTTCTGGAATTTGTCGCTCGTAAGTGTATAAAGAGGCGAGACCTTCCGCGTATGATTTTCTTGCTTGAGAAAAGAAATTATCAATCATATCTTTTGTAAACCAATCAAGTTTTACTTTTTCAATTTCTTTTTCATCAGCTCCTAAGGATTTAGCAAAATTTTTCCACAGCTTAGGGTGATCTCCATCTTTGTTTTCCTCATCTTGTAAGTTTTCCAAAAGAATTCTTCTTTTTTCAATATCTTCACATATAGAATGTGTTGCACTGATATATCTTGGGAAGGCTTTAACGTGCTGATAGTATTGCTCAGCATAATCTTTAATAATCTCTCTAGTTAATTTTCCCTCGTTCCAATAAACTTGGTAAAATGGGTGTTTAAGTAAGTGAAACTTGTCTAACTTTTTTCCTAGAATTGATGAAAACATATTTTCTCCTTTGTTATTTAAAGCCTATTAAAAAAATTAAAATGATTAAATAAAAAAATTATCCACAATTTTGAGTTGTAAATAAATGATGTTCACGTTTTGATTCACTTTTGATTCACTTAGGGACTCAATTTACAACCTTAGATAGTTTTATCCACAGTTACTAAAGGCTTTTCGTCTATTGGAAGGTGAAGAGCTGTGGCAACAAATGATAAAACTATAGCTAAATACCAAGCATAATCGAAACTTCCAAATTGATCGTAAAAATAACCTCCAAGGTAAGCACCCAGAAATGATCCAAATTGATGATTAAGGAATACAATACCAAAAAGAAGAGTTAGATTTTTTGTTCCAAAAATTTGAGCAACGATACCGTTAGTAGCTGGTACAGTAGCGAGCCATAATAAACCGAAAGATGTACCAAACAACACAGCAGACAAATTTGAGGCTGGTAAAAAAATAAATAGAATTAATGTTATCCCTCTTAAGAAATAAAGCCCACTTAAAAGTATCTTTTTACTATATTTATCTCCTAAATAGCCCATTACCAATGTACCAATAATATTAAAAAAACCAATCAATGCTAGAATAGCCATCCCTGTCCAATCTGCTAACCCTTTATCTTGAACATATCTTGGGACATGAGTAGCTATTAAAGTAATTTGAAAACCACAAACAAAAAATCCTAAAATTAATAATCTAAATCCTTTGTGGGCGAAAGACTCTTTTAAAACTTCTTTTAAGCTTCGATTGTCAATATTGGTATTTAAATTTGACACTTGAGTTTTTGGAAGTTTTACGAAAAAACCAGGTATACACATAAGAAATAAAATAATCGAAAAAATAATAAAAGACATTTGCCAGGTAGATACATTTTTAAAAATATTTGCGAGAATAGGAAAAATAAACATTCCTAAACCTCCACAAGCTGTAACAATACCTGCTGCTTTACTTCTATTTTCATTTGGAAAATGTTTTGAAATCATTGGAGTGAGAATGGTTCCAGCAGCTCCTGCTAAACCCAAACCAACAAGTAATCCTAAATTAATTTGTAACCACATGCCTGAAATGAAGTTATTTCCCATTAGTAGCATTGATATCGAATAGAAAATTAAAGCAGGAACGATTACAACATATCCACCTAATCTGTCAGAAATTCTTCCAAAAATTGGAGTAAAAATTCCCCAAAAAATTGCGTGAACTGCAACCGCTAATCCAAATTCTGTATTTGAGGTTCCTCCAGTTGTCTCAAATTCACTTGAGTAAAGTCCAAATGTTTGTCTGACGCCCATAGTTACGCAGACAACGAAACATGCTGCTATTAAAGCATAGAATGCAGTTTTATTAGGAAAAAAATTTTTCATTACTTTATTTTTTTTAAACCATTTTTAAGATCATTAATTAAATCTTTCGGATCTTCTAAACCAATATGTAATCTTACAATAAATTCATCTTTATTAAATCGGTAAAATTGACGTCCTTTCAAATATTCATCCTTTTTATAATTTTTTAAATCTTGAAGTATAGCTAAACTTTCAAAACCGCCCCAGCTATATCCTATGCCAAACAATTCTAAAGAGTTAACAAATTGTATTACAGAGGACTTTTTTTTGCTTTTAATAACGATTGAAAGCAAACCAGTTGCTCCAGAGTAATATTTTTTCCAAAGTTTATAATTTTTTGAAGAGGGATTGTGAGGGTAAAGAATTTCTTTTATTTTCTTTTGTCTTTTTAGAAAGGCAATAATAGCTTTTGTGTTCTCACTATGTTGTTTTAATCTTGTATCTAAAGTTCTTAAACCTCTAATGATCAAATAAGCCTCATCAGCTGACATTCTGTAACCCGACAATTTATAAAAAAACATAATCTTTTTAAAAACTTTTTTATTTACAGCCAGAGAACCACCCATAGCATCCGAATGACCTGAAAAATATTTTGTAGCAGAGCAAAAAGACATATCAAAACCTAATTTCAATGGCTTCAGATAAAGTGGTGTTCCCCATGTATTATCTAACAAAGTAAAAATTTTTCTTCTTTTAGCTAATTGAATTATTTTTGATAAATCTTGAAATTCAAAAGTATTGCTTCCAGGATTTTCAACCAAAATCATCTTGGTTTTTTTTGAAATTTTAGATTTTAAATCCTCAAATGAATCTGGATTATAAAACTTTGCATTAACATTAAACTCCTTCATAAGTTCTTGAGAAATTTCTTTGGTTGGTCCATAAACATTATCTGAAACTATAATTTCGTCTCCAGGTCTACATAAAGACATCAAAGCTAAAGCTATCCCGCCAAACCCTGTTCCCGTTAAAAAAACATGATAAGCATGCTCTAATTCTTTTAAAATATTCTCTAGTTCTATTGTTGTTGTACTGCCATATCTTCCATACGTATAATGAGTTATTTTTTTATGTTTTTTGATTTTTAGCTCATGCTGATACATTTCTTGCATTGTTTTAAATAAAATAGTGGATGCTCTAGTAACAGGAGGATTAGCAGATCGATTTACGTTATCTTTAGTTGGGTGTTTCAAAAATGTGCTAGTAGACTTTTTCATAAAATAAGTATAATTGAACTTTATATACAACTTAACTTATTAAGATATAAAAAAGGAGGCAAAAATATGGGTTATCCAAAAAAGCACCGTGGCAGAAGAAAAATCGGCTCAAAAAAAAGAAGAGCTAGAAAAAGAAATAAAAAAAAATAATCAAAAATAAATATTTATGAATGAAATAACTCAAATCCGGAAATTGAGTTTGTGGATCTTTTTTCTACCACTTATAGCAATAAACCTTTGTCTACTAATTTCTCAAAACCCTCTTATTTTAGATAATACAATTTTTAAAGTTGATATGATTGGGAGATCAGCATTCACTATTCCTTATCTTGACGGAAGCTTATCAATAAGCAGAGCGTCACGTACTTATCCTCAATATTTGATATTTAAACCTGCAATGATAGTCACTGCTATATTACTTTATTATTACTGGATAAATAATAATTTACTCATCAATAAATACAGATCTACAAATATTAATTATAAATTTAAAACTTTTGGCATTTTATCGGCATTTTTTTTGGTTATTCATTCAATATTTTTAGGAATCAAATTTGATATTCAATTATATAAACTTTTTAGAAGAGTAATTTTACTTCTATTTATCATCTTCGAAATTATTGCCCAAGGAATATTAGTTTATCATTTAATAAAATTAAAATCTCAGTTACTTAATTTAATAAATAATAAAATTTTAATTTTAAAAATTATTTTAGTAACTATTTTAGCAACAGTTGCAATTTTGAGTTTACCTTTACTTGTCAGCAAAGGAAATACACATTTTAAGCATGCGTTGGAATGGAACTATTTTGTTGGAGTTATACTATTCTATTTATTTTCTAGATTTTTCTGGAAGAGAACCACATAAATTTCTAGGCTTTCGCCCAGAAATTTAGTAGTTTTGGCTCGTCGTTGTAGGCGCTACCGCCAAGCCATCCCGATGAACTATTCTAGCGCTACTAGGTTCACCTTTCTGCCCTTTAAGCTTGAACCTCTCGGTTTTTCCTTAAATGGCCAGTTAAGAGTTGCCTCTTAATTAACCTCATTACATCACAAACATACAAACAAATGTATCACTTAATACGTGTCCTATTTTTGATTGTTAATTAAGTGGATAAATAATTATTAAAAGTCTTGTCTATCCAACCACCGCCAAGAACTTTATCCCCAACATCATCTTTCGAATAAAAAACACATGCTTGGCCAGGAGAAATTCCAGTTTCTTTTTCTAAAATCTCAACTTCAGCATGGTTGTTTTTAAAATTGACCTTCGATTTTAATAATCTACCAGTTGATCTAACTTTAATGTCAATGGTTTTCTCAAATTCTTTTTTTGATGCTAAAATATTTAGATCTCTTAATTGAATCTTTTTTATTTCCAAGTTTTTTTTTTCACCAACTACAATAGTATTATTGTCTGCATTTATATTAATAACATAAAGAGGATTTTCGTTAGAAATTTTAATACCTTTTCTTTGTCCTATTGTGTAATTAATGATTCCATCATGTTCTCCAATTTGATTGCCTAGTAAATCTATTATCTTTCCTTTTTTAAATGACTCTGGTCTAAATTTTTTAATTACAGAACTATAATCGCCATTAGGAACAAAACATATATCTTGACTATCCGGTTTGTCGGCTACGTTTAAATTTAATTTTTTTGCTAAGGACCTAGTTTCGTATTTTTCTATTTCGCCTAAAGGAAATCTTAAATAATCAAGTTGCTCTTGAGTTGTGCTAAATAAAAAGTAACTTTGATCCCTATTATAATCCTTGGCACGATACATATTTGCATGTCCATTTTTTTGAATTCTAGAAACATAATGGCCTGTAACTAAGGCGTCTGCTTTCAGATCTTTGGCATATTTAAAGAGATCTCTAAATTTAACTGTTTGATTGCATTGTACACAAGGAATTGGGGTTTCTCCAGCCGCATAACTATCTATAAATGAGTCAATTACCTCTGATCTAAACTTTTTCTGATAATATAAAATTTCATGATTGATATTTATCTTTTCTGAAACTCTTTTGGCATCCATAATATCTTGGCCGGCGCAACATTGTCTTCCTTCCTTAGATTGTTTTGTATCATCGTAAAGCTTTAAAGTGATACCTGTAACGTCATATCCCTCTTGCTTCATTAACGCGGCAACAACTGAAGAGTCAACTCCACCTGACATTGCTACCACTACTTTGGTTTCTTTTTTAGGTTTATTAATTCCTAGAGTATTCATAGTTATGAGTATATAATATATTTATTATTTATTTTCCATAATGCTTATTGATTTTGAACCAGGTGATTATGTTAAAAATCCTGCAAACAAGGACTGGGGTATTGGACAGGTTCAATCAATAATAGGTAATAAAGTAACAGTTAATTTTGAAAACTATGGGAAAAGAGTAATAAACATTGAAAATGTTAAATTAGAAAAAATAGAAAATGAATAGTAACGATCTAAAAGGAATAGCGGAAGGTTTAATTGATGAATTTAATTATGCCGCTAAAGAGTCAATTAGACTTTATGAAGAAGGTTTAAAAATTCAAATTAAAGAGGACAAATCTCCTGTTAGTAATGGAGACTTAAGAGTGAATGATTTAATCTCTAAAAAGATCTCGAAATTAACACCAGACATACCTATAATCTCGGAAGAAACTGTAGATTTAAGTAAAAAAAACAATTCAAAAATTTTTTGGCTTATTGATCCTATTGATGGAACGAAAGAATATATTGCCGGAAAAGATGAGTACACTTTAAATGCAGCTTTAGTGATAAACAAAGTACCGGTATTAGGTTTAGTTGGTGTCCCAAAAAAAGATAGACTTTTTTTTTCTTATGCACCTGGAGAAAGTTATTTAATTGAAAAAAATAAAATAATAAAAATCAATTGTGAAAAAAAACAACCAAAGAATAAAATAGTTGCTTTATCAAGTGTTATTAAACCATCTGATGTAATTTTAAACAAGTTAAAAGAGTATAATGTTACCTCAATTGTAAAAATGGCTAGTTCTTACAAATTTTGTGTAATTGCAACTGGTGAATATGATATTTATGCTGCTAGAGAAAGAGCAAATGAGTGGGATTACGCTGCGGGACATGCTATTGCTCAAAATGCTGGAGCAATAATTAAAACTTTAGAGGAAAAACCTTTTTTATATGGGAAAGAAGATTACAAAAATCCAAGCCTTTTAATTAGAAGATCGGAAAATTTAAATGATTAAAACTATACTAATTATAATTATATCTGTAAGTTTTTTTGGAATATTATTTTTCATTCTAGTTCGAAATGCTCTTAAAAGAAAACTTGACATTTTAGTAGAGGAGGAAAAAAAAAGAAAATCAGATAATTTTGATTAATTTTTTAAATTCTTCAGCATCAAGATCTAGAACTCTTTTAGATAAATCAAAACTAAAACCACCTCTTGCTAAAATTCCCATATCTTTTTTATAAAATAACTCTCGGTTACTTTCTGGCCTGATAGGTCCTATTCTCCGTCTTTTACATAATTTTAATGCTGATACAAAATCAGGCTCGATTTCATTTTCTTTTATTTTATCAATACTTTGTTTTACGTATTTATCATCAATACCTTTGCTTCTAAGAGACTGATTAATCTTATTCAAAGAGTAACCTCTTCTTAAAAGCATTCTAGCTTTTGAATCAGAATACATTTCATCATTTAAAAACTTATTCTTTTCTAAGTTCAAGACTATTTCGTCAATAATTGAAGTTACTTCCTTTTTAGATTTGCTCCCTTTAATTTTTGTTAAATATTTTTTAAGTAAGTAAACTTTTAATTGTTGTTTGGAAGGGCTATACTTTTCAAGATAAGAATATGCTAAGTCTTTTAAATTAGTAGTTAGATCTTCAAAATCACTTTTATTTGATGTGGGATTCATTACTTTAATATACTATATTATTTTTAATGATAAATAATCTATTAGCTTTAATAAATTCTGAAAATATTTATTTGTTATCAAATTGGGGTGTTATTCCATTTTGGATATTATTAATTCTATTTCCAAATCATAGTTTAACAAACTTTTTTGTACAATCAGTTATTGTTCCTTTAATTTTAGGAATTGGTTACGTTTATTTATCCTACAATCTTTACTTAGAAAATAATATTTTCGATGGTTTTGAGCTTTATAGTGGATTAGATGGATTATATTCAATGTTTGCGAATGAGAATTTATTACTAATTTTCTGGCTTCATTTTCTCGCCATTAGTTTATTTGCGGGAGCTTGGATAGTTAGAGATGCAAGAAAATATTTTATTCCAAAAATTGTTACTATACCAACACTGGTTCTAACTTATTTTACTGGACCAGTTGGGCTTTTAATTTATTGGTTTTTAAGAATTTTCTTTTCTAAAAAGATAAGCTTTAATGATTAAACCTTTTGATTTTTATTTTGATTTTGTAAGTCCTTACTCTTTTCTCGCACACAAAGAAATTAGAAAAATTGAGAGAAAAACTTCTATAAAGGTAAGATATAAACCAATACTTTTAGGGGGCCTACATAATTTACATGGTATCAAAGCACCAGCTTTTATTCCTGCAAAAGCAAAGCACATGATAAGAGATTGTAAATTAATAGCTGAAAGAAATAACACTAAGTTTAAATTTAACTCTTATTTTCCTATAAGAAGCTTAAACCTTATGCGGGGTGTTTTTGTTGCTGAAGAGGATAATTTTAAAAGTTATTACATAGATAGTATATTTGATGCTATTTGGCAGGACGGATTAAATATGAATGATGAAAATATTATAATCAAAGTTTTGAAAAATCTTAATGTTAATCCAAAAACCTTTGCTTTAAGATCAACCTCTTCTTCCATAAAAGACTCTTTGAAAAAAAGAACAAGTGAAGCATATGAAAAAGGAATATTTGGAGCTCCAACGTTTGTGTCTAATAACAAAATTTTCTGGGGTCAGGATAGAATTGAATTTGCTATAAAAGAAGCGAGTAAATAAATTATTTTTTTTCTTTTTCTATAACTTTCATACCAACATTTTTTAAAGCATCAAATCCACCGTCAACGTGTGCTACATTTTTAAAACCCATATCAACTAAAGATTTGGCTGCTAAAGCTGAACGAAAACCTGCTGCGCAAAATAAAACCATTTTTTTAATTTCACCAATTTTATTTGAATTGTAATATGAACTATTAGGGTCTAACCAAAATTCTAACATACCTCTGGGTATGTGTTTTGAATTTTCTATTGTTCCCTCATTCCACAATTCACGAATATCTCTGACATCGATCAATGTTATTTCCTTGTTATCTGATAACTTTTTTACTTCTTCTGGGCTCAGAGTTTTAATGCTTTTTTTAGCCTCTTCGACTAATATTTGGGAAGATTTTATATTCATGGTATTAAAATACATATTCATGAAAGAAATTAAAAGCAAAAAAAAATCAGGTTTTTTTAAAAAAATATTCATTAAAATTTGTCGTGTTCTAGGCTATGAATTAATTGACCAAGTTTTTCTTGAATTTCCAGTTTCTGATAAAAAAAGTAACGACATTTTAAGTGTTCCTGGTAAAAAATCTTTTTCCTTAGGTTTAGGTGAGTTTCCTATAACAAGAAAAGTTCAAGGTATCGATATTATAGTAAAAACATGTACTAGCGTTCAATTAGTAACACAAAATAAAAAAAGAATTTTTGAAAAAGAAAAATCAGAATATACTTTTAGAACATTGAATTCATTGTACAGGTCTGCTTTGGACTTAAAAAAAAAATTTCCTAATATTTTTATTCAATTTACTATAATTGATATTGGTTCTAACGAAATTAACAAGAATAAACTGTCTACTTTTTTTAATAATTTTCCTTTTAAATTTATTAATCTTGACGAAAAGAAAATTGATATGGAGCCTATGACTATAAATAAAAATAATAAAATAATTGAGAAAAATATGGCTACAACTATGAAATCAATATACGAGTCTTTTGATCATGCTCAAAAATGTAAAGATTTGGTATATTTTGTTGAAGATGATTATATTCATAAAACTGAAGCATTAGCTGAAATGGTATTTGCCTACGAAAAATTTTCTTCTATTTTCAATAGAGAACTATTTATTCTCTCAACTGATTATCCTTATCTTTACAAAAAACTTGAAAGTTCAAATATACTTGTAGGTGAAAATTATCATTGGAGAACAGTGAAAGAATGTTTATTAACTTTTTTAACCAGCAATCAAATGCTAAATAAACATTATGAAAAGTTGTATGATATGGCTAAAAATGAGAGCAATCCATTTGAAAAAAATCTACACGAAATTTTTGATAATGAGCTTTGCCTTTCACCATTGCCATCTTTAAGCATTCATTGTTCAAATGCGAACTCTGTCTTTGGTTTGTCCCCAAATATAGATATTAAGAAAATTTGGGAAGATAATGAATATTAATTCTTAAATTACCTATATTTATCAAGCAATTTGTAAATACAATTTTTAGACTAATTAAATTTTTTTTTATCAATTAAATTACAGATAAGTGAAAATACCATTAAATATAATTCCAAAACTTTTGAGAGATAGAAAATTTAAACAATTTAAAGAGAAAATATTGTGCCCACACCCAATTTATCGAAATTTAAGCATCAAAAATACAACCTAAAAAATTAGTCACTTAAATATTTTATAAAAATAAAAAAAAGGCCCGGAGGGGGTCTCCGGGCCTTAGTATTTCTCCAACTAACGAGGGAGGAGATAAGCTAAATTGTTTTAGTCTCTTATACCGTAAGCTATTACACCGACTTCTGCTTTGTCAGTTCCTAGTCTTTCGGCTTCTTTACTTATTCTTAATCCAATTGTGCTCTTAATACCTTGGAAAACAATAAATGAGACTACGAATACGAATGCCACAACTGAGATAGTTCCTAGGAATTGTGCTCCAAAAGTAACATCACTGTTTGTTAATGGCACTGCTAATGTACCCCATACTCCAGCTACTAAGTGTGCTGGAATGGCACCAACTACGTCATCAATTTTCATTTTAAACAATAATTTTACTGAGAAGTACATTAATACTCCTGCTATTGCTCCAATGAAGATTGCAGCTAACGGACTTGGCGTTAATGGCTCTGCCGTAATACCTACTAGACCGGCTATCGCACCGTTTAGCATCATTACTACGTCAGTTTTACCACCAATTACTCTTGAAACAGTTGCGGCAGCTAAAACACCACCACCTGCAGCTAAGTTCGTATTGATATAAATTGTTGCAACTGATGAAACATCTTCTAATGTTCCAGAAGCTAATTGAGATCCACCATTAAATCCGAACCAACCTAACCAAAGTATAAATACTCCTAGAGTTGCTAACGGAATTGATGATGCAGCAAATGGTGTCATAGACTTGACTCCGCCGCTAGAACTAAATCTTCCAGTTCTTGCTCCAAGCACTATTGCACCTGCTAAAGCGGCAGCACCACCTGCAGCATGTACTAATGTTGAACCAGCAAAGTCTGAAAATCCAGCAACAGATAACCATCCGCCACCCCACTGCCAGCCCATTGAAATTGGATAAATAATTCCAGTTAAAATTGCGGCAAATAAGAAAAATGGCCAGATCTTAATTCTTTCAGCTAACGTACCAGATACGATTGACATTGTAGTTGCACAGAACACCATTTGGAAGAACCAATCAGAACCATCAGAATATCCTGTCTCTAATGCTGAATTATCACTCCATGGTGTGAATGAGCCAATATATCCGCCTTCTGGGATACCGTAAGCTAAATTGTAACCAACCAACCAGAACATTACTCCGGCGATTGAATATAAACCTATATTTTTTGCACAGATTGCTGATACAGATTTTGATGTTACCAATCCTGACTCTAACATTGCGAAACCTGCGGCCATCCACATGACCAAGAAACCTGACATTAAAAATAATAGGGTATTAAAAATGTATTGTACTTCTGCAGACACTGTAGTCTCAGCATAACCAAGACCTGCAAAGCCAAAATAAATGGCTGTACCTGCTAGAAAGTATCCTAAGTATTTTTTCATAATTTCTCCCTTGTTGAAAAAGTTTTATAGGATTAATAAAATTGAAAAGGAATTGAATTAACTTAATTTGAGCTATGCAGTTTTTGCAAGTATTTAGCCCTTATTTCAGATTATCAAATAAGGGCTAAACTTAGAGTTTATCGGTTAAACATTTCTTTTAAGCTTTTAGCTGGTAAAAACTTAACTTTCTGAGATGCTGCAATTTGAATGGACTCCCCTGTTCTTGGGTTTCTTCCTACCCTAGCTTTCCTTTTTGCTACTTTATAAGTACCAAATCCAGCTATTTTCACAGTATCGTCATTTTTTAACGCATCTAAAATAATAGTCGTTATTGAATCAAAAGTTCTTTCAGCGTCAGCTTTGCTTTGACCCAGTGTGGACGATATTTTTGCTACTAATTGTTTTTTGTTCATTTATGCCCCTTAGTTATTTACTAATCTCTACAAAAATCCAATAAAATCAACATTTTTTTGGTGTTTCACGTAAATATCAACACTACATATTGTGTGATCAAAAAACACTGATTTTATTGACTTTTTTGAATAAAAAAATGGCTTAAAATAAGCCCAAATCTCTTAAATCATTAAATGTTGTGAAAAACATTAAAGAAAGTAGTAAAAAAAGACCGATTCGAAAAAATCCTTCCTGGGTCTTTTGAGTTAAAGGTCTGCCTAAAATCTTTTCAAAAGCATAAAACATCAAGTGTCCGCCATCTAACATAGGGATAGGTAATAAATTAATAAATCCTAAGCTAATAGATATATAAGCCATAATGCTAAGAAACGCTACAAAGCCCAGTTTTGCAACTTGACCAGTGATTTTAGCTATTTTTATAGGGCCGCCAAGTTGAGTGGTGTCACCAGTGCCTTTAAACATTGAAATAATAAAATTCCAAGAGGCATCAATAACAAACCAAGTCTCTTTAAAAGCATAAAGCAAAGCAGTTGCTGGGCCCAATCTTTCTCTGTTAATCTCATCATTTAATGGAGCTATTTTTATACCGATAATCTTTTTATTTGCTTTATTGCCTAAAGAATCCTCTCCCTTAATTAACTCAGGTTTTACTGAAAATGTAATTTCACTGTTATTTCTTAATATGCCAATATCAATTACCTTTGATGAAGAGGAATTAATGAAAGCGGAAACTTCCATAATGCTATTTACATCTTTGCCATTTATAGATTGAATAATATCTCCTGACTTAATGCCTGCTTCTTCAGCAGGACTTTCTATTTGAACCTCCTGTATTTGAGCAGGAGTAAAATCTTTTCCAGCAAACATGTAAATGAATGCAAAAATAAATATTGCTAATAAAAAATTTGCAAAAGGTCCAGCCGCTACTATCAATGATCTTTGATATAAAGGTTTAACAACAAATAGTTTTTCTTGATCTTCTTTACTATACTTCTTTAATAATTCCTCTTGCTCTGCTTGACTAAAAACATTTCTATCGCCAAAAAATTTTACATATCCGCCAAGAGGAATTGCACAGAATTTCCATCTTGTTCCAGATTTATCGTTAAAACCAAATATTTCTTTACCAAATCCTATAGAAAAATCTGTGACGCCTACTCCGTACTTCTTAGCATAGTAATAGTGGCCATATTCATGAATAAATACTACAACTGTAAGTAGTATTATAAAGGGTATTATAAATGAGATTAAAATTTCCATTCGTTTACTTTGCTAAATAAAAAATTTCTAAAAGCTATAAGTCTCGCATTATTTTTCAAGGATGCTGGATATACGAAATGAGTTTCCGTTGGCTTACCTGGTTCGTTTGGTAAAACTTTAGTGATGCCACTAATATTATGAGTAATATAATCTGGAAGCGCAGCTAAACCAACTCCACTTTGAACAGCTAATAATAGTCCGTAAACACTGTTTACTTTCATCACAGATTTTCTTTTTTTTCCATCTCTTGCACCTATTTTTAAAACCCAATCGGGATTATAAACAGGAGATGGGGCTCCCTTACCATAAGTTATAAATTTATGTTTATCTAAATCTTTTAAGGTTTTTGGATACCCATTTTTCTCTAAATATTCATTTGACCCATAAATATGATAATTAAAATCCACAAATTTTTTTTGAATTAAATTTAATTGTTTTGGTCTTCTCATCCTAATTGCAACATCAGCTTGACGAGTTGCTAAGTCAAGCTCTACATCATTAAAAATTAGCTCTATTTCTATATCAGGGTGAAGATCCATGAATTCTTTTATTCGAGGAGTTAACCATGTAGTTCCAAAACTTACGACAGTAGTAACAACTAATTTTCCGTTTATTTTATCTTTTTGACCACTTAAATTCGACTCAACATCTTTAAGCTTTGAAATAATTTCATGAGCTGATTTAAAGAGATATTCGCCATTTTCAGTAAGAACTAAACCTCTTGCATGACGTTCAAATAATTGGACTTTTAAATCACTTTCTAAGCCTTGAATTTGGCGACTAATTGCTGATTGGCTTAGATTTAGAATAGTAGAGGCTTTGGTAAAACTTGAGGCTTCAGCGACGGTATGAAAAATTTTTAATTTATCCCAATCCATTATTTATTGATTATAGTTTATTTGTTTGGATTTACTATAGTTCTTCCAGATAACTCGCCTTTTAGAAGCTTTGGATAAACATCTAAAAGCTCATTAAAAGAAAGCTCTTTCGTAAATGTCTGTACTTTTGAAAAGTCAATTAATTTTGCAGCTTCATTCCAAACAAAATCACGTCTTTTAATTGAAGATCCAGATGAGTCGATGCCCCATAGTTTAACACCTCTGATAACAAAAGGCATGCAATTTGTATTTATCTTAATTCCTCCCGCATTTCCTGGTAATGCCACAATTCCACCTGGTTTGGTTTGAGCTAAAATTTTTGTTAAGGCAACGCCTCCTACAGTATCAACTACTCCGTCCCAAACTCCTTTTTCAAGAAGCTTACTTTCTCCCTCGAATTCTTTTCTATCTATAATATTTTTTGCACCTAAATCTTTAAGATAGTCGTTTTTATCTTTTTTTCCTGTTACAGCGTGAACATCATATCCCATTTTAGATAATATCATTATGGCAATACTTCCAACACCTCCTGTAGCACCAGTTACCAAAACATCTTTTACTTTTTCACCTAACAACAATTCCTCTTTAGCTTTAACTGCAAAAGAGCATAAAAGAGCCGTAAAGCCTGCTGTGCCTAACATCATAGACTTATGAGTATCTAAGCTTTTTGGTATTTTTATTAAAAAATTAGCGTCAACTTTTGCGTACTGAGAGAAACCACCAAAGTAAACTTCTCCAACTCTGAAACCAGTTAGAATTACTTTATCGTCTTTTTTAAATTTATCATCTTCACTTTCAACTACAGTTCCTGAAAAATCGATTCCGGGAACAAATGGAAATTTTCTTACTATTCTCCCACCGTCTTTCAAAATCATCGCATCTTTAAAATTTAAACTTGAATAATCTATTTTTACTAAAACGTTTCCATCTTTAAGATGACTTGTATCGATTTCTTTAATTTCTCTTGTAAATTTTTCGTTTTGATTATCTATTACTACTGCTTTAAATTTTTCTAACATTTATTTTGCAATGTATCTTAAGTACCTATTTTGTATACTTAAATCTTCTCTAAATGAGCCTAAAAAATAATTAGTAACTGTTGTCGCTTTCTCCTTTTTGATCCCCCTCATTGTCATACATTGATGAGCTGCATCAACAGTCACTGCAACGCCTTTCGCGTCAAGCGCTTTCATTAAAGTTTTTGCGACTTGCATTGTAAGTCTCTCTTGGGTTTGCAGTCTTTTTGAGAAGACTTCTACTGTTCTGGCTAATTTACTTAATCCTACAACTTTTTTGTTTGGAATATAAGCAACGTGAGCAACTCCTATAATTGGTGCCATATGATGTTCACAATGACTTTCAAGAGTAATATTTTTTTCTACAACCATATCATCATAACCCTCTACGTCTCCAAATGTTTTAGATAAATCTGCGTGAGCGTCTTGATGATACCCTTTAAAATATTCCCTAAAGGCTTTAATAACTCTCCTAGGTGTCTCAACTAAACCCTCTCTATTTGGATCTTCCCCGATCCATCTTAAAATTGTTTTAAAAGCCTCTTCAGCCTGCTTGTCAGAAACTTCAGACTTTTTAGAAGAATTTTTATCGATGTTTTTAACTAATTTCATTGCTCGAAGGTTTTATAGGACATATTTGATTATTGCAAATTGCTATTTTGTCTTTTTTTCATTATTTTACGCTCATGTTTAAAAAAAGAGAAAGCGTATTTGAGGTCGAGGAAGGAAAATTTCTATCTCCTAAATTTGATAAAGATGGACTTATTCCAGTTACCACCTCTGACAGTGGCTCTGGTGAAATATTGATGCATGGTTACATGAATGTTGAAGCTCTAAAAAAAACAATTGAAACCAAAGAGGCTCATTATTGGAGTAGATCTAGAAAAGATATTTGGCAGAAAGGGAAGACAAGTGGTTTTGTTCAAAAAGTTATTGACTTGAGAATAGATGATGATCAGGACGCATTGTGGATGTCTGTAGATATAGGAAACGGAGCAAGCTGCCATGTAGGATATAAATCATGCTTTTATAGATCAATACCGTTAGGAAAAATTGAAAATGCAGAAGAGATCAAATTAGAATTTAAAGAAAAAGAAAAAAAATTTGATCCTAAAAAAGTTTATAAAGGTCAACCAAATCCAACAAAGCTTTAAATATGAGAGTAATTAGCCCTTTCGGTCCAAAAATAGCTAAATTAAAATTTTCGAATAAATTAATAAAAAAAATTAATAATGAAGTAGATCAAATCTTAAATAAAAAGAGTTTATTAAAAAAACTAGATTACTCAAAAAAGTTAGTTGGACAGGTAAAACAAGAATTTCAATTACCGAAAGCTTTTGTAAAAAAAAATTTGGAAAGAATAATATCAAATGAAGTAAAAAAATACATTTTTCAAACTATTGGAAAAAAAGTTAAGAAAATTAGAATTAAAAATTTTTGGATAGTAAGGCAATTTAATAATGAATATAATCCTATACATTATCACGATGGACACATATCTGGTGTGGGTTACTTAAAGATTCCAAAATTTGTTTCAAAGAGCAATAAAAAGTCAAAAATCGATGGCACAATCGATTTCATCAACGGAAATAAGATGTTTTTAAGTGATAGTATTTATAATCATCAACCAAAAGAAGGAGATGTAATTCTTTTTCCACATTATTTAATGCATACAGCGTATCCATTTAAATCAAGTGGAGAAAGAAGATCATTTTCATTTAATCTAGAAATAGATAAAAAAATTGCCAATGTTTTTTCAAGATGAGCAATGAAATTCAAAAAAATGTTTTCGGTGAGCCTTTAGAACCGTGTTCTAACGATCCAATAACAGGTTGGTTTAGAGATGGATGTTGTAATACGGATAAAAATGACAGAGGGGTTCACACTGTCTGTGCAAAAGTAACGGATAAATTTCTACTTTGGTCAAAGAAGGTAGGAAATGATTTGATCACACCTCATCCTGAATTTGGATTTCCAGGTTTAAAAGATGGTGATTGCTGGTGTGTTTGTGCAACTTGGTACGCTAGAGCTATTGAAGAAGACGCAGCTTGTTCTGTTTATTTAAAAAAAACTAATATCAAAACCTTAGAACTTATACCAATTGAAAAATTAAAAAAGTTTGCTGTAGATTTATCTTAATAAACTTTTGAGCCTTTAGTCTTAATAATTAATTCAAGTTCAGCATATTCTTTACAATTGCAATTCTTTAGGACTTCTAATCTCTCGTTAGCTTTGTCTATTCTATTTGTTTGCACGTAAAGCTCACCTAAATACTCATTAATACCATTATGGTTGGGTTTTATACTTAAACCTTCTAAGTAAAACTTCTCGGCCTTTTCAAAATTTCCAGTTTTTCTAGTTGTGAATCCCATGTAGTTAAGAATATCTGGGTTTTTTTTATCAGATTTGTGAGCTTTTTCTAATTTATCAAAAGCCTGCGCGTAAAGTTTTTTAGCTTTATCAGTTTTATCTTTTTTTTCTAATTTTCCAGCTCTCTTAACTAATTTTACCGCATCTTCATATAAAGACTCTTCATTTGAGGATGATGAGGATGACGAGGATGATCCGCTACTACTATCACTTCCAGCGGCCATTAAGCTTGTACTTAAAATTAAACTCAATAATAATATAAAAATATTTTTCATAGGAGGTATTTAATAGTTTTTATAAAAATTGTTATGCGACAGATGATCTTCCTCCGTCTACTCCTAATATCTGACCAGTAATCCATGAACTTTCATTGGTTAGAAGGAATTTAGCTAATGATGCAGAGTCTTCTCCTTCACCTATCCTTTTCATGGGGTGCATTTTAGCAATTCCTTCAGCTACTTTTTCATTTTTAAGTAAAAAATTTGAAATTTTGGAATTCGTCAAACTTGGTGCAATACAATTCACTCTCACATTAGGAGCAAACTCTGCTGCTAAAGCTAAAGTCAGACCCTCTATAGCGCCTTTTGCTGATGAAACTATTGCATGGTTTGGGAAGCCTTGTTTAACGGCTACCGTTGAAAATAAAACAATTGAACCTTTATTTTTTTTTAAGTTATCTGCTAAGGTTTTAATTACCTCTGTCGCAGAAATAAGATTTAAATTAAACGATTGCATAAAGTCACTTTTTTTTGTCAACTTTAATGGTTTTAAATCTATTGATCCAACACAAAAAGCTAACCCATTGATTGGCTCATCTTTTAAATCATTCAGTATTTTTTCAGAAAAGTTCTCCTCTAAAACATCGCAAACTGTATGTGAAGAATTCAAATTTTTTGCTAATTCCGATAAACTAGACTCTTCTCTACCAACCAGGTGCACCTTTTCACCACTATCAACTAATTTTTTTGCCAAAGAGGAACCGATAGAACCAGTTGCTCCTAAAATTACTTTTTTCATAATTAAAAATAACATTATTAAAGGTTATTTACATGCAAATAATGACGCGTGTAATATCTAAATAAAATATGTATTTTATTACTTATGAAGCTTTTTATAATTTTAGGAAATCAACTTTTTAACCCAAAATATCTCTATGATTATAAAGACCACACTTTTTTCATGGCAGAAGACTATGGGTTATGTACATTTGAAAAACATCATAAATTAAAAATACTATTATTTTTATCGTCGATGAGATCATTTAAAGATGAACTAAAATCAAAAAATTTTAATTTAATATATAAAGATGTTAAGAAAGATTTTAAATTACCCTACGAAAAAAAATTAGAGCAGACCATTAAAGAAAAAAAAATAAAAGAAATTACTTTTTTTGAAATTGAAGATAAATTTTTTGAAAAAAGAATTTTAAATTTAGGAAAAAAAAATTCACTTAAAATTAATCAAGTAAAGTCTCCAATGTTTTTAATGGAGAGGCATGAATTTAAAGATTACCTTTCTAAAAATAAACGTCCTTTCATGGCTAACTTTTACAAAATTTTAAGAACTAAGATGAATTTATTGATGAATAAAAATGGTACTCCAAAAGGTAATAAATGGAGCTTTGATGAAGAAAATAGAAAAAAACTTCCAAATACTATTAAAATTCCTGTAATTTCTAAGGTTAAAGAAACAAAGGAAACTATTACTCTTAAAAAATTTATAAATTCTAATTTTAAAGATCACCCAGGAGATACTGATAAATTTTGGTTTCCAACAACACGAAAAGACGCAACTAAGTGGCTTGATGAGTTTTTAAAAGAGAGAATAAAGCTTTTTGGGGATTATGAGGATGCAGTAACAGATAAATCAAATACTGTTTTTCATAGCGCGCTAAGTCCACTTATAAACTTAGGTTTAATTGCCCCAGAAGAGATAATTGAGAAGTTAAGAAAGATTGAAAATAAAGTACCTATGAATTCCCTAGAAGGTTACATAAGACAGATAATAGGTTGGAGAGAGTTTATGAGAGGAATTTACCAAAACTATGACCAACGATTAGATAATACAAATTTTTTTAATCATAAAAGAAAAATGAAAAAATCTTGGTATGACGGGAATACTGGTTTAGTTCCATTAGATCATGCAATTAATAATGCTAAAAATTATGCCTGGTCACATCATATAGAAAGATTAATGATATTGGCAAACATTATGAACTTGTGTGAGATAAATCCTAAACAAGTTTACAAATGGTTTATGGAAATGTTCGTAGACTCATCTGATTGGGTAATGGCACCAAATGTTTATGGAATGGGATTATTTAGTGACGGCGGAATATTTGCAACCAAACCTTATATTTGTGGCTCTAGTTATTTTCTTAAAATGATGCATTTTAAAAAGGGTCCTTGGTGTGATGTAATGGATGGATTATATTGGAAATTTATTGATAGACATAAGAAATTCTTTTTAAAAAATCCTCGTCTTGCAATGATGGTTAGAGTTTCTGAAAAAATGAATAAAGAGAGAAAAACAAGAATTTTCAAGGCAGCCAATAATTTTATAAAAGAAAATACTAATGGTTAAAGTTTTTTTTAATAATTCATGTAATATTTGCAAAGCCGAAATCAATCATTATAAAAAATATAGCGATAAGAATGTTGAGTGGATAGATGTAACTAATAATGAAGAAGCTCAGAAAATTACTTCCAAATCTTACAAAGAACTTTTAAGAAGAATGCATGTTATACAAGATGGTAAAGTAATTGGTGGAGCAGAGTCTTTTTTAATAATTTGGAAAAATGTTCCTAAATATAATTTTTTATATAAAATATTTAAGATTAAACCTCTGTTTTTTCTGTTAAATGTTTTCTACGAGATTGCAGCTTACTTTTTATTTATCAAAAACAAACATCTCCTTAAGTGATAAAAAAAACTGATCTTCCTAAAAAAAACTGTCCAGTTTGTAATAAATCTTTTACTTGGAGAAAAAAATGGAGATTAAATTGGCCGATGGTAAAATATTGCTCTAAAAAGTGCTCAAAATTAAGTAAATGAACAAAACTAAATCCTCTTCAAGTCAGATATGCAAAAAATAAAGTAATAGTAAGACATAAAATTAGTATTCTAAAATAATGAGTAATTACGAACAATTCAGATCAGTTATGAAAGATGCTGGTTTTGCTATATCAAGTAAACCAGTAACTAAAAAAATTTTAGAAAATGCTATTAAATTTTCAAAAAGTAAGGAAAAAACAATATTAGCAAAGCAACATGAAATATCCAAAAAAATTTATTTTCTTTTAGATGGAAACGTAAAATTTAATAAATACTTTGAAAAAAATTCTCTTACATTTGCTAAGATCAATAAAAGAAATTCACCTTTAGGTATTTCTGGATTAAATCCTCCAGGAAGATTTATGGCTGAAATATTGATTGATGAAAATACCGAATATTATTCTTTTGATTTAAGTTACCTTGATGAAATTGAAAGTGTTGACCCGAACTTCGTTGCGACTTTTTTATCTTATATATTATTTTTTTCTACGAATCTTTTATGGTCGACTAGAAATCTTGACATTGCTTATAAACAAAATAATTATCAAATTTCTAAGGGATCAAATTCTGGAATTAACGAGAGTAATTATGAAAAAATAAAAGATACAATTTTTTTTTCGTCTATACTTGAGGAGGATGTTAAAAAATTACTGAATTTAGGTGAGATAAAGTTATATTCTACAGATGAAATCATAACATTAGAAGGTAATGATAGCAGCGGATTAAATATATTGCTATCTGGGAAAGTTGAAGGTTCATTTAATAGTAAAATAGATAATTCGATTAAGAAAAAATATAGATCGATAGCAAGACCAGGAGTAGCGTTTTCGTTATCTTGTGGCAAAAGATTAATTAAATTTCCATATTCAATTAAGGTAACTAGAGATACAAGAATATTACATCTTTCCAATGAGGTAATTAATAATTTGATAGTAGATAATCCTGTTCTAGCTATCAAGCTTCTCAAAAGACAAATTTGGCAACTAGGAAGGTATCAACAGAGCGCAACGGGGCTTGCAAGATACGCTGCTAAAAATGAAATAGAACTTTTGAAATTTTTAATACAAGATAATTTTTCTAAACTTCCTGTAAATTCAAAAATATATAGTGTGCCACACTTATTAGAAAATAGGTACTCTCATGAATTAGCTTTTGATATCATTTATAATTTAATGGTAACTGGTAACGAAATTGAAAAGTCTATTGCAAACTTGATGTCAGATGCACTTAAAAGTTTTGAAAAGCAACAAAGATTTTTTAAAGAATTAAACATAATTTATAATCGTGTAGAACAATTAAAAGAAATTAAAAGTAAAGATTCATTAGATAAATTGACACTTTCTAATTTTATTAAAGCATTTGATCATGTGCCTTACGTTATAAAGGGAATGGAAAATCTTCCAAGTAAAGCTAACAATATTTTTTTTTACAACCATCTCGCAGCTAATGATGAAAATAAGTTACCTAATGGGCATTCCTTTTCAATAGACAGTCATTTTGTAAGTGCAAAAATTTTATATCCAAAATACGGTAATGGAGGAAAAAGAATAGTTCGTGCAAGTAGGAATACTGAGTATTGGAGGCATAATTTTTACGAAAATTTAGATTATATATTTGTTCATACTAAAGAGTCAGATTTATTAAATGAGACTCATGAGGAAAAAAGAGTGAGAAAAGATAAATTTTTTAAAGATGCACAAGATATAATTAATAAAGGCCAGCCTTTGGTGGTTGCTCCTGAGGGAACCTCTGAAACAGAAGATAACTTTACTGAAACATCCCCTGGACCCTTCAAACCCGGTGCGTTTGCTTTGGCAAGTCAGTTGAAACCTGAACCTTATTTAGTTCCTATAGCTCTAGCAAACTTTGATAAACCAGTTTCCTCGACTGTTTACTCAGCAATTATTAAGCAACCTATAAAAATTTCAAATTTTGTAAAAGACACTACTAATATGGAAGAAATTAAATCTTTTTTACTTGATTATAGAAAAACTTTTAAAAGTTATGTTGAAGAAGCGCACGAATTATCTAATCAAGTAAAGCTTGATACACATGATTTAACAGATTTGAGCACTAATTATAATCTTGTAAGTCCAATTGAAGAAGAATTTGAATTAGATGTTAGGGAACTTGAATTAAACGCTATAAACCGCTCTATTAATCAGAAAGAAATTATATTATTTGGAAGTTCTACTTTTCGTATGTGGAAAAATTATGAACAAGATCTCGGTGGAAAAAATGTTTTAAATCTTGCTTTTGGGGGATCAACTTTATCTTCATGTAGAGCATATTTTGAAAGAATTTTTTTAAACTATAATCCAAAAATACTTTTATTTTACGCTGGTGATAACGATATAGGAAGAGGTTTAAATTCTGATCAAATTAATCAAGAATTTTTATTATTTGCTACTCAAGCTGCAGAAAAATTAAAGAATACTAAATGTTTTTTTGTCTCAATAAAACCAAGTCCTTTTAGAAAAAAGTTTTTAAAAGAGATTACTAATACAAATAATAAAATAAAAAATTCAATAAATAATTTAGAAAAATGGAAATTCATTGATATCTGTAACCCGATGTTAAAAGCTGGATATGAAAAGTTTTATGATCAAGACCAATTACATATGAATGATTTAGGATATAGTTTGTTAAGCAAGTCTCTAAGAGACGAAATTGCAAACATAAATTAATTCAAATAAATTTAGCTTGAATTTTTGGGATGTTATTTTTAAAATTAAAATATCCTTTATTACAAAATTGCCAAGAAAATTTATCTTCCTCTCTTAAAATGAAGTTTAAATTTAAGTTTTTTTTTTTTCTCAAATTATTTAGATAATAGTAATTTTCACCCACACATGAATATACTACATCAAAAGAGCTATTTTTCTCTATTAAAGTTTGGAATTTTAGCTCATCTATGATCTGCAATCGTTCCAATCTCTTTTTTTGGTCGTTAATAATTTGTGTTTTATAATCTAACACTTTTTTCTCTAGCTTTAATTTTCTTACATTATTGCTTAGAAAAATTAAGTAGATATTATTGTACTTTTTTAAATTTTGATTTTCTATATTCAATTCGTTATCAAAAAATATTAAATCTTCATTTGAATTATCTTCATAAATAAAATTATTTTGATTAAATTTATATTCTCTTTTGTCTGTAATAGGTAAAGCGTTCTCATTTAGTTTAATATTTTTATATTTATTATTAGTAAATTTACTTATATTCCATGATTGAGCAACGTAGTGTTTACCCTTAGTTTGCAAGCCTGCAACCCATCTCCAACTTAAAGTATTAGAGGCGGCGTCGCCATCATATAAATGTTTCATAAAAAACTCTGCACCTTTCTGCCAGGGTAAATTTAAAGTAAATATCCAAATGCTTGCAAACCACATTCTTGTATGATTGTGTAAATAATTATTGTCTTTAAGCTCTTTTACCCAATCATTAAAACATTCAATTTGAGTTTCACCATTGATTGCCTTTTTATAGTTGTCATCTTCCTTTAATCCTTTCAAATCTTCTATAAAGTCAGTCCAAACTTGAGGTCTAAGTTCCAGCCACCCTTTCCAATAAACTCTCCAAAATATTTCTTGGATATATTTTTCAACTTTTTGATATGGAAACTTTGCTAAAACTGTCTTTGCAACTTCATATTCAGTTATTAATCTGTGAGAGATGTAAGGTGATAAACAAGATACATTTGATTTGTTTTTTGGCCCTAAATCAAAATTTCTTTTGAAACCATAATTTGCTAATTCACTATTTATAAAAACATCGAGCTGTTTTAAGGCTCCATCTCTCGAGATTTCGAATTTCATTAGTCCTCGTCATCCCTCCAGCCATCAATAAAAAGTTTCCAGCACGCAAAAGATACACTGACTATTCCAACGCAAAATCCTAAAAGAACCCCGTTATCTTTTCCCAAATAAATTGTACCGTAATGAGTGCTAAGTATTGGCGGTACAACCAATATAGCTCCGATAATTAGATATCGTATTGCAAACGGTGGTCTTTTCAAATTGAATTTCCTTGATCAATCGGCATTGAAACAGCTGTTGTAAACCAACAATTATTACAACTTTCTTCATTGCCTCTACTTACATGCCATTCATAAAAAAATTGTTGCTTCTCATCGGTTAAAACTTTTACTCCATAAACAAATTTATTTTCAGTATTCGTAATTAAATCTATCTTATGCGAAAAATGGTTTAACAATATTCTATAATGAACATCGTAGAGCATAATTCTAAATCTGGGATATGGGCCAGTCATTTTTTTATTATCAGGATGAGCGAAAATCCATGTTTGTTTTATGCCGTTATCTTTATCATCATTATTTTTTAAAGCATTTAATTGTATTTTTATAACATCATAAGCAGATAAATTTTCAGCTGGTTTGATTATTTCTGCATTTGCTGAACTAATAAAACCCACTAAAAAAATTGCCAAAATTATTTTTTTCAATTCCATATTTCTCTTAAGGTATCTTCTCTTTTACACGCCTTTTTATACATTAGATAACGAATAAAATTTTTTTCATAATAATCTTGGTGATAATCTTCTGCTTTATAAAATTCCTCGAATTTCCATACTAAAGTAACAATTTTTTTACCAAATTTTTTTTCTAAATTTTTAAAAGATTTATCAATAAATTCTTTTTCTAGTTGATTTTTAAAGAAAATTACCGATCTATAGCTCTTACCTTTGTCACAAAATTGACCTTCTGAGTCGAAGGGATCTATATTTCTCCAAAAAATATTAAGTAATTTTTCATAATTTACTTTATTTGGGTCATAAGTTATCTCTAAAGCTTCTACGTGGCCTGTATCTTTATAAATGACATCGTGGTAGGTAGGATTTTTTAAATGCCCGCCTGAATAACCGGAAACTGTCGATAAAACACCTTCAACTCCATCAAAAGATTCCTCCATACACCAAAAGCATCCTCCAGCAAAATACACTTTTTTAAAATTTTTTGATTGAGCAGACGTACTTATTAAAAAAATTAAAATTATAAATAAATATTTTTTCATGTTTTAATGATATATTAATTTTTATGAAAAACGACGATCATATTGTCATAGAAGAAAACAAAGATACTGCAGATAATATTTGCGAAGAATGCAAAAAAGAAGACGGAAGTGTGCTTCAAAATTTAATTATGCATAGCTATAAAATTTGCAACAGCTGTAATCTTTCAAAGAGAATTTTTCCTATTTAAAATCCTCTAAATAATATGATAATTAAAAATAGGAAGAATGCCTGTACTAACCAAGAGACAACTACAACGCCAAATGCTTTCCATAAACTGTCATAATCTAGTGCTGATTTAACTGCAACAACCATACAGGCTAACATCCAGAAAGCGGATCCAACAAATGTAACTGTCATTAACTCTGGAGTTACACCAAAAACTCTAATCAAACCAGGTGCACTTGAAAATCCAATCGTCCTTAAAAGTTCCCCGTGATCACTTTTTGTTTTATTATCACCAAATAATTTTACTCCGACAAAATAAATTATGTAGGCCCATACGTACCAGCTTAATAATGACAAAGCTGGTGCAATCAAGAAGTTAGACGCACCTAAGTGTAAAGATCCAACGCCAGCAGCCAAACTAGATAAAACAACTACTATACCAGCTTGAACAGTTGCGTTTTTATCATTTTCAACTTCCTCAAATACATCAATATCAATTTTTATAGCTCTAAATATTCTATTTAAAAATAAATTAATCATTTTTTTTAATGAATGGTTTTAAGAGTTTAATAATTTTATTATGTAAAATTTTGTTAGATGTAGCCAAAATATTCCCGCCTTGTTCCGCCGGTTCATTTTTCCAATTAGTAACAGTTGCTCCAGAATTTTTCATTATTGGTATTAAAGGAAGTATATCATAAGGTTTCAAATTTGCTTCAATTACAGCATCCACTTTACCCTCTGCAAGTAAACAGTAATTAAGGGCATCAAATCCAGCCAGTCTAAAGGACCATCCAAATTTTTTAATAACTTTTCTTTGTCTTTCGTAACTAAGAGTGCCATGAAAATTTCCAATAATTTTAACTTTTTTCAAATTACTGTTATTTGAGGATTTAAGAATTAATTTTTTATTTTTTTTAAAAACATAAGATTTATTTTTATCATTAATATAATATTTATTTAACTCTGGAAAATTAGCTAATCCTAAAAGTGATCTTCCTTGATATGATAAACTAATTAAATTTGACCACGTTGGTGCTCCAATAACGAACGCCCTAGTTCCATCAATTGGATCAATAGACCATTTAAAATTATTTGAAGAAAATTTTTCTTTAAATTCTTCTCCAATTATTGAGTCCTTAGGGAATTTTTTTATTATTAAAGATCGAATGTATTTTTCAAATGCCTTGTCAAAGTTTGTTACAGGATCAAAATTTTTTTTTGATTTTGATTTATTGTTAACAATTATGCCTGATCTAGATTTTTTTTTATAAAATGAGTTTAATTTTGAAGGTAAATTTTTTAAAAAGTTGAATGATTTTTTATAATTCATTATGTGTATATAACTTAATTTAAAATAAAATATATATGAAAATACCTAAAAATATTGAACCCCTAATTTTTGGAGCAGCAGCCTCTTTGATTATAGGAATATTATCATTTTTGAGCTTTGAAACATCCACAGGATTTTGGTTAATGTTCTCTTTCGGATCTTCTACTTTAATTGTGTTGGTGTTTCATGACAGTGAATTTGCTCAACCTGCAAATGTTTTTTTTGGTCACTTATTAGGAATTGTTATAGGAATTCTTTTTAATGAATTTTTAGGAATGTCTTACCTAACACTTGGATTATCTGTAGGGACTACTGTAACAATAATGATGTATTTTAAAATTATACACCCTCCTGCAGCTGCAAACCCGTTAATAGCATTATTTGCTGACGTATCATTGAGTTATATTGTTTTTCCAGTAATAGTTGGTTCAATAGTCATCATTGTTTTATCTGTAATAATAAATCGGTATCTTCTAAAAAGAAATTACCCAGTTAGATGGTTTTAGTTTAGTAGAAAAATTGAACTATTTAGAATTAATGCATAGCCTGACCAAGCTAAATAAGGGATCATTAAATAAAAACTCATTTTATCCCTTGTAAAATACTCTTTCATTAAAATTAAAATAAATATTAATATAATTACTAGATTTACTAGAGCTATACCAATTAAATGAAAACCAAAAAATACTACGCTCCATGTACTATTAAAAAATAAATGAATGAAGTAAATTTTTAACAATTTCGATTCAAAAGATTTTATCCAAACTTTCCAAATTGCAAATGACATTAAAAAATATAATGTTGTCCATACAGGAGCAAAAACCCAGCTTGGAGGATTAAAACTTGGTAAAATAATTTGTGAGTACCAGGGTTCTTTAAAAGTTGTTGTCGCATAGCTCCCGATCATCGGTGCAATAAAGGTTATTAATAGTAAAATTATTAAAGATAAGTATTTATTTTTCACAACTTTATAAGATATAACTAATTAATGTCTGAAAATCATAAAAAAATTTGGATCACTGGAGCAAGTAGTGGAATTGGTAAGGCAGTTGCGGAAAAATTTGCAAAAGAAGGTTGGAAAGTTGCAGTTTCAGCTAGAAGAAAAGAATTGTTGGATGAGTTAGCTAAAAATGAAAATATTTCCTCTTTTCCTTTAGACGTTACTGATAGTTCTCAAATCAATAATACGTTTAAAAATGTTTTAAATGAATTCGGCGAATTAGACATATGTTTGTTTTCAAGCGGAACATACGAGCCCAAAGACGAACAAAATATAGACCCAGATAAAATAAAAAATGTGATTAATGTTAATTTTTTAGGCGTTATTGATTGTGTAAAAGTTGTTGAAGATTATTTTAAAAATAAGAAATCTGGACACGTTTCGATAGTTTCTTCGATTGCAGGTTACAGAGGTCTGCCAAATTCTAGTGGTTATGGTCCTTCAAAAGCTGCCCTTACTAATTTTAGTGAAAGTATTTACTTTGATTTTAAAAAATTTGGAGTTAGGGTCTCAATTGTATCACCAGGTTTCATCAAAACTCCTTTGACCGATAAAAATGAGTTTCCTATGCCATTTTTAAAAACTCCTGAATATGCTGCAGATAAAATTTATAATGGCTTGGTAAAAGGAAATGCTTTTGAAATTCATTTCCCAAAAGGATTAACTTTAACCTTAAAATTTTTAAGAATATTACCTTATAGACTTTATTTATTTTTAGTAGACAAACTTGTGAAACGATAATTAAAGAAGAGAGTCAACGTATTCCCAATTAATAAGTTTATCAAAAAAATTTTCTAAATAAGCTGGTCTTTTATTTCTGTAATCTAAATAATAAGAGTGTTCCCAAACATCACACCCTAATATAGGTTTCATATTATAAATTATTGGGTTTTCAGCATTTGGTGATTTAGTTACTACAAGCTTATCTTCTTTTAAAGATAACCAACACCATCCAGATCCAAACTGAGTAACTCCAGCATTAATAAATTCCTCCCTAAATTTCTCAAAACTGCCAAAGTCATTTTTAATCTTATTTTCAAGTTTGGGTGGAACATTTCCTCCGCCATTAGGTTTCATGCACTTCCAAAAAAGATTGTGATTCCAATGTTGGCTTGCATTATTGAAAATTCCTGCTTTTTTTTCGTTTGATGATTTTTTAATTATATCTTCCAAAGACAATTTTTCATATTCAGAGCCTTTTATAAAGTTATTTAGATTTGTAATATATGTTTGATGATGTTTACCATGATGTAAATCCAAAGTTTGTTCTGACATTATTGGAGAAAGAGCTGAATTATTGTAATCTAGTTTTGGAAGCTCAAACATATCAATCTTTTACAAACATTACTGTTAATTCTGCAACTTTAATTCCAAATTTAGTCATTGTTGCTCTGTTAATAGCTACTCGTTCGTCCTGCATGAAAATCCAATCATCAAAAGTAATTTTAATATTTTTACCTTTGACTGGCACCAGCAATACGTATTCAAATTTAAAAGCTGGACCATATGAATATCCTTTAGCTGTACCAACTACATCAGAGGCTGTTCCTTCATAGTTATGTTCATCAATTTTTTTAATAGTCCATTGACGAGTTTGTCTTTCCCCATCATTCCAATCAAAAACTTCGTCTAAAATTAATTGAGATCCATCCCATTTTCCGTTTAAATCAGCTTTAAATTGTCTCGTAACTTTTCCAGATCTATTTTGTAATACTCCCCAAGCTTTGACATTGCCCGATAAATAATTTTCAATAACTAGTCTTGGTTTTTGATCTTTAAAATCTGTTGGTTTCATTTTATTTGCACATCCTGTTGTTAAAATAAGTAAAAATAATACTATAAATTTTTTCATGAAGAATATCTATTAGACATAGAGAACTGAATCAAGTTAATGTTTCTAGACTTAAAACCTCCTTCACAATAAGATAGATAAAATTCCCACATTCGCTTGAAATATTCATCAAAACCAAGTGGACTAATTTTTTCCCAAGTACCTAAAAAATTTTTTCTCCAAGTTGCTAAAGTTTTGGCATAATCATCGGAGTAAGTATTTATTTTTTCTAATTTTAGACCTTTTTTTTTAATTAGACTTTTCATAAATTGAATTGAGGGTAAGAACCCGCCTGGAAATATATATTTTTGAATAAAATCCTCATTTGCTCTATATCTCTCAAATAAGTCATCTTTTATCACAATGCCTTGAATTGCAGCAGTGCCATTGTAATTAAGAACATTTTTAATTGTACCAAAATATTGGTCCATATATTTTTCACCGACAGCCTCTATCATTTCTATTGAAGCTACATGATCATATTTTTCCTTGAGATCTCTGTAATCTAAAAACTTAACATTAACCTTATTGTTTAGCCCTGAGTTGAAAATCTTCTTTTTAGTAAATTCATATTGATTTTTAGAAATCGTGATACAGTCTACACTTACATCATAATTTTTAGCTATGAATTCAGCGAAACCACCCCAACCACACCCTATCTCTAAAACCTTGTTACCATCTTTTATATTCAGTAAATTTATAAGCTCTTGAAATTTGTTCCTTTGAGCGATTTCTAAATCATCTTTCTGGTTTTTATAAACTGCGCTTGAATAAGTGAGAGATTTATCAAGCCACAATGAAAAAAATTCATTCCCTAAATCATAATGTTTTGAAATATATTTTTTACTCTTTGATTTTGTATTAGATACAAACATTTTTTTCAAAAAATTTTTGATTTTTTGTAATTTTAAACTTCCCGAAAAAGAATAGATTGTATTAATATTTCTCGCTGTAAGTTCAATTAAATTTGTTAAATTTGATGAATAAAAATCTTTTTTCATATGAGCTTCTCCCAAAGCTGAGCTTCCACCCATAACGACGTTTAGGTAAAAATTGGGATTATTAATTTTGATATCTGAAGATAATTTACTCTCTAAGTCACCAAAGTGAAAAACTTTTCCATCGTAATTAATAAGTTTTAGATTTCCCTGCGAAATGTTCTTTAATTTATTCAAGACAAATTTTTCTGAAATTTTAAATAAACTCATTAATATTCTTCGTAACTTAAATTGTTCTTTAATTTAGTATTTCTTTTTCTGTATATTGCCCCTTTTTTCCATAAAAGTAATGCTTCAAAATGTATCGAACTTATAATTTTAATTGTCATTAATGGATACTTAAAAAAGTTAAACATAAGTTGTTTGGAGCTAAATTCTTTTTTCACTCCTGTTTGGGTGGCTGTTAAAACTGTTCCTATCGAGTCTGTTTGTTTAATAAAGACTGAGAGTTTATCGTTGGGATTGAGTAATTTAAAATTATAGTAAGTTTCCATATCCATAAATGGTGATACGTAAAACTTTTTTTTGCATTTTTGAGCTATTTCCTCACTATCTTTAATTCTAAAAATGTATGTATGCTGCTCATTAAAAGTATTTTTTACCTCATAAAAAATCGCCTTTAATTTATCATACTCGTAGCAGTAAAAAATACTTAAAGGGTTGAACACATAACCAAAAATTCTTGGGTAACAAAGTATTTTAACTTTATTAATTTCACCTTCTATATTGAACTTGCTAATGTTTTTAAGAACCCATTCTTTTAAACCACTTCCGTCACGTTCTCCATGATCTTTGTCATAAAAGCTGAAAATGTTAAACTTATTATGAGAGAAAATATTTATTGATCTTTCTAATTGATTGATTTCATCTAAATCAATTAATAATGAAAAAGTTTTATATTTTAAAAAATGTCTTACAGGTTTAAATCTTGTATGAGTTACTTCACCATTATAAATGCAAGAGTTCATCAAATTTTAAAGTTATTTATCAAATCTATAGACGATTTTAATCCATCTTCATGAAATCCGTAACCAAAATAACTTCCACAAAACCAAGTCCTTTTTTTTCCTTGTATTAATCTTAGATCTTTTTGAATTGCGGTATTCTTTGAATTCAAATACGGATGGGTAAAATTAACTTTTTTTATAACAGAATTTTCGTTAATTTTACAAATAGGGTTTAAAGTTAAAAAATAGTCTTTAGATGTATCTAAGTTTTGTAGTTTATTTAGCCAATAGGTAATGCATGTCTTTTCGCCGTCTGAAACAGAATTCCAACTAGACCAGGCCCTTTTTTTGCGAGGCATTAATCTCTTATCAGTATGTAAATAAGCCTCATTTTTTACGTAATTAAATTTTTCCAATATATTTTTTTCTTTTTCCGTTGGTTTTTCTATCATTCTTAAACTTTGGTCTGCATGGGAAGCTAGTATTACTTGATCATAGTCAACATATTCATTGCCAATAATTACCCTGATATTGTCATCGCTTCTAATTAACTTATCCACTTTATAATTTTTAAAAATTTCTCCACTAATTTTATCTGTTACTTTTTTTACATAAGCTCTACTTCTATTTGTAACTGTGTACCATTGCGGTCTATTTTTAAATTTAAATAAACCGTGATTAGTAAAAAAATTTAAAAAAAATTTTAATGGCATTTCCTTTGCTTTATTAAATGGCATTGACCAGATAGCAGCAACCATAGGAATTAAGTGATACTCGATGAAGTATTTTGATAACTTTTTTTTATAAAGAAAATTTCCTAGAGTTTCCTCTTTAATTTCACTTTCAAGTAATTTTGGAGCAGTTTTATAAAATAAAATTATCTCTCTAATCATATATAAAAATTTAAAATTAAAAAAATTTAATTTATTAGCAAAAATACCTCCTAAACCACTTCCGCTATATTCAACATTACTATTCTTAATTGATACGGAAAATGACATGTCGCTTTTTTCATAAGGAACTTTTAATTCATTAAAAAAATTTACTAAATTTGGATAAGTAACTTCATTGAAAACAATAAAGCCTAGATCTACTGGAATAATCTTATCATCTTCTTTAATCTCATAGGTGAAAGAATGGCCTCCAAAGTGATCATCTTTTTCGTATAGATCAACTTTATATTTTTTTGAGAGAAAATATGCGGAAGATAATCCTGAGATACCTGAGCCGATAACAGCAATTTTCATTAAAAAAGGTTAAGCAGCTTCATCTTTATATTCATCCATTGAAGGACATGAACATACTAAATTTCTATCTCCGAAAACGTTATCTACTCTAGCAACTGGTGCCCAATATTTATTATTTTTTACATACTCAGTTGGAAAAGCTGCTTCCTCTCTTGAGTAAGCATGCTTCCACTCACTGGAAGCTAATTCGACATAAGTATGAGGTGCATTTTTCAGCGGGTTATCTATTTTGTCAAACTTTGATAACTCCACTAAATTAATTTCTTTTTTAATTTTTATAAGTGCATTACAAAATTTATCAATTTCCTCCAAATTTTCACTTTCAGTTGGCTCAATCATGATTGTACCAGCAACAGGCCATGACATTGTTGGAGCATGGTAGCCAAAGTCAATTAGCCTTTTTGCTAAATCTTCCTCAGAGATTCCTGAACTTGCTTTTATTGGCCGGATATCAATTATACATTCATGTGCAACATTTCCATTTTTACCAGTATAAAGAACTTTATAATCTTTAGATAATTTTTTTGAAATGTAATTTGCATTTAAAATTGAAGCTTGTGAAGCTTTTTTCAATCCTTCAGCACCCATCATCTTTATATACATCCAAGATATTGGAAGTATACTTGAGCTACCCCAAGGAGCAGCTGATACAGCTCCCATTCCATTCTTAGGGCCAACTTCTTTAATAATTTCGTGTGTTGGTAAAAAATCTGCTAAGTGCTTAGCACAAGCAATTGGACCCATCCCTGGTCCGCCTCCTCCGTGAGGTATACAAAATGTTTTATGCAAATTAATATGACAAACATCCGGTCCAAATTTCCCTGGTTTTGCAACACCTACAAGCGCATTTAGATTCGCTCCATCCATATAAACTTGTCCACCGTGCTTATGAATAACTTCACAAATATCCATGATTTTTTCCTCGAATACTCCATGAGTAGAAGGATAAGTTACCATTAAAGCAGCTAAATCTTTTGAGTGTTTTTCAGCTTTGTTTTTAAGATCGTTTATATCCACGTTTCCATCGTCGTCACAATTGACTACAACCACTTTCATACCACACATTTGGGCGCTTGCTGGATTAGTTCCATGAGCTGAGTCCGGAATTAGACAGACGTTACGATTTTCTTGTTTATTATTTTTATGGAATTTTCTTATAGTCATCAGACCTGCATACTCTCCTTGAGCTCCAGAGTTAGGCTGTAAAGAAACTGCGTCATATCCAGTAATTTCTTTCAGATCGTTTATTAGATCATTAAAAAGAATCTTATAACCCTCCATTTGATTTGTAGGAACAAATGGATGTGGAAGTGAAAACTCTTTCCAAGTAATAGGAATTAATTCTGCTGTTGCATTGAGTTTCATTGTACAAGATCCTAAAGCAATCATTGATCTATTAAGTGCAATATCACAATCTTCTAGTTTTTTTAGATATCTTAGCATCTCAGTTTCAGAATGGTATTTGTTAAAAACTGGATGAGTTAAGTATTTTGAAGTTCTTAAAAGATTTTTTGGAAGATTATCTAGTTCAACCTTAACGTCTTGTTTTATAATTTTAGAAACTCCAAATAACTTTAATAGAAAATTAACGTCATCAAGCTTTTTTGCTTCATCAAAAGCAACTGATAAATGATCTTTATCAACTTTTCTGAGGTTTATATTCTCTTTTAATGCAGCTTCATAAATAGGATTTGTTTTTTCGTTAGTCTTAATTGTAACGGTATCAAAGAAATGATCTGAAAAAATCTTGTAACCACCTGTTTTAATGTTATCAGCAAAAATTTTAGCTAATTTAGAAGTTCTATTCGCTATTTTAAGTATTCCTTCAGGTCCATGATAAATTGCAAAGGCAGCAGAAATGATAGCTAGTAATGCTTGAGCAGTGCAAATATTGCTTGTTGCTTTATCTCTTCTAATGTGTTGCTCCCTAGTTTGTAAAGAAAGCCTGTAAGCTTTTTTTCCATGTCTATCTTTTGAAACGCCTATTATTCTTCCTGGCATTGATCTTTTAAATTCCTCTTTTGTAGCAAAAAATGCTGCATGAGGCCCACCGTACCCCATAGGGATACCAAATCTTTGAGCACTACCTACAGCAATATCAGCCCCAAGTTCTGCAGGAGTTTTTAATCTAGCTAAAGCCAATAAGTCGCAAACTAAAATAGCTTTTCCATTTTTTTTATGTATTTGACTAATACTTTCACTAGGATCGTTTATCTCACCTAAAGTTCCAGGATATGATAAAACTCCACAAATAATATCTTCATTAATTTTTGTAAGTTCTTTTTTTTCGTCACCAATGATCAATTCTAAACCAAAAGGATTTGTTCTTGTCTTTATGAGATCTATTGTCTGAGGGTTACAATTACTTGAAATAAATATTTTTTTTGAATTAGTCTTATCTAATCTCTGGCTCAAACCTACTGCTTCTGCTGTTGCCGTCGCTTCATCTAACAAAGAAGCATTAGCTATATCCATACCTGTTAAGTCAATTATTGATTGTTGAAAATTTAAAAGCATTTCAAGACGACCTTGCGCCACTTCTGGTTGGTAAGGTGTATAAGATGTATACCATCCTGGATTTTCTAAAATATTTCTAAGAATTACATTAGGTGTAATAGAATTATAGTATCCCATTCCAATAAAATTTTTAAAGATTTTATTTTTTTTAGATATAGATTTTAATTTTTTTAAAGCATCGTTTTCTGACATCGGCTGATCGATCTTAAGATCATCTTTTAATAAGATTTTTTCTGGCACAGTATTGCTCATTAGATCTTCTAATGATTTGTACCCAACGTATTGCAACATTTTGGACTGATCCTCTTCAGAAGGACCAATATGTCTTTTAATAAATTCCTTTGAATTATCGTCTATCATTTAACTTGGGTTCTCCTTACAAAATTTATCATATTCGTCTTTTGACATCAGGGAGTCATACTCACCTTTATCTTTTATCTTTAACTTAAAAAACCAGCTCGCACCTTCAGGGTCAGTATTGACGCTCCCAGGGTCATCTGCAACGGCTTTATTTCCCTCAGTAATTTCTCCAGAAATAGGAGAATAAACATCACTCGCAGCTTTAGTAGACTCTACAACAGCTGCTTGACCTTCTTTTTCTACTGCTTTTCCTGCATCAGGAACCTCCACAAAAACAATATCACCGAGCATTTCTGTTGCATGCTTAGTTATTCCAACTGTGGCAACGTCACCATCCAATGAGACCCATTCGTGTTTTTTAGAAAATTTTTTTTCGCTCATATTTGTTTCCCCTTATTTAATATAACTTTTTTTATAAAATGGAAGTTCAGAAATTTTACCCCCATATTTTTTCCCTCTTACTTCAAGCTGAATAGATGTACCTATTTCAGAAAATTCAGATTTAACATATCCCATTGCAACTGGAGCGTTCACGCTCGGTCCAAAAGTACCACTTGTAACGAATCCTATTTCATTATTATCAGGTGAAAAGATTTTCGTATTTTCTCTAGCTATAACTTTTCCATCTGGTTTTATACCAACTCTAATTTTTTCACTTCCGTTTGCTAATAAGTTTTTTATTTTTTCCCATCCATTAAAGCCGCCAACTTCTTTCCTTTTTTTTGCTATAGCCCATTTTAAATTAGCTTCTACTGGATTAATTTTCTCATTTAAATCATGACCATACAAACAAAGACCTGCCTCTAATCTTAATGTGTCTCTAGCTCCTAAACCTATCGGTTTAACTTCATTTGAAATTAAGTAATCAATGAGCTTTTCAACTTTTGTATTTGAAATTGAGATTTCAAAACCATCTTCACCTGTGTATCCAGATCTTGTTACATAAAGATTTTCACCTTCATACTCAAAATTACTTCCCGTCATAAATTTTAAATTAGCAACACCGGGAATTAATTTTTCTAAAATCTCTACGGATTTGGGACCTTGTAACGCTATTAAAGATAAATCGTTGTTTAAAAGATGTTTATGATTTTTTTTTAAAAATTGTGAAATTTGTTTAATATCGTTTTCCTTGCAAGCTGCGTTTAAGATTATACAAAAACCTTTTTCTGTTTTTGTAATAATTAAATCATCAATTATTCCACCTTCGTTATTTAGTAAAAAAGAATATTTTGAATGGTTAACTTTCAAATTTTTTAAATCTGCTGGAATAATTTTTTCTAGAGACTCTATTAATGTTTCATCCCCTTCTAAAAAAAATTGTCCCATATGTGACACATCAAAAAATCCAGCGTGTGTTCTTGTAGAAATATGTTCCTTTACAATACCATCTTTATATTGGATAGGCATTTCATACCCAGCAAATGGAACAAACTTTGCTCCTAAGTTCTTATGATAATTATATAAAGCTGTTTTTTGTACTTCCATAATAACTCTTATTTAACCCCATCTGTCTATGTACCTGAGAGATTTAATCCTTCGGTGAGGCTTACGCCTGCTTTCCAGAGTTATTACGGTAACGGTCCTTTTGCCTGAGAGTTTCCGGGGTGGTTGCTCCTTCGGCGCCTAAATGGTCTCTCCCGTTACACAAGAGACTCTCCTCTAAATACATTAAAAAGTCAAATGCAAATTATTCAAGTCTTGCTATGTTTTTTATCAAAACTCTTCAATATTATTGCCGAAATAATGACTGCGCCACCTATAAATACACTAATTGGAGGAATTTCATTTAAAAATAACCATACCCAAAGAGGCGCACATAAAGTTTCCATCAACATCAAAATTCCAACTGTTGCAGACTCAACCGTTCTTGATCCGATTGTTATACAAATAAAGCTAACTGCTAATTGCGGAACTCCAAGAAGAAAACCCATCCATAGATCGTGTTTAGTGAATTCAAAGGACTCTGCTAAGAAAAAACCGTAAATCAAACTAAATATTCCAGAATAAAAAATTGCAGGAACCATATCAACTTTTGTATTTTTTCTAATTATCATTACTAAAATCGCAAAATTTATTGGGATTGCTAACGCCACTATGTTTCCAAATAATGATCCGCCTGAAATAGAGTCTCCAACCATTATAATAATACCACTCATAGCAAGAAGAATTGAAATTAAGCCGATTAAAGAAACTTTTTCTTTTAGATAAAAATATCCAAATATTGCAAGAAACATAGTTTGTGTACTTATAATAAAAACGACATTTGCTACTGTTGTATTGCTCATTGCAACTACAAAAGCAACAAAGCTAAATGATAAAACAAAACCTCCTAGTAAACCTAGAAGGCCAGACTCTTTAATAATATTAAAGGTATTTTTTTTATAAGTTACAAAAAGAAAAGCTATAAGAGCTAAAAGGAAAAAAAAAGATCTTAAAAATAATATTTGCCAGATACTTGCCTCTTCAAAAGATCTAATAATAAATCCTCCCCAGCTTAAACAAAAACCGCCAAATAAGAGAAGAATATAACCCGGTATTTTATACAAAAATTGCATTTAGAATTTTTTCAAAATATTTTTAAAATAATATTGTAAAGTAAAAGACCTAAATATCATAAATAATAAAAGAGATAACCAAATACCGTGATTGTCTAGATATTTTGTTAAGAAGATCGATGCTCCAATATAACTCATAACTGATACTATCATTGCATTTCTAATTTCTTTTGTTTGTGATGCTCCGATAAATATTCCATCTAATTGATAACAAAAACATGCAATTGGTGGAATTATAATTACCCATAAGATATGTTGAAAAGAAATAAATCTTAAAATCTCAATATCAGTAATGATATAAATTATTTCTTTGAAAAAAATTAAATATATTATTGAGATAATGATAGCAGTGACAAAACTGACCTGAATAGAATTTCTTACAACTTCTAAAAAAGATTTTCGGTTTCTTCTTCCTACCGCGAAACCTATAATCCCTTCAGTCGAAAAGGCATAAGCATCTAAGAAGAATGATGATAAAATTATAAATTGCATTAATATTGTATTAACTGCTAAATAGTCTTCTCCAATTTTTGAACCAAGATAAGTTACCCATAGAAAAGCAAATGTGAGAAATAAAGTTCTTATAAAAATATCTAAATTTATATTTAAAAGTTTTATTAATTTAGACCTTACTAATAAATTTTCAAATTTAGGAATTACTTTGAATTTTTGAATAATATAATTATAGGTAAATAATGTGAAAATAATTAAGGTTATATAACTCGAAATTAAAGTTCCAAGAGCTACACCAAAAACTTTTAAATCATATGTTAAAACTAGTAGAGAACTAAAAATGATATTCAAACTTGATAGAACAATTATTAAAAAACTTGAAATCTTTGTTTTTTGTATACCTAGATAAAAACCCACTAAAACATAAATAATTAATTCTGCAGGAATTGAAAAAATTCTTACATTTAAATAAGTTTTTATTAATACCTCTGTTTCATCAGAGGGAGAAAAAAAATAACTTATTGTAATTTTTAAAGCCGGGAAGAAAATAATTATTATAAATGCTGCAATTAAAGCAAGGGCTATATTTCTTAAAATCGTTTTTACTATCTCTCTATAATCACTTCTGCCATAAGCCTGTGCAACTATTCCAACAGTCCCCATTCTTAAAAAACCAAAACTCCAAACAATCATTGTCATAACTGATGTAGCTATACTGGTTGCTGCTAAATATTTGGTCTCACCTAAATTACCCATCAAACCTGTATCAACCATTCCAACTAATGGAATGGCCATGTTTGAAAAAAAAACCGGTATGGACAACAAAATTATTTGTTTTTTTGAAAATTTTGATGAGCTTTTGAACAGTTCCATTTTATTCTTTAATATATCTTAATAACCTTATATACATTGATTCTCGAATGTTAGAGCAAGTAATTATCTCAGTTCAAATAATCCTTATTGATATAGTTATGGCTGCGGATAACGCGATCATAATAGGTTTAATCGCTGCAGGATTTGCTACAGATAATAGAAGAAAAATTATTGCATGGGGTGTTGCAGCAGCATTCCTATTTAGAATTATTTTTGCCTCTGGAGCTAATTATTTATTTGAATTTGCATGGATTAAAATCCTAGGCGGCGTTTTACTTTTATGGGTTATAAATAATCTGAGACAAGACTTTTTTGGTAAAAACAAAATTAAAACACCACAACTAAAATCTGCTGAGACAAAAAGCTTTAGTGTTGGGGTTTATCAAGTTTTAATTGCTGACCTTACTTTAAGTTTTGATAATACTATCGCGGTAGTAGCTGCCTCGAAAGGTAATTTTCATTTAATGGTTATAGGATTGCTGCTATCAGTATTTTTAATCGCAACTCTAGCAAGTTATTTTGCTGATTATATCAAAAAACATATGTGGCTTGGATATTTAGGATTATTTGTAATTTTAGTAATTTCTATACAATTAATAATTGGTGGGCTTGTAAGTTATGAAGTTCTCTCAATAAACGAAAAATATAAATTTTTATTCTTATAATGTTAGACTTTTGTATTATAGGGTCAGGTGTATCTGGCTCTACAATAGCATATCTTCTTTCAAAAAGATATTCTGTACATATTCTTGATAAAGCAAGAGGTCCGGGTGGACGTGCATCAAATAAAAGATTTAAACAAAATTTAAGTTTTGATCATGGGGTTCAATATATTTCTCCAAAATCAAAAGAGTTTTTAAAGTTTATAAAAAATCTATGTAAAAAAAAAGAAGCAAAAATTTGGACTGGAAGTCATTTAGATTTTACATTTAAAAAAAAAGAAATTTCAGAAAAATTTATTGGTATGAAAGGTAACAATTTTATTTCTAAGTTTTATACCAAAAAAATAAAAAAAAGTTTTCAATCTTCAGTAAAATCAATCTTTTTTAATAAATACTTCTGGGAAATAAAACTAGATAATGGTGAATATATTCAAGCTAAGTCGATAATATTAACTTGTCCCTTCCCCCAATCAAAAAAGATTGCAGGTAAATATTTAGAAAAAAGAATATCAAATTTAAAAATAAATATGGAGCCAAATATTACAACAATGTTAGCTTTTAAAAACCAAAAAACTGTTCCTGTGAGTAGTATAAAATTTAATGATGAAGTTTTAACATGGGCAGCATTTGAAAATAGTAAAAATAGATTTAATTCTTCAAATTCACTTTGGACATTACAATCTTCAATCGGGTGGGCTAGAAAGAATATAAATCATTATAAAAAAAGTAAAAAAGCAGAAAATACTTTAATATCAAAATTTCTTAACTTTACAGGATATAAAAAAGATAAAATTATTTTTAAAAAAACACACGGATGGAAATATTCTTATAATTTAAATGGCTCACCTTTAAAAAGTTATTGGAATAAAAAATTAAGGTTAGGGTTATGTGCTGATTGGTTTATCGGTCCTAAAGTTGAAAATGCTTGGTTAAGTGCTAATGACTTGGCGAAAAAAATCAAATAGTTAAAAAATACTTTTACCGTATTTAATTCTTTTTCTCATTTTAGGTAAAATTTCAACATTAAGTCCTTTAAGATCTTTAGGTTTTAATTTTCTCAAATTTTGAACGCATTTTAAAAATCTTTGTGACTCTTTTTTTGAAATAATATTATCTGTTAGAACTTTAAATTTGTTAATATATTCTTTTCTTCCGAATGGTCGTTTTCCAGCTGGATGAGCATCTGCAACATTGATCTCTTCTGATATTGTGGAACCATTTTTCATTTTGACAATAACTTTTCCACCAAAACATTTCTTTTTAGGATCTCTATTATGATATTTTTTTGTCCATTTCTTATTCTCTTTAGTTACTATTTTTCGCCAAAGTTGAACTGTGCTTTTTCTTCTAGCTCTTTGTGGTGTGTAAGATTTTACGTGATGCCAAGCTCCATCCTCTAAAGCTACAGCAAAAATATACATTATAGAGTGATCTAAAGTTTCTCTACTTGCATAAGGATCCATTTTTTGAGGATCGTTAGCACCAGTTCCAATGACATAATGTGTATGATGACTTGTTTCGATTGTAATTTTTTTTATATTATTTAAATTTTTAATTTTCTTATTTAAACTTCTTGCTAAATCAATTAATGCCTGCGATTGATACTCAGCAGAATGTTCTTTAGTGTAAGTTTCTAATATTGCTTTTTTTGGCTCATTAACCTTTGGTAAAGGAACAATATATTTTTTTCCAGGGCCTGATAGAACATAAGCTATAACACTATCTTCACCCTCATATATTGGACTAGGAGCGCCCTCACCTCTCATACATCTATCAACTGCTTCGACTGCTAACTTACCGGCATGTGCAGGAGCGAAAGCTTTCCAACTAGAAATTTCTCCTTTTCTTGATTGTCTAGTTGAAATAGTTGTATGCAAAGCTTGCTGAACTGACTGATAGATTGTTTCTGTATTTAATTTTAATAAACTTCCTAAACCTGCTGCAACACTAGGGCCTAAATGTGCTATATGATCTATTTTATGTTCATGTAAACAAATCCCTTTGACTAAATTAACTTGAACCTCATAACCAGTTAAAATTCCTCTAATAAGATCTAATCCATTACATCCTTTTTGTTGAGCAACTGCTAAAATTGCAGGTATATTATCTCCAGGATGGCTGTAATCTGCAGCTAAAAAAGTATCATGGTAATCAAGTTCTCTCACTGCAGTACCATTTGCCCAAGCTGCCCATTCACAATCCACTTTAATTTTAGGATTTAATCCAAAAACGTTTGCTCCATTCTTTCTGGTGTGTGCTAAAGCCATTTGTCTTGCAGAAACAACGGGCTTTCTATTGTAAGACGCGATTGCAACCGATGCATTATCAATAATTCTATTAATAACCATCTCAATAGCATCTTTATTTAATTTCGCTTTGTCAGATGAAATTTCTGCAATTTTCCATGCTAGTTGGTCTTTCTTTTTTAAATTCGCTTTAGATGGATGAACTTTTACTGTGATATTTCTCATTAATTGAGCATGTTACGTAAAACATACTGAAGAATTCCTCCGTTTTTATAATATTCTATTTCATTTTCAGTATCTATTCTACTCAAGGCTTGTATCTTTTTAATTGTACCATCTTTATATTTAATTTCACAAGCTACCTCAGCTCTTGGTTTAATTCCCTTTTCAATATCAATTATTGTAATGAGTTCAACTCCTGTTATTTTTAATTTTTTTCTATCAAAACCTTCTTTAAATTGAAGTGGCAAAACACCCATACCTACTAAATTTGATCTATGAATTCTTTCAAAACTTTCAGCTAACACTGCTTTTATGCCTAATAGCTTTGTTCCTTTAGCTGCCCAGTCTCTTGAAGATCCTGTTCCGTATTCTTTACCAGCAATGACAACTAAATGATTATTTCTTTTTTTATATTCCATGGCAGCTTCATAAACGCTCATAACCTTGCCATCAGGCTGTAAAGTAGTAAAACCACCCTCTGTTCCAGGCGCCATTTCATTTCTAATTTTGATATTTCCAAAAGTTCCTCTCATCATTACTTCATGATTTCCTCTTCTAGCTCCATAAGAGTTGAAATCTTTTTGTTGGATTTGATGTTCCATAAAATAATCCCCCGTTGGACTATCTTTCTTGATGCTTCCAGCTGGTGAGATATGATCTGTAGTTACTGTGTCCCCTAATAACAAAAGTATTCTAGCATCATTAATTGCTTTAAAACCCTCAGGTTTATCTGGAAGATTATCAAAAAAAGGTGGTCTTTTTACATATGTTGAGTTTTGTTCCCAGTTATAAATGTCGCTATCAACTGTATTAATTTCTCTCCATTCTTTTGGTCCCTCTGAAACATTAGAATATCTTTTCTTAAACATATCAGCATTTAAAGAGGTAAGCATAATATCTTCAATTTCTTTGTTGCTCGGCCAAATATCTTTTAAGAAGACATCTTTACCAGCTTTATCTTTCCCTAGAGAAGATTTATATAAATCAAAATTCATATTTCCTGCTAAAGCATAAGCAACAACTAAAGGAGGCGAAGCTAGATAATTCGCTTTTACATCAGGATTTATTCTACCTTCAAAGTTTCTGTTTCCAGATAAAACTGAAACCGCATATAAATCTTTTTCGTTGATTGCGTCTGATATATTTTTATTTAATGGTCCTGAATTTCCGATACATGTAGTGCATCCGTATCCTACAAGATTAAAACCTAATTCATCTAAATATTTATTTAAGCCAGCTTTTTCTAAGTAGTCAGTAACAACTTGTGATCCTGGCGCTAAAGAAGTTTTGACCCACGGTTTTACTTTTAATCCTTTCTCATAAGCTTTTTTAGCAAGAAGTCCGGCTCCGATTAAAACGCTTGGATTTGATGTATTGGTACATGAGGTAATTGCTGCAATAACAATATCCCCATCTTTTAATTTAAAATCTGCTCCTGCAACATCAGACTCTACAACTTTAGATCTTTTAGCGTTTTCTTTATAAACTTTTGCGAACGAACTTGCTGCCTCGGTTAGTAAAACCTTATCTTGAGGTCTTTTAGGTCCAGAGATACTTGTTACAACTGTGCTTACATCTAGAGATACTTTATCAGTGAACTCCACATCATCACTTGCCCATAGCCCTTGTTCTTTAGAATATTTTTCTACCAAAGCAATTGTAGCACTATCTCGTCCAGATAATTTTAAATATTTAAGTGACTCATCATCAACAGGGAAGAAACCACACGTCGCTCCATATTCAGGAGCCATGTTTGCAATAGTTGCTCTATCAGCTAAAGTTAAGTTTTTAAGTCCTTCTCCATAAAATTCTACAAATTTTCCAACAACACCTTTTTTTCTTAACATTTCCACTATAGTTAAGACTAAATCAGTTGCTGTTGTGCCCTCTTTGAGTTTACCTTTTATTTCAACCCCAACCACTTCAGGAATTAACATTGAGATTGGCTGTCCTAACATAGCAGCTTCGGCTTCAATGCCACCAACTCCCCAGCCTAATACGGATAAACCGTTAACCATTGTAGTATGGCTGTCTGTTCCAACTAAAGTATCTGGGTAAGCATATAAATCATTCCCGCTTTTAGAAGACCAAACAACTTTAGATAAATATTCCAAGTTTACTTGGTGGCAAATACCTGTTCCTGGTGGCACTACTCTAAAATTATCAAAAGCTTTTTGTCCCCATTTTAAGAAAGAATAACGCTCTCCGTTTCTAGAAAATTCTCTTTCTACATTCTTATCAAAGGATTTTCCTGAAGCATATTCATCAACCATTACTGAATGATCGATTACTAAGTCTACAGTTGATAAGGGGTTTATTTTTTCTGGATCTTTATTTTTATCTTTTACCGCATCTCTCATAGCAGCTAAATCCGCCACCGCTGGGATTCCTGTATAGTCCTGCATTAAAACTCTAGCTGGTCTATAAGCTATTTCAGTATTTGATCTTTTATTTTTTAACCATTCTTTGATTGCTAAAATCTGTTTTTTATCTACAGTTATATCATCTTCGTATCTAAGCAAATTTTCTAATAAAACTTTAAGAGATTTTGGTAGTTTTGAAATTCCGTCTAAACCATTTTTTTCAGCTATTTTTAAATTGAAAATTTTATATTCTTTGCCTGATGATGAAATATTATCTAATGATTTAAAGGAATTTTTACTATTAAATTTCATGCGCTATACATAGAACAAAATCACACAAACGATAAGTAAAAAAGACATTATGTAATTAAAATTCTTAATAAATTTATCACTTGTGGCGAATTTTCTCATGTATTTACCCATTAAACACCAGGCTGTTTGGCTTCCAACAGCCATTAAAAACCATACAAATGTTAAAACAACCGAGTCTCTTAAATAGTTATTTTGTGTGTCAATAAATAAGGAAATTGAAGTAAGTCCAACTATAATGCTTTTTGGATTTACGAATTGAAACCAAAAAGTATTTAAAAAAGTCACTGGTTTTGGATCAATTTTTTTATCTTTTGTATGTCCTGCAAAAGACAATTTGTATGCCATATATAATAAGTAAATAGATCCTAATATTTTAATTGTAGTTTGAATAAATGCATATTTTTGAAAAACAGCACCAGAAGTTAATTGCAAAAGAATAATTAAAAGTGTCCAACCAATAATTACTCCAAGCATTGTAGGAATAGCTTTTCTAAATCCAAAATTGAAAGCTGTATAAGATGTCATGATATTATTTGGACCAGGAGAAAACGCGGTCGCAATACTAAATAAAATTAATGGTAAAAGTTGCATTAAAATTTAATGAGGCGCTCTAAACTTACTATGGCAAGCCGAACAATTATTCCACATTAGTTGTTTCTGGACTGCTCTAAGATCTTCTGCAGTTTCAATTGCTTTAGCAAGTTTAATCATATCATCTGAGGCTTTTTGCATTAAAGCATTGAATTCATCTTTATTTTCCCAAATGCTTGGTAGTGCCCCTGTTTTAAAACCCTCTTTTGTATTTTCAGGAAAATAATCTAATAATTTTTTGTAATTATCTGAAATTTTTTTCATTAAAGGTTTTGCCTCCTCAATTCTTTTAGATTTCAATAATATAGATATTTTTTTAGCGTTTTGATAGTTTTCGCTAAACATTGCTTTTCTGCCTTTAATAATTTCTTCCACAGTTTGAGCATTAGCAGAAAAAGAAAAGCTTAAAGAAAAAATAATAATAAATGTTTTTATTATTTTTATCTTCTGTATCATAAAATTATATTGTCATGAATACTGAAGATTTCCCATCTTTAAGTTGATAAATAACATAAGGCTCATCTTTATCACCTGGCATTCCAGGTGTTCCAATTGGCATTCCTGGCAAAGCTATACCATCAATATCTGGTTGCTCTTTTAATAATTTATTTACTGCTTCGAACGGGACATGTCCTTCAATAAAGTATTTGCCCATAATAGTAGTATGACAAGACTGCATTTCTACTGGGATATTATATTTTTGTTTTATTGTATGAAGGCTTCTCATATCTGTTTGTTTTACTTTGAATTTTTCTTCTTCTAAAAATAAAACGTACCCATAACAACATCCACATGAGGGTGTCTTAAAAACTTCAACGATTTGTTTATTGTTAATATTGGCTAAAGCGTCTTTATTATCTGTGACAAAATTAAAGATATAAAAAATAGAGAATGATACTACTGTAAAAACAATGAATTTAGATATGGTGCTTTTAAATAACATGACTAATTATAATTAATTATGAAAATTTTTAACAGTATAAATGAATATGGCCTATTGGCCAAATTGTTCCACTGGGTTACATTTATTGTCTTAATAGCTCAAGTTCCTTTTGGATTTTATTTAGTAGGGCTTGAATTTTCTGATGAAAGAATTGAACTTGAAAATATACATATCCTAGTTGGAATAACCGTTTTCTATCTTACTTTGTTTAGATTAATTTGGAAATTTTTAAACCCAAGACCAAAAGAATGGAAAAGTCATTTTAAAGGTCAGGCTTTAATTGCTTCAGCAAATCATTTTTTACTTTATTTGACTATTTTTGCCATTACTGTTTCAGGTATACTTAAAAAACTTTACATGGGAGAAACGCTTAATTTTATTTTTTTTAAATACGGATTTGAAAAAGATAATTTTGTTTTAGCAGATACTTATTATCAAATTCATATTTATGCTAATTACTTGTTATTGGCTTTAGTAACCTTACATATACTTGCTGTGATTGTTCATCATTTTATTTTTAAAGAAAAAATCTTAAGAAAAATTACTTAGTGGCAAGCTTCATTGAATTTCTTTAGTCTCCAATAATTATATGGCCAAGGTGTAACAAATCCTACGGCTAACATTATTGGAACAACCCACCAAGTTAAAATAGCTCCACCTGTAAGAAAATAATCAGTAGCATTCATGGCAATTTCCATACTCACCATTGAAATTAAGCTCATACCAACAGCCGTTTTAAAAGCTAATTTAAAAGAAAAATTTTGTCTTAATAAGATAATGGTTTCTAGAATTATACTTGTAATAATCCCGTTGATTATCGCTAGAACCATAATTGCTAAAACAGGAAAGGGAATTTTAGTTAATTGAAAAAATAAAATAGTTCCAAAATCACCAATAGAACATCCAAGTAAACACCAAAATGTATTTTTTGCACTTCTAGACCAAGTGTGTTTACAGCTCCAATTAAATGTTTCAGAACTCATTATGCAATATCTAAACCATTATCAGTTTTCTGAGATGGGTGCACTAGGACAACTTTTCCGTCTTTTTCAATAGCTCCAAGCACTAAAACTTCTGATACAACACCAGCTATATTTTTTGTTGGGAAATTACAAACTCCAATAACTTGTTTACCAACTAAATTTTCAGGATTGTAATAGTGAGTAATTTGTGCTGAAGATTGCTTAATGCCTATCTCTTTACCAAAATCTACCTTAACTACTAATGAAGGTTTTCTTGCTTTTTCATTTACTTTTACTTCTAAAACAGTACCAACTTTAATTTGTACCTTTTTAAAATCATCATAAGTTATTTCCATAAATTCCTTTCTACAAATAAAAAAGGGGGCCTAAGCCCCCTCTTAAATTAGTTAAACAATTGAATTACAGTTCTTTGTAATTACCTTTGCTCCACTCATAAAATACGTAACCTGGTAAGCTCACGTCACCTTTTTTATCAAAGCCTAGTGAACCAATTACAGTATCAAACTTACCTTTTCTCATTACTTTAAGAACCTTAGCAGGGTCATTTGATCCAGCTTGGTTAGCAGCTTGTTCAAATACTTGTAACGCAGCGTATGAATAAAGAACATAACCTTCTGGTTCAATACCAGCAGCTTTAAATTCTTTTACAACATCTGCAGCCGCAGGGTTATTTCTTGGATCTGGGGAGAAAGTCATTAACGTACCTTCACCTGCATCACCAGTAATATCCCAATACTCAGCTGTAACTAAAGCGTCACCACTGATTAATTTAGTTTTCATACCTTGGTCTCTCATTTGTCTTACGATCAAACCACCTTCTGTGTGGTAACCACCAAGATAAACTGCATCGATGTTATTAGATTTTAGTTTTGAAACTAAAGCAGAGTAATCTTTTTCACCTGCTGTATAAGCTTCGTACATAGCTTCTTTGAGGCCAGCTTTCTTCATATTTTTTCTCGTCGCATCTGCTAAACCTTTTCCGTAAGCAGTTTTATCATGAAGTATAGCTACTTTTTTACCTTTGTAGTTATCAGCTAAGAATTTACCAGCAACTTCACCTTGCTGATCATCTCGACCACAAACTCTAAAAGTATATTTACCACCTTTATCCGTTAACGCTGGATTTGTTGAAGCTGGTGAAACTTGAATGATTCCCTCTTCATTATAAACAGCAGAAGCTGGAATTGAAGAACCAGAGCAGAAGTGACCTGCAACATAAGCTACACCTTGACCAGCAAATTTGTTGGCTACAGCAACAGCTTGTTTAGGATCACAAGCATCATCCCCGATTTCTAATTTAACTTTCTCACCATTAATTCCACCTTTTTTATTTACGTGTTTTAACCACATTTCAGCACCAGCTTTTAACTGAGCACCAAATGAAGCGTACTGACCAGACATAGGTCCAGCAGAAGCAACAACAACGTCAGCTTTAGCTGATACTGTTGCAAGCATTAATGTTCCGGCAATTAATGAAAGAAGTTTATTGAACGTTCTTAACATATTATTTCCCTTTGTTGTTAATTAATTAATTATTGATATTGAACACCTTAATTACAATCTTGTAAATATGAAAAAAAGTTAATTTTTTGACCCACCTTCGAGATAAGCGACTTGTATGTCTTTATTTTTGAGCAACTCTTGACCAAGACCCTTTATGGTCACCTTCCCGTTTACAAGAACATATGCTCTGTCTGCAAGCTCTAAAGCTTTTTTGGCATTTTGCTCAACTAAAAAAATAGTAACATTTTTTTCTTTATTAATATTTTTTATTGAAACAAAAATTTGATTAACTAATTTAGGAGCAATTCCAAGCGAAGGTTCATCCAATAAAAGAACTTTGGGTTTACTCATTAATGCTCTTCCAATGGCTAACATTTGTTGTTCACCTCCAGATAGTGTTCCGCCTCTTTGAGTTTTTCTATCGCTTAATACAGGAAATAAATCATAAACTTCCTTTATATCATTTTCAAAATACTTCCCTTTTTCGTTGGCATGAGCTCCTAATCTTAAATTTTCTTCTACTGTTAGTCTTGAAAAAATTCTTCTTCCTTCTGGAACTTGGCAAATACCCATATCAACAATTTTGTGAGGTGCTTGGTTTTCAATATTTTTGCCATTGAAAACTATATTTCCTCTTTTGGCTTTATTCACTCCACTAATCGTCATAAGTAAAGTTGATTTACCCGCTCCATTAGAGCCTATTAGAGAAACAATTTCACCATCATTCACATCAAGATCAACGCCTCTTAAAGCTTGGATCTTACCGTAAAATGTTTCAACATTAGTAATTTTAAGCATTATTCATCTACTCCTAGATAGGCTTCGATAACTTCTTTACTGTTTTTAGTTTGATCAGCTGTTCCTTCAAATATCTTTTTACCATAATTCAAAACTACAACATGATCAGAGATCCCCATTACTACACTCATATCATGTTCAATTAATAAAATTCCTGTTTGTTTTTCTGTTTTGATAAATTTTAATAATTTGTTTAATTCAGCTGACTCTTTTGGATTTAATCCAGCGGCTGGTTCGTCTAGACACAATAACCTTGGCTCAATACACATAGCCCTAACAATTTCTAATTTTCTTTGATCTCCATATGGTAAATCACCAGCATTATCGTCTGCTCGGTGAGTTAAGCCGATTATATCTAGCCAATATTTTGCTTTATCGACAGCCAACTGTTCTTTGTCTTTGTAAGATTTTAGATTCAGTAGGCCAAACAAAGAATAGCCAGAGGCAACCATTAATTCATTATGTTGGGCAACTAATAAATTCTCTAATACTGACATTGCGGGGAATAACCTTATATTTTGGAAAGTTCTGGCTACTTTAGCAACATAGGCAATTTTAAAATCAGTATATTTTCTTAGAGAAATTTTGCTGTCCTCTTTATGTAAAAACATTTGACCATTGGTAGGTTTATAGAATCCTGTAAGACAATTAAAAACAGTTGTTTTGCCTGCACCGTTAGGTCCAATAATGGAGGTTATTTGATTATTTTTAGCATCAAAACTTAAATCATCGATTGCAGTTAAACCACCGAACTTCATTGTTAAATTTTCTACAGATAATAGATTGCTCATTTTTTATCTCCGTGCATAAGAATAGTTGGTTTTCTATTCGCTAAGATTCCTTTTGGCTTAAACACCATAATTAATACCATTGCTCCACCAAAGGCTATCATTCTGTATTGTTCTAAATCTCTAAACATTTCTGTTATTCCAATTAAGAAAATTGATGCAAGAACTACTCCAGTTTGTGAACCCATCCCACCTAAAACGACTATAGCGACAATGATTGCTGACTCAATAAAAGTAAAACTTTCTGGACTAATAAAAGCTTGTCGTGTTGCAAAGAATGAACCAGCAAAACCACCAAACATAGCACCGATTGCAAAAGCAGTTAATTTTGTATTTGTAGGATTAACTCCTAAGGATTTACAAGCAATTTCATCTTCTCTTAAAGCCTCCCAGGCTCTACCAACAGGAAGTTTTCTTATCTTCAGTGTAAAATAATTTGTAATTAAGGCTAAGACTAGAATTAAATAGTATAAAAATATTATTCGGTGCATTGTTGAATATTCAAGATTGAAAAACAAATGAAAACTTATTTCCCCTTCATCTGGAGATCTTTTAAAAGGTAATCCAAAAAATGATGGTCGTGGTATTCCAGTGATCCCGTCAGGTCCATTGGTTACTTCATACCAATTAATTAAAATAATTCTTATAATTTCTCCAAATCCCAAAGTAACAATCGCAAGATAATCTCCTCTTAATCTTAAAACAGGAAAGCCAAGTAAGATTCCAAAAAAAGCTGCAAATAATCCTGCTAAAGGTAAACAAATCCAAAAAGACCAACCAAAAGTAGTTGCGATTAATGCATATGAATATGCACCAACTGCATAGAAGGCTACATAACCTAAATCGAGAAGACCTGCTAAACCAACTACGATATTTAAACCCCAACCAAGCATGATGTAGGTTAAAATCATTATCGCTACATCCATAAAATATCTGTCGGTAAAAGGTAAAAATGGGAACACGACAGCAAATAAAATTGCAGTAATTGCAAAGTGTTTTGCTTTATCCTCAGTTACCGCTGAAAACTTAGATGTGAACTTTGAAAAAAAAGTAATTTCAGTTTTTCTAGCGGAATTTAAATTAATTAAAAATCGTCCTAAAATACAAAGTCCAACTAATAAAAAAACTACTCCCCATTGAGGAGTAATAAATAAACCTTCTCCCTTAGATGCAGTTCTAAGGCCAACTATCGGGCCGAATAGTGCTAAGGCAATTAAGCCTGTAAATAAACTATCTTTAAATGACTGAATGATATCTTTCTTTTCCATTAAACTTTCTCGATGTCAGGTTTTCCAAGAAATCCAGTTGGAAAGAAAATTAAAACTACGATTAATACACTAAAAGCTGCAACATCTTTATATTCAAGTGAAACATATCCAGCCCAGAAGGTTTCTATAAGTCCGATTAACAAGCCACCTAACATTGCTCCAGGTAAAGAGCCAATTCCGCCAAGCACTGCAGCTGTAAAAGCTTTAATGCCTGCTAAGAACCCAATGTAAAAATCAATTACACCGTAATAAAGAACAAACATCATTCCAGCCACTGATGCTAATGAAGAGCCAATTATAAATGTAATTGAAATTGTTCTATCTACATTAATTCCTAATAATGCGGTCATTGTTCTATCTTGTTCACAAGCTCTCTGAGCTCTACCTAAATCTGTTTTTGTAATAAGATAAGTAAAAATACCCATTAAAATTATTGTTAAGATTACAATGAAAATTTGAAGATAACTTACTGTAACTATAAATTCAGAGTTCTTAAAAAATTCTAAACCACCGCTAATCAAAGGTTGCATGGGCTTTACTCTGGCTCCTTGAGCAACTTGGACATAGTTTTGTAGCACAATTGACATACCTAAAGCAGAAATAAGCGGAGCTAATCTGAAAGATCCTCTTAGCGGTTTGTAAGCTAATTTTTCAACTGTCCATCCATAACAAGCTGTGAAAAGCATAGCTATCAATAAAACTAAAAGTAAAATAATTGGTAACGCTACTCCAGTTAAACCAAAAATTATAAATGAAATTAAAGCAACAAAAGCTCCGATCATAAAAATGTCTCCATGGGCAAAATTAATCATTCCAATAATTCCATAGACCATGGTGTAACCAATCGCGATGAGTCCATAAATCGAACCTAAAGTAATCCCGTTAACTAATTGTTGTATAAAATATTCCATGATTTACTTACTTACTCTCTTATTTACGTTATCAAGAGCTTTGGTGAATTTAGTAAAGAATTTTCCTTTTTTCAATTCATTAAGAACCTGCATATTAAGGCCCTTTGGTGTCTGTGAGTCCGCTACGAGTTTTTTAAATCCTTGAGATGATTTATTTAATGCATCATGGCTTAAAGCTAAAAATAATTCAGCTGTATACGTATCAGATAGTTTTTTGTTAATGCCTTTTTTAATTAACCATTTAGAACTCGTATTAAGCATCTCATAGTATGTTGCCATTAAAGAAGCGGTAGACCAAAACTTATAGCTTAGTTTTTCATTTCTTAGCTCTAGAACTTGCCCTAAATGTTTAAAAATGTTCTTAGCAAATTTACTTGGCGGACAAATAATAACTGGCCCCTTTTTAATTTCAATTGGAGGCAAAGGTATAGCTCTTGTGATATTCTTATTCTTTGTAATCTTTTTAAGTTTGTCTAAATTGATTGTCGAAATAAGACTAATTATTTTTTTGTTTTTTAAAAATTTCAATTTAGGTAATATTTTATTACCAACATTAGGTGTAACGCCTAAAAATACTACTGAGGATTTATCTATTATTTCTTGATTATTATTACATACTTTTATTTTTCTATAACTTTTAGATAGTTTTTTAGCTATGTTTCTATTTCTTGAAGATATATAAATTCTCTTAATTTTAAGCTTTGATTTAAAAATACCAAAAATAATTGATGATGAAATTTTACCAGTTCCTATAAATCCTAAAATCATGAATGATGCAGAATAACCAAGCTATACCTTTTAATAAAGAAAATTTTAAACAGATATTTTCAATACCGTTTATATCTGTCATCATAATATCAATACCAAGTGCTATTATAGCTGAATATTTTAATATTCCTTTAGCCTGGTTCTTAGGGCCAATGCTAATAACTTCTTTAGCTTCATTAATGGGTCTTAAAACTAAAATGCCGAGGTTGGTATTATCCTCGATATTAATATTTCTTGGTCTTTATATTGGTAACTACATAGACAAAGATTTATTTAGTCAAATGCAAGATTGGCTCTGGACATCTTTTATTATGTTAATTTACATAATTTTGAGTGTTTTAATCGTTTCAAAATATTTAGAAAAATTTTCAAAATATGAGAAAAAAACTTCTATTTTTTCAGCTGCACCAGGTGCGTTAGGCCCGCTAATGATATTAGCCGAAGATGCAAAAACTGACCTGAGCCAAGTAGCTACGTCTCATCTAATAAGATTAATTATTATAATTACAGTTTTTCCATTTATCGTGAATAGTTTCTACGATGTAGATAACGTCAATATTTCTGAAAAAGTAATTATAAATCAAAATTTATATCATTTAATGATTTTAATTATTTTTTCTGTAATTTTCATTTTGATCTTTGAAAAGATAAAAGTTCCAGCTGCATTATTAACAGGAACTTTAGTAGCAAGTGGTTTACTGCAAATCACCGAGGTTGCAAGTTATCAAATATCTCCTGACATTATCGATTATTGTTTATTAATTCTAGGTTCCTCTGTAGGGTGCAGATTTGCTGATAAAACATTCAATGAAATAGGAAGAAATGCTTTACATAGTTTTGTAGCGACTTTCTTATTAGTGATATTGGGCTTCCTAGCAGCGGTTGTTGCAGGATTAGTAATTGATAAAAACTTCTTTACTTTATTGTTATCGTATTGCCCTGGAGGAATTTATGAAGTTGCAGTAATAGCAATTTTTTTTGATCTAGATCCTGAGTTTGTCTCTTTTCACCATATCATCCGCTTATTAATGATATTGTTCATTGTGCCTATATTATTGAAGTTTTTAAAAAAAACCTGAATTAAACTATCTCTTTTTGACATTAGTGTTTAATCAATCTACTTTTTTGCAATGGCAAATGTTATAGATCTAATTGGAAGAATTTTTATTTCGGCTTTGTTTTTAATCTCTGCCTTCAATAAAATTTTTAATTTAGAAGGATCCATGAGCTGGATGGAGGGTTTTGGACTACCTGGTTTTTTAATTTATCCAGCTATTGTAATCGAAATAGTTTTGCCAGTACTTGTGATCGTGGGATATCAGGCAAGAATCGCAGCAGGTATTCTTTCGATCTTCTGCTTGATGACTGCATTTATTTTTCATTTTGATTTTTCAAACCAGATGCAACTTGTTTCATTTCTTAAAAATATTGGTTTAGCTGGAGGGTTTTTGTTTATAGTTGCTAACGGGACAAAAGACTGGGCAGTAGACAAAGAAAAAAAATACGTAAGACTTTAAATAAAAAAACCCGCAAATTGCTTTGCGGGTTTTTTCAATCTAAAATTTTAATAATTATTAAAATTTATATCCTATAGAAAATTTTACAGCTACGTCTTCTAAATCAGCTACAACTTTATTTCCATTTCCATCAGCAGCACTTGCCGAGTAGTCTTCGAAATCAGTGTAAGTTAGATCAGCTTTGTAAAAAGTATTTGCGTAAGGCAAGTCACCTTTAGCACCTATACCTAAAGTGTAACCAAATACATCTTGGTTAGGATAAGTTGATCCTGAGTTTAGTGACTCCAAAGTCACAATAGTAGCATGTTGTAATCCACCTTTAAGGTAAATCTCAGCTCCAGCATACTCTGTTACTGAATAATCTACATATAGTTGGACAACATTATCAAGTTCTGCTTCCGCTTTATAGGTTCCGGCTGATTGGTCGCCAGTGTCAGTTCTAGACTTGGATCCCATCTCTCTAGTTGGAATATAAGAAAGACCAAACATGATCCCGTCACCTCCTGTCTCAACGAAAAATTCTGGAACCACTACTTCTTCAGAATGACTCCCATTGTTCGTTTCGCCACTTGATCTAGTAGTTTCTGTACCTGAAACATCAAACATGTGCATTGCACCTGTTATACCTATTGCCGTATCAGCTTTAACCGATTGGCAAGCTAAGAATATAAATGATAAAAATATTGCAATATTTTTTTTCATACTTCTTCCTTAATTAATATTAATATTAATGAATCTATTTAACTTATTAGATTTTTATCGTCAAATTCAATTCTAAGGTTAATTGTCAAAAACTAAGTAAATTGGCCATTTTTAGTGTTGTAAATTAACAACAATGTCTATTTTTTACTTAATATACCTCTATAAATTTGCCATCCCACAATGACAATTATTAGCAACATAATTATTAACGTCAAAGGCCTATCCCATAAAAATGACCAGGAACCGTCACTTATAAGGAGAGATCTACGTAAATTTTCCTCCATTAAACCTCCTAATACGAAAGCTAGAATTAAAGGCGGCATTGGGAAATCATATAATCGTAGAATGGTTGCCACCACTGCAATACCAATCATTAAAAATATATCAAAATTGTTAAATGACATTAAATAAATACCAGTCACTGAAAAAAACAAAATTAAAGGTATCAAAAATGTCCTTGGTGTCGCCAATACTCTGGCAATATATGGAATTAAAGGTAAATTTAGAATTAATAAAATTACCATTCCAATATACATCGACATTATTACTGACCAGAAAATTTCAGGATTTGTTTGGTATAATCTTGGACCTGGTTGAATGCCAAAACCTAAAAGCGCTCCTAACATAACTGCTGTAGTTCCGCTACCAGGTATTCCTAAAGTAAGTAATGGTACGAAAGACCCTGAACAAGCCGCATTATTAGCAGTTTCAGGTGCGGCTAATCCATTAATACTTCCTTTTCCAAATTTTTGTTTTTCTTCATCATTAACAAAGTTTCTCTCCATTCCATAAGCTAAAAAAGACGCTATTGTTGACCCTGCTCCAGGTAGGACTCCAATAATAAAACCTAATACAGATGATCTTGGAATAGTTTTAACCATTTTTTTTGTCTCATCTTTGTCTAGTTTAATTGAACCAAGCTGTGACAAAGAAATTTGTTTTGCAACCCTCGTTGGATCATTTGCTTTAAATATTATAGTTAAAGCCTCACTCATTGCGAAAGTTGCCATTACTACTAGGACAAAGCTTATACCATCAGATAAATTCATATTTTGAAATGTAAATCTTGGAATATCTGAAAGAGTATCTTGACCAACGCTTGCCAACATTAAACCTAGTACAACCATCATCATCGCTTTAAGAAAATGTCCTTTAGCTGAAAAAGCTGATACTGCAGTTAAGCCTAAAATCATCAAACCAAAATAATCTGGGGATCTAAAAGCTAAACTCACTTTTGATAAACTTGGTGCTGCGATCAAAAGAAATACTGCAGCGATCGTACCGCCTGCAAAAGAACTATACGCTGCAATTGCTAATGCCTTGCCAGCTTTTCCTTGTTGTGCCATAGGATAGCCATCAAATGAGGTAGCAACAGTGCCAGGTATTCCAGGAGCATTAATTAAAATTGAAGATGTAGATCCCCCAAAAACTGCACCATAATAAACACCAGCCATTAGGATTAGTCCAGTGGATGGTTCAAAACCGTATGTTATCGGTATCATTAATGCGATGGCGGTCATCGGTCCTAAGCCGGGCAACATTCCAATGATTGTTCCAGCAAAACAGCCAATCATGACCATCATTAAATTTTTAATTGAAAAAGCTGTTTCTAATCCAATGAGTATACCTTCGATCATCCCATAACTCCTATATATTGTAAAAATGGATCACGAAGATAAATATTTAATAGACCATGAAGGAGATACATAAATATTGCTACAAAAGGAAATGATAAAAGAAAAATCCATAACCACTTTCTCTCACCTAAAACAATGTAAGATAAAACTAAAAAAATAGAAGTTGATAAGAAATATCCAGCTCTTAAAATTGTTAGTCCGTATAAAATCATTAATACAACCAACATAATTGTTTTTTTATAATCCAGAATTGATAAGTCTACATTAGAGGGCTTGGTCTCTGGTAAAATAATGTAGAGAGCAGAAAACATTAGTCCTGCATAACCTAAATATATTGGAAATGTTTTTGCATTAAACGCTGCATTTTCATCAAAAGTAAAAACTTGAATTTGATGAGCTGTATATAAATAAAAACCTGAAAAAATAAAAAAGAGCAGTGAAATAATCTTTGAAGGACTGATTTTCACTGCTCTTTCCTTAACTATTTATTTAATTACGCCTAAATTTTTTAACAATCCAGTCATTTCAACTGTTTGTTTTTCCAAAAATTTAACGAATTTTTTGTCTGGGTTATAAATATTTACCCAAGCATTTCTTTTTCTGACTGCTTCCCATTCAGGTGTTTTTTGAACATCGCCTAACATTTTAGCAATTTTTTTTCTCTCACCATCACTCATACCTGGAGGGCCAAAGAAACCTCTCCAATTTACGAAGATTGCGTTAGTTCCTTGTTCTTTTAATGTAGGAACATCTGGCGCATCAGCAACTCTTTTAGGAGCTGTGATACCAAGAATTTTTACTTGGTCTCGAGCACCCATTACTTCTCCTAAACCAGTTGAAAGAATTTGAGTTTCACCTGATAAAAGTCCAGCTAACGCTTTTCCACCTGCATCGTAAGGAATGTAAACAACATCATTTGGATTAGCACCAGCTTCTTTAAATGCTAATGCACCAATTAAATGGTCCATACTTCCTCTAACAGATCCACCAGCCATTTTTACTGACTTAGGATTTGCTTTGTAAGCAGCAACTACATCTTTCCAAGAGTTATAAGGTGAGTTCTTTGCTGCAACGATTGCACCATAATCACCAATTACACCAGCTATCGGTACAACATCTTTATAAGATGTAACCTTGGCTGCGTTCTTTTTATCTACATAACCAGAGTGTCTAGTTATTGACCTAAGAACCAATGGAGTAGATTGAACTAAAATCGTATCTGAAGGTTTAGTATTTATCATGTATGATAAAGCTTTTCCTCCACCACCACCTGACATATTTTCAAATGATGCACTATTTAAAAAACCAGCTTTAGTTAAAGCTTCACCAGTTCCTCTAGCAGTTCCATCCCAACCACCACCAGCACCACCACCAATTACAAAGTGTAATTTGTCAGCAGCGAAAGATGTATTTGAAACTGAAGTTAAAAGAACAGTCGCGAAAACTAGGCTGATAAGTTTTTTGAACTTATTGAACATTATTTCCCCCTGTGTTTATTAATTATTCATATTAAAATAAATAACTAATCTAGAGTCAACTGGGTATTAATGAAAAAAAGTTCCTCTAATTCTAAGTAATTCTCTTGATAACCCAGAATGCTCTTTAAAAGCTTTTCTTCCATGCAACCAAAAATAGTTATTTGAGAAAATTGTCGACCCCACAGGTAGTGGAAAACTTATTTTATTTTTACTTTGCTCTAAAGCATCTGATAATTTTTGCAAAAATAAACCTTGTTTCATATTTTTTGGTTCAGGAAATTGATCAATATAGGAAATAACTGGCTTACCATTTTTATCTTTTGAAAATACTGGATGTTCAACTTTATAATCAACATTCTTGCTTTTTGGAGATCCCCATACGAAATCTTCTTGACCCACAGGATCATTACTTAAATCTTCCAAGTGTTCCCAATCATCTAGATGTAAAATTACACTTTCTCCTCCACCTACATTCTGTTCTTCCATTTTGGTCATTATAATCCAATCAGTTTTCTCTTTTACATATGTTCCATCCGTATGAAGATCTAAATTTGTATATGCCTTTCTCAAATATGAATCGCTACTGTCTTGGTGTTTTACATGAAATCTTGCATAGTATTTACCTGTCATTGAATCAAAGTTAGGATTGCCAATTAGATAAGCAAGACCTGTTGAAAGCTTGACTAAAAAATCTTTATCAAACTTCTTATTTTTTATATCAGGCTGAACGATAGCAGTTCCGGTTTTTCGATCATTAAGAATTTCACTTAAAGTTTTACTTAAATTATTTTCAAATACTTCATCTAAACTTTTAGCAAGGCTAAATCTCGAAAATGGTTTGTATTCTAAAGATAAAATTGAATGTTTTTTAAAAGGAAAAATTAACCTATCAAGATCACTTTCGTTTAACTTAATTACTCGAACTCTCTTCGAATTATTATGATGTGATAATGAAAAGCTCATTTACTCAATAGTGCCCATAATCCACAAAACAATAAAAATTGCTAATATTGGTTCCATAAATTAGTTTTATCATAAATTTACTTAGGATTAAATTAATTGATAGTTATATTTACAATAGGCTCTTGAGCATCAAAATTACAAAGATCTGTCGTACCTATCTCTGTAGCTTTAACAGCGTTATTTGTGCCAAATGATATATCTATTGTTGGGGCTATCATTGCAACTGTATAAGGTGAAGTTAAAGTATAGACTAAAACATGACTGGTATCTGTAGATCCATTTGCATGTTGAGTTTGATGTGTTGATGAGCCTGATCCTTGACTATATGTTATTGTTTGTGCGGCAGATGTTGAGGCGCAGTTAGCGGCTGTGCAAATTACAGCTTGGTCATTAAGCAAATATACATTCATATCTGCTAATGTCTGATTTGGACTCATCGCAGGCCTATGTGTATGAATTTCATTTCCAGCAGCAGCATGACCTCCAGGATATCCTGAGGTCTCAGCATAGGTTCTGCACGGTGTGGCTATACCTGATACATCTATATCTGCTTGAATTGTAAATTTTCTACTTATTGTAACCCTCATATGAGTATAAGTTTCACCTAAAGGTAATAAAGCAACATCTCCATATGAGGCAGCAGCTGCTCCAGCGTCAACTGAAGCAATATCAATAGTTTGATCTGTTTCAGCTAAAATTACAGCTCCTTCACAACTATCTACCCCTGAACTACTTGTACAAAGCTCAACTTTTTCCATTGTTACTTTATATACAGTTGCTTGTCCTAATTCTGCATACAAATAATTGCTGGAACAAAAGAAAAAAATTATAGCAATTAATATTTTATAAATATTTGTCATTTAATCTGTCCTTGAAACTGTTGATGATCCTCTGAATTCTATCATTATTTTGTTTTGTCTTTTAACTTTTGTTAACATTTGACCAGACATGTCTTTTTCTTCCTTCCACATACTGGAGCTTTTACCATCTAATGCAGTTGGGCCTTCTCTTCCTGGATGGATAAATTTCAATTTAGCGTACCACTGATCCTCTAACCCTTTTAACTCTTTATCGTCATATGCGGCTTCTAAAATTAAATTTGGACTTAATGTCATTTCTGATCCGTATTTCAGTCCCTCAATATCAGTTCTGTCTTCGCCTTCCCATTTATAAGAATTTAAAAAAACTTTTGCCCAATGGTAGTAGGGAACCTGTGATGAGAATTGAGTGTCCCATCCGTCTAAAACTTTTTCTCCATCTAAACCGTGACCTAATGCTAAATATCTGTTCAGATGAAAATCAAGAACTGCTGACCTTGCCTCTATTCCAAAACTTGTTCTGCTATGACCCTCGCTAATATCTTGATCATAAAAATTATTAAGACCAAACAGCCAAGTTTTATCATTAGATAATTTTCTCATACCAAAACCCAGATTTCCTGTAATTCTCTCATCTCCATTCTTCTCGTTATTAAAAAGTGAAAATTGAGTAAATAACTTACCGTCATCCATAGGCATTATTTCTCTAACAGCTAAAATACTATAGTCTGGAGAGGCATTTTCTCTAAAATCTATACTGAATTCAGTATCTCCCTCTCCAGGAATAAAATTTGATATAAAGGTAGATGTCCTCTCTGATATTTCTTGAAGAGCTAAATCTTTCATGTCGGCAGATGATGAATTAGAGAAAAAAAATAAAATAAAAAGTATTTTAGCAAGATTTCTAATCATTTTTTTTTATACTAAAAATTTAGAAAAATGAAAAGTTAAATTTGTATTAAAAAATTTAACATTATCGCTGACAAGATAGTTGGAATCACTAAGTTTTTTTTAGATATTATAAATATAGCAATGCATGTAAAGAATACTATTAGTCTCATTATAAGTTCTGAGTCTGCTAAAACTCCTGCAGGAAATATTATCATTCTTCCAAGTAGTGCAGCCAACGTTGAATAAGCAACGCAATTAAACCATTTAAAAATTTTTGACTTTACACTAACTTTTTCTGAAGTTAATGCTCCCATAAATCTAGATATATATGTAGCGATTGAAGTTGCTATAATTGCAAAAATTATTATTTGACTACTTGCCATCTTTTTCTCCAAATAAATAGGCAACAGTTCCTGCTATCAATCCAGCAAATAGTAATGACCACTCAGTAGAGAATAAATAAATTACTGGTCCTAAAGTTGTTCCTAAAATTACCGAAATAGATATGGCTATATTTTTCATAGCATCTATCATCATACAAAAAAAATAAATTGGATTTACAATTGCTAATCCAATTAACATTTCTTTATTCAAAAGATCTGCTGCTAGGTATCCAATAACTGTCATAAGTACAGCTGTTAACCAAGTTCCTGTACCAATACCTATCCAAAAATCTATTCGATATTTTGCATTAATCTTTTTATATGCGTCTTTGGCGATTAACCAAGATGAAACTGCAAGAAAATGACAAGATAAATAATATTTCCACTTAGGTTGGGATTTATGCTCAAGTAAAGGGAATAAAGACACTGTCATTGGATAAAGTCTAAAGTTCACTAACCAAACTGCTAAAAAAATATTTACGATAGATGCGCCTAGTAATAATGACTCTGCCATTACTAATTGTCCAGGTAATGCGTATGTAAAAAAACTTGATGCTGCGCTCTGTTGAATGTTAAATCCGGCATCTTTAAGTAAAGCTCCTAAAGCAACAAAACACGCCGCCAAAGGCAAAGCTGGACTTCTCGCACCTTTTAAAGATTTTAAACCTGTAAAGAAAGCTTGTGAGTTAATCATCCACCAAGGAATAATCTTCCTACGTCTGGATTTTTTAAAAGATCATCCCCTTTGCCTGCAATAGCTGTTTGACCAGATACTAAAACGTACCCTATATCTGCGAACTCTAAACCTTTTTTTGCATTTTGCTCTACAAGTATTATTGTTTTCTTCTCTGCTTTTTGAAGATCTTCTAAAATTTCAAAAACCATATTTATATATTTTGGTTCCAAACCAATTGATGGTTCATCTACTAATAAAACTGATGGCTTCATAACTAATGCTCTTGAAATTTCTAATAATCTTCTCTCACCGCCTGATAAAACTTTTGCAGGTTGATTTCTTCTATTTCTTAATCTCTCATATTTTTGAAAAATTCTTTCAGCTTCTTCATAAGCCTCGTCCTGTTTATCTTTAATGTATCCGCCCATTAAAAGATTTTCCTCAACTGTCATATCAGGAAACACTGAATTATCTTGTAAGATATAAGCTATACCCACTTTACTAAGTTTCTGCGCAGGAGTTAATGTCGTAATTTCATTTCCCTCTAATTCAATTTTTCCCTCAAATATATTTGTAAATCCATATATAGAGTGAAGTATTGTAGATTTTCCTGCCCCGTTAGGACCTATTAGACATAAAGATTGAGCCTTACTGACTGTTAAATCAAAATTATGTAGTATCTCCATTTTTCCATAGCCAGCATTTAAACCTCTTATGGTTAGATGAACATCGTTAGGAGACAATTTGTTCAAATCTTCTAATTGAGGTGCTTTACCTAGAACATCGTATTGATTTACCATTATTGAGCTCCTAAATAAGCGTCAACAACCCGCTTATCATTTTTAATTTGATCTGGTGAACCCTCTGCTAGCATTTTACCGTGCGCTAAACAGAAAATTTTTTGTGCTAAACTCATAATTACTTTCATATTATGCTCTATGACTAATAAAGTAATTCCATAATCTTTATTTATTTTAATTAATCTATCTATAATTCCATTAATTAAAGTTGGATTAATTCCAGCTGTAGGCTCGTCTAATAAAAGCATTTTAGGCTCATTCATCAAAGCCATTGCTAATTCTAGTAATTTTTGTTGTCCAAATGATAAATCACCTGCTCTCAAATTTCTTTTTTGATAAAGACCAACAAAGTTTAAAATACTTTCTGCTTTCTCAGTAAGTTCAACAGGTACTTTTGCAAAAATAAATCCTGAATCACTAGCTTTGTGACTTATTAGCATATTCTCTACGCAATTAAGTTTTGAATAAATTCTTGTTTGTTGAAAGGTTCTTAACAAACCAAGTTTAGCGACTGCTGGCACAGGCATTTCGGAAACTTCTGTATTATCAAAAACAATTGATCCTTTGTCAATCGGATGAGTTCCAACAATAGAATTAAATAAAGTGGTTTTACCTGAACCATTAGGGCCTATTAAACCAACTATAGATCCCTGTTCTACCGAAACAGAAATATCTACGTTAGCTTGAACACCACCAAAAGATTTACTTACATTTTTAACTTGTAAAATACTCATTTTAATTCCACCTGTGCTTTCCGATCTTTATCATCTATCACTTCACCAAATCTTTCAGGGTATTTTTCTCGCAACCAACCCATTAATCCTTCTGGGAAATAAACTACGATTACAACAATTAAAACTCCCAACGCAACATATTGCCAGCCTAAAATTAATGTCCAAAGACCTTCTTTAAAGAAGTGGAATAAAGTTGCGCCAATCACTGGGCCCCACAAAGTTCCTTTACCGCCAAGTATTGCCATAAGAACCATGAATACTCCCATCTCTCTTCCGTCAAAAGCAACATCAGTTGAGTCTATATACCCAATTAGTCCGCCCATAATTCCACCAGCAAGACCACAGAAGAATGCAGAACACATCCAACCTACAATTTTATATTTCATAGTTTGAATACCCATTGCTTCTGCTTTATCTTCATTGTCTCTTATCGCATTTAAAATTAATCTAAATCTGGAACCGTAAATGTATTTAACAAAAATAAATGTTCCAACTAGTAATGCGAAACTTAAAAAGTAGAAAAATTTCCCTCTAGCTTCAGTATCAACTATTTCAGCAGGAAAAGGTGGTGTAGTGAAACCTTGACCAGCTCCAATAATTTCTATTCCGCCAGCAATTTCACCTGCCGCGATACCTAAACCTAAAGTGCAAATTGCAAAGTAATGACCTCTCAGACCTAAAATAGCATAACCTATAGCGCCGGCAATAACAGCGGGAACAATTGCTGAAACTAATAATCCGACACCTATTCCTTGAAAATATTGCGCTGTAGTATGTACGAATGTTTTTTCTCCTCCACTCTCTGTCCACTCTGCTAGCGGAAAAAACATGCCAACCTGAACCGAGGCAGTTAAATACATTCCAAGACCGTAGAAAAGTATATTTCCAAATGTGTTGTATCCCATTTCTCCACCTTGTAAATTCCATGTCATTGCTAGAACAATCAAGACACAAAGATATGTAAGTTGAACTTTAAAAGCTGAGAATAAATAAGGTGCAGCTAAACCTAAGATAATTAGGCCAGAATATAATATTAAATCTTTTTGTTTCATCATAATAAATTTTCCTTAAAGAAATTTATAAATTGAGGCATATAAGCATTCGCGTTATCTCCACCTATAGTTACTCCTTTAGAAATACATTTTTCTTTTTTCATAACTTTAAAACCAGTTTTCCAAGCTTTTCTGGGATCTTTTTGTGCAGCGTCATAAAATTCTTCTACTGAAGCATATTGTTTGTGTTTATTTACCATCCACTCAATCCATATAGGATTTGTAAATCGACCCTCATTATCAACAAAAAAATCTGGACAATCATGAAGTGTCATCGCCATTTTTTCTCTCCATGGTTTTTTACCTGCGTGCCATACATGGTACCAACCTTCTTTAATATCAACTTTTACTTTTCCTGGAGGAGCTTTAATTCTGTCGGCATGTTCTTTACAAAACTTAGCCAAAGTATAATCGTCTGCACCGCCGTGCACTACAAGCATTGTGGTATTAGAAGTTAATTCTGGTTCTGCAAAAAAGCCAGCCATCCTACATTCTGCTGCTTCAGGTAAAATCGCATCAAAACCTTTTGTGCCACCAAGAAACTTCGATGTGAGTTTAACATCCGATAAAAAAAATGAATTAGTTCCACCTCTCGAGTGGCCAGTTGTTCCAAATTTCCCATTAGATCTAGGATGAGATTGTAAAACTTTTAAAGCCATAAGTGCATCAATAGCTCCATTAATTAAAGGAACTTTAGACTGGTCTCGCCACGTAGACCTAGCACCTCTTGCACAAAAATTATCAATGTACATTACACCAATGCCCTCTTTCAGAAGATTTTGTGCAGCATGATATACGAAGTCATCCCAAACATAATCTCCTGGTCCTCCGCTGCTATGCGTATAAATTACTATAGGAACTTTACCTGTTCCCTCTGGCAATCGAAGATATCCTGTAATTTCAACAGGGTTATTTAAATGACCGTCTATTAAGACTGTTCTCTGATCAAATCCAGTATAGGAACTAAATTTGATTATTTCACCTCCATCATAACCCTTTAATTTGGAGATACCTTTAAGCATCGATAATTTCTTTCTGCAATTGTCTTTGGAATTAAAATTTGGTGGTTCATGAGCTAGTAAGCTAGTCGAGAATAAAATTGCAAATAAGAAAAGAAAATTTTTCCTCATTTTAAATATTCCCTTTTTTTTGATAGTTTAAATCTTCTGTAAACTAATATTAAGACTAGTAGTAAAAATACTGCCCCTATTCTAAACTCTGTTCCCAAAATATAATCAGCAAATTCTTCAAAAAGACCTAAGCCCATCCCTGAAACCGCAACTGCAGGTAAGTTTCCAAGACCAGCAACAATAACTATCATGAAAGATCTAACTGTATAAGGAAGTCCTACATAAGGGTGAAGTGTTAGAGTTATTGAAATTAAAGCTCCTGCAATTCCACATAGCGCAGCGTTAATTCCAAAAGTTGCCGCATAAACTTTTTCTGTATCTACACCTAAAATTTTTGCTGCTCTAGCATTTTGTGCTGTAGCTCTTATAGCTCTTCCAAGTCTGGATTTTTTCATATAAATAACTAAAGCTACTGCATATAAAACACTTATAAAAGCTGAAAATATTTTTGAATTTGGTAATGTTACTGAATTATCAAATAACATTGTTGTTCCATATTCAGACTGTGCCACAACTACGTCTGCGCCAAAAATAAAATTCATTAGTTGTTGGAATACGATAGCAATACCAAAAGTTGCTAATATTGAAATAAATAAATCTCGGTCTACAACTTTATTAATCACAAGTTTATAAAGTCCCCATCCCACAAAAAACATAATAATTGGAGAAATAATAACTCCCCAAGCAGGATGAATTCCCCAAAGATAAATAGTGTACGCAATGTAACCTCCAAGAATAACTAAGTCGCCTTGCGCAATGTTTATTATATTCATTACACCCCATTGAAGTGCCATGCCGTATGCTATTAATGCAAATAATATACCTAAAAGAATACCATCCAGTGATGCCTGGACCATTAACATTGGAGCTTTAAAAATAAGAAAGTCCATAAAATTTCAAAACTTATAAAAGAAAAGCCCCTAGAAAACTAGGGGCTTTTCAAATTATTCAGAAGTTATTAGCTTCTTTCAGACCATTTCGGGATTGGATGATAGAATTTATCAGAAGCCCATTTTGTAGGAGCTACTACTCTATTCTCACAATCATCGCCTTTACATCTTACTTGAAACAAGATCATTGGCTTAGCAACGTTTTGGCCACCAGGTCCAAATTTAATGTTTCCATAGAAAGTTTGCATTTCTGTATCAACGAGCGCATCTCTAACTGCATCTCTATCAAAAGAATTTGCTCTTTCGAACGCATCTTTAAACACTAACAATGCTGCAGAAGACTCTGCTGATTGATATGGCGGGTCATATCCAAATTCTTTTTGGAAGTCTTTAGCGTATTTCTTACCAGAGCCAAAGAATTTATCTTTGTAAGATAAATTTTTGTGCCACTGAGAAGCGCACAATGCGAATTCTGATTTCTTTCCATGTTGTTTAGAAAGTTTAGCAGCATCACAGTGTGTCATCGCTAACATAGGAACATCAACTTTCATTTCAGAAATTTGTCTGATTGCAGTTAATGCACCTTTTGTGTGACCTGATACAACTAGCACATCTGGCTTAACAGCTTTTACTTTAGCCAATGTAGCTGCCATATCGTTAAGTTCTTTTGGTAGTTTGTCATCGATGATGATCTCAGATCCAGTTCTTTTCGCTGCATCTAAAATACCAAGTCTCACGTCTTGCGAGAAAGCATCTTGTTCAAATGCTTGAGCAATTTTTACTCCTTTACCACCGTTTTTTTCTACCGCTAAATCGATAGCTACTTCAAGGTATTGGTTAGCTGGTGATAACACCGCGAACAAATATTTGTATCCTTTAGTAAATAAAGATCTAGATGCACCATTCGCTTCAACCATAGGAATTTTATACTTCTCGGTTACTGGTGCAATGGCTTTCGTTAAACCTGAACTGTATGGTCCAAGCATGTAATGAACGCCATCTTGTTTAATTAGTCTTTCAGCTAACTGAGCGGCTCTTTTTGGGTTTGACTCATCATCATAGTAAATGATCTCAAACTTATATTTCTTACCTTGTACTTCTACTCCACCCATTTTGTTAATTCTCTCAACGGCCATGTTGTAACCATTTTGAGTATGAACTCCATTTGAAGAGTATTTACCTGTAAGAGATATTGCAGAACCTAACACAATGTACTCACCTTCTACTTTTGCAAAAGAAGAAGTGAAAGAAACAAGTGCTAAAGTTATTGCTGAAATAAATGTAACAAATAGTTTAGCTATTTTATTCATTATTTCCCTTCTTGTTAATTAATTAATTAATAATTAATTAAAACAAGAAATAGAGATTTTGACAACAGTAAGAAGTGCTTAAAAATTCTGTGTCGCAGCAATGTAAACTGCTAAAATTAGAAGAACACACGCAGAAATTGTATTTAATAGCTTTGGTTTACTTCTTAACCATACTGAAATTTTTTCAGCTGCTAATCCATAAATCATTAACGTTAAAAAATCTAAAACTACATATGTGATTAATAATATTAAAAACTGCGAAATAATATTGGATCCAAAATTAATAAAGGTAGGAAAAATTGTTCCAAAGAATAAAAGTGCTTTTGGGCTTAAACCTGCAACTAATAATCCATCTTTATAAAATGACAGTGGTGATTTTAAATTTTGATCTTTAGAATTAAAATTTCTAATTTTAGAAGTAAAAGTATCATAGGCTAAATAAACTATATAAAATATCCCTGCCCATTTTAAATAGTAAAGGACTTGAGGGTTGTCACTTAAAAAAGAGCCAATTAAAAAAACTACTAAAATAGCTTGGATAGTATTTGCAGATATATCTCCTAAAGCAGTCCAAACAGATCTATTCAATCCATAGTTTAACGTGTGTGATACAATTACAACTCTGGGCGGACCTGGAGAAATAAATAAAAATAAAATGATTTGTAAAAATATTATATAGTCTGTTGGAAACATTTGATTAGTCACTATATATAAATTTATGAAGAAAAAAAGTTTTATCCCTCAAACAAGAGTTAAAAACCCTGAGCCTAAAGAAAAGGATGATAATTGGATTATTTGGGCGGCATGGGCAGATAGAATTACTTTTGAAGAGATAAAAGAAAAAACTGGAAAGAATGAGTCACAAGTAATTAAAATAATGCGGAAAAATTTAAAACCAGGCTCCTTTCGTTTATGGAGGAAAAGAGCACACAATACTAGCATTAAACACAGGAAAAAGTTTCAGCTAGCTAGAAAAAAACTTAGAGAAAAAATTAAATTAACTGATATATATTAATTATGAAAAAAGTTACAATGTATACTGGCAATCCTTGCTCATTTTGTGCAGCAGCTAAAGCATTATTAAAAACAAAAAATGTTGAGATAGAGGAAATAGATATTTGGGCAGATCCAGCTAACGCAAAAGAAATGTTACAAAGAACCAATGGCGTAAGAACTATTCCTCAAATTTTTGTTGGTGATCATTACATTGGTGGTAATGATAAACTTCAGGAAGCGAACAGAAACGGTGAATTAGATAAAATTTTAAAAGGAGAATGAGGAGAAATTTTTTAAAATATTTAAGCTTATCAATTTTTTCTTCTTTTATTCTTCCTTTAAACTCACTATTTGCTAATACAAATAAAATTATCAATAAAAATCTTACAAAAAAACAAAAAGAAATAATGTTCAATGAGGGAACAGAAAGACCTTTTTCTAGTGATTTACTAAGAGAAAATAGAAAGGGTTTTTATCACTGTGCTAATTGTGGAAATAAACTTTTTGCTTCTACCAGTAAATTCGACAGTGGTACAGGTTGGCCATCATTTTCTGAAGCTTTGCCTGGAGCTTTCAAAACAAAAATCGATTACAAATTTGGTATGGTAAGAACTGAATATCATTGTGCTAAGTGTGGAGCTCATCATGGGCATGTATTTAATGACGGTCCAGGTGCAAATGGAAAAAGATTTTGTAGCAATGGTCTATGTCTAATATTTAAACCAGAGTAGTAGTGAAATGTTATTAGTCAAAAAAATTACTAATACAATTAAATTGTTTATAATTGTAATCTTTATAACTTTTTCCCTTTCCCTCTTAATAGATTTTTTTTTGGGGAAACTAATTTTAAAAAGTCTAGATCCATATTTATCAAAAACTAATTTTTATGAGAGATTAATAAGAATTGACCATAAATTTTATCATCACACATTGAGAGAAAATATAAGATATGACAAAACCCCTAGTTTTGATAATTTTTATACTCTTTGCACAGATAATCACGGTTTTAAATATAAGTGTGGTTTCAAAAGAGATAAAAATTTTGAAATTGCTTTTTTAGGAGACTCTTTTGTTGAAGGTGTATCGCTGAATTATGAAAACACTTTTGTGGGAATATTTGAAGATAAAAAAAATATATCTGTAGCTAATCTAGGAGTCACTTCGTATGCTCCAAATATATATTTATCAAAAGTAAAATATTTATTAGATAATGATTATAAGTTTAAACATATTATAGTTTTTATAGACATAAGTGATGTGTTTGATGACAATACATTTTATAAATTAAATGATGATTTTTCAATTTCAGAAAGAAAAGCAAAAGAAAAAAATTTAAAAAGAAGAAAATTTTTAAGGTATAATTTTCCTTTAACAAACTATTACATGTTTGTAATCAAAATGAACAGTAGGTTGAATAAAGAAGTGCCGCCTTCAAATAGCGAAAAGCCAATATTTAATGAAAGAGCAAGCAAAAAAGCTATGTGGACTTATAAATCTGATGGAGAGTTAGATGGTTATCAAGGCTCCATTACTAAAACTCAAGATGAAATGATATTTGCTATGAACAAGCTTTATGAGTTATTAAAAAAAAATAATATTAAATTGAGTTTAGCGGTCTATCCTTGGCCACAACAATTGGAATTTAACGATGAAAATTCTAAACATGTAAATATATGGAGAAGTTTCTGTGAAAAAAAATGTACTAAATTTATAAACTTTTTTCCCTATTTTTTTGAAGAAAAAAAGAGAACCTCTTACCTAGAGGTTTATAAAAAGTATTATTTTTGGAATGATGTTCATTTTAACGCTGAAGGTAACAGAGTAATAGCAGAAAAACTTTTAAAAGAATTTTAATTTGTTAGCTAAATATCTTTAATAAAACACATTTTTTAATTTATATAACTTTTAATAATCTTAGACAAATCAACTAAAGAGCTAGAAGAATGTTCCCCTTCAATTATATGAAGTTCACTCTTAAAACCCTTGCTGATTAATATTTCATGATATTTTTTTGATAAAATAGGAAATGTATTTATGTCATTCTTTCCAACAATAATAATTGTATGTGAATCTTTTGAAATTCCACTAATATTTTTATAAGGTGAAGTTTTCATTTTATAAACACTTTCCCCCCTCATTTTTCTCCACTTCTCAAAGTCACAAGGGCAAGAAATTAATATTGATTTATCAATCAGTTTTGGGACTCGGCTATTTATTGTTGCTGAAGTTAATGCACCACCAGAATGACCAATCATTATTAAATTGTCAGCATTATAGTATTCTTTCAAATTCTGAGCTGCTTTAGCAACCAATTCTAGTTTTTCCCATTTGTAATTAGTTTTTGCCTTTCTTGTTTCTTTGTAACTTCCATAAGATTTTCGCCCTGAGTCAAGTGTATATCCAGGTCTTGCGAGAAAGAAAAAATTTACATTTTTCGACAACAATTCGTTTCCTAATTTCCAATATCCCTTTTTTCCAGGAGGTTTTGTACCAGAGGATAAATCTCCATGTAAAAATATTATAAGGTTTTTTTTATTTTTATTAATTTCACCAATAGTTTGAAGTGCTATACATCTATTTTTTTCGGCAGATACATATTTTAAAAAATCCTCTTTATCACAAGCCAAAGAAAAATTTGGTAGAATTAAAAAAATGAAAAATAAGATTATATTCTTTATCATTTAAGATCTTCAATGAAGGGCATTGCATCTCCTGCACCAAGCTTTGTTGTAGAAATTCCAGCAACTTTATTTGCTAATTCTAAGCATTCTTTAATAGGTTTCCTTGTAGATAATCCAAAGGCCAAACCTCCGTTAAAAGCATCGCCTGCTCCAGTGGTATCTAAGGCTTTAACCGTGTTAGCTTTTAAATATATGTCCTCATTTCCATCAGAATAAAAAAGACCTTTTTCGCCAAGTGTTATTATTATTTTTTTCATTCCTAGTTGAAGCAATTTTTGTGAGGCCACTTTTGCATCTTCTTCATTAGCAATTTTAACACCTGTATAGAATTCTGCCTCGGTTTCATTGGGTGTGAAAAAATCAATATACTTGAAAAATTCATTTGATAGCTCAGATGCTGGAGCAGGATTTAAAATAGTTAAGACTTTGTTTTCTTTTGCTACTTTAAGGCAATGTAATGTTACATCTAATGGCACTTCTAGTTGGGTGAGAAATATTTTTGATTTTTTTATCAGATTAATTTGATCTTTAAGATCTTCTATTGTCAGTGTAGATGGTGCGCCTGTAATTACATTTATAGCATTTTTACCGGAATTTTTGTCAACTAAAATACCTGCAACACCTGTTTGAAGATTTTCGTTTTGAATTATGTGTTTTGTATCAATATTATTTTTTTTGAAAGTCTCTAAAGCTAATTTACCGTAAGTGTCTTTACCAATTTTAGAAAAAAAATTTACTTTTCCTCCTAATCTAGCAATACATATTGCTTGGTTGCTTCCTTTGCCTCCTGGTCCTACATTATATTTCGCTCCCAATATTGTTTCACCGATTGATGGAATTTTAGAACCAGAAAAACTTATGTCTGCAACAAATATACCTAGAACACAAATTTCACTCATTAGCCAAGCTTAGCGAGAATAGGAAAGTTCGTCAAAATATAATAGCTAATTACTTGTATATAGTTTGTTGTAATTAAAATACCTGTAGCTAAAAGAATAGCTCCACCAGTTTTTGTGATTGTACCGTAGTATTTACCAAAACCTTTCTTCGTGTTTAAAAATCTACTCATATAATAACCAGACAATATAAATGGGATAGCTAGTCCAAGAGAGTAAAATGACAATAACAAAATTCCTTTACTGATTGTTGCTTCGGTTGCTGATAAAGCAATGATTGAACCTAATACTGGACCAATACAGGGTGTCCAACCAAATGCAAATGCTGCTCCAACTAAAAAAGGGAAAGCATAATTATCTTTATAATTTGAAGTTGTTTCAAATCTTTTTTCAGCATTTAAAAAGGAGAAATTTAAAAATCCTAACATTTGTAAAGAAAAAATAATTATTATTAAACCAGCAACAATCCGAAGTTCATTCGAAAAAAAAAGCAATACATTACCGATTGCGGAAGCTGCTGCACCGAGAGTTATAAAGACAAAAGAAAACCCTAATGAGAAAAGAATAGTTTTTGTTAAAACTATTGATTTGTTTTTATCTATTTCTCCTAAATCTTTTCCAGTTATATAAGAAATGTATCCAGGAATTATCGGAAGTACGCATGGAGTAAGAAAACTTATGAATCCAGCTCCAAAAGCAAACGCAAGTTTAATGATCATGGTTACTTTATATTTGCCTTTCAACTTTACCGCAAATACAATATTGGCTCATGATATTTAAATACATAGGTTTTTTATTCACTCTATTGTGGTCGTACACCTTTATAAAGTCTCAAAGTATTTTTAAAAAAGGATCAGGAATTTTAATTACTTTATTCGTAACAAACATTTCTTGGTTTACTTTTATTGCAGCTTGTTTTTATGGACTAAAAAATTTCAGTTTTTACCACGCAATTTTAGGAATAATCCTTAGTGTCATTTTGGTGCAGTTAGCTTTTGCAAGAATAAAACTTTTTATAAATTCAAAAATTAGTGACAAAAGTAGGTTAATCAGGATTAAGACTTCATTAGAATATTTGATTTTATTTACAATCGTATATTTAATTTTTTTCTAAAAAGTATTGATTGTAGATAAAACATTAAAGTTTTTATCAGTGATAATTAATTCTCCAGAACGAGGTGCTTCTCCAGTCATAGCTAAGATGACAACATAATGAGTCACCAAAACTAAATTTTTACCTTGCCCATCCCAATTTTTTATAAAACTTTTCAATTCTTTAATTTGTTTTTTTTCATTTTTATCAAAAGGTGGGCTAAAGGTAGAGTTTAACGCAGAAAATTCTTTAAATTTACCAAATGCATATTTAGCAGTGTCCTTGCACCTACACCACTGACTTGATAAAACTTGATCAATCTTAATTTTTTTTTCCTCAAAAAGTTTGCCTATTTTTTTGGATTGATTGATGCCTATTTCGTTTAAATTTCTTTGTGTTCTACAATCTTTAATATTAAATCCTTTAGGATCTCCTCCTCCAGGGGCTAAAGCATGTCTAATTAATATAATCTTGTCCCCATCTTTTGCAGGTTTCCAAAAATGTTCTGAAGAATAAGTATGAGACGAAGAAAATGAAAGTAGTATCAGTAGGGAAATAATTTGCTTCTTCATGGTGGATGAAATGATAATCTAACAAACTTATGTTGCCTTGGTCTAGAGGACATGGCAAGAATCACAGTATTTTACTTTAAGGTTGTATTCAAAAACCTTTTAATTGTGTGGATAATTTCTTGAATATAATGCTAATTTTTTAATTTAGATTTTTTTTGAAATATATAATTTATAGATACTCTTTTTTTAAGAAAATAATTATTTTTTTTAAAAAAGTTTAAAAGTTGTTTTTTTTTCCTTTTATCGTAATCGAGCACTTCAACACAGATTACATTGACTTTTGTTTTTCTGAAATTTATCGATTTTAAAACCTCAATTTCATGACCTTCAATGTCTATATTCATAAAATCTATTTCTTTAAAATTATGTTTATCAAGTATTTTTTCTAGTCTTAGCGTCTTTACATATCTTATTTTAATATCTTTGTTAGAAATATTAAAAGTAGTTTTAAGCCAACTTTTATGTTTTAAATCTAAAGTATTTTTTGGATCTAAGTCGCCTAAATAATACAATTTTTTTTTAATCTCTTTATTTGAAATTGCTGCACAAATATTAATATCTCCTGGACGAGCGTAATTAAACATATCTATTGTTAATTGATTTAAATCTATATTCATGCCCCTCCAGCCTTTTCTATAAAGAGATAAAGTATTGTTCACCCTTGTAGGGTGATAACATCCAATATCTAAGTAAACTCCTTTGTGTGATTTATCAAATAATTCTAAAATTTTTTTATCTTCATTAAATTGTGAGCTTTTGAATAAAAACTTATAGTTTCGAATATAAATATTATAAAAAAAATAAATTTTTCTTAAAAAAGGAAAGCTTTTTGTTAAATTTAAAAATTTTGAATTATGGGTTGACATTATTTATTTAGGTTTAAAAACTAGACAAATTCCATTATTACAATAACGTTTTCCAGTCGGATTTGGACCATCATCGAATATATGGCCGTGATGTCCTCCACATTTTTTACAATGATATTCTGTTCTAGGGTATCCTATGTGCATATCGGTTTTTTCTTCAAACACGCCAGGGACAGACTCATAAAATGACGGCCAACCTGAACCACTTTCATATTTTGTGGTGGACTCGAATAATTTTGTTCCACACCCAACGCAATGGTAAGAGCCAATTCGTTTTTCATTATTTAATGGACTGCTTCCGGGAGGTTCGGTTCCTTCTTGTTTTAAAATATAATTTTGCTCTGGAGTTAAATTAGGATCCCAATTTTTTTTACTCATCTTTTACTTTATCGTCAACACCATAAGGCCTAAAGCTTCCTTTATTTTCCAACTTCACTGCTTTTGCAGGAATACCTACCATGGTTGCGTTATCTGGAACATCTTTAACTACTACTGCGTTTGAGGCTATTCTTGATTTATTACCAACTTTAATTGGACCAATTATTTGAGCACCAGATCCAATTACAACATCGTCTCCAATAGTTGGGTGTCTTTTTTCATGACGCTGCCTTTCACTGTCTATGCTAGGTGAACTACCTCCCAAAGTAACTGCGTGATAAATAGTAACATTATTTCCAATTTCGGAAGTTTCGCCAATTACAACACCCATTCCGTGATCTATAAATAAATTTTTACCAATCTTTGCTCCTGGATGAATTTCAATACCTGTAAAAAACCTTACCGTTTGGGAAATAATTCTTGCAACGAGGTCAAAGCCAGCTTTATAAAAAAAATTAGATATTTGATGAAAGAAAACTGCCTTAACGCCAGGATATGTGAGAATGACACTCAGTAAAGATTTTGCCGCAGGATCCCTTTTTTTTATAGATTCTAAATAATCGATCATAATACGTATATAATGACTACTTGATAAATTTAAAGAAGAATATATATAAATGCGCATGAGTAATTCATTTCATTTAGCAATTCCTGCAGGAGACTTAAAAAAAGCAGAGGCTTTTTATACAGAGATTTTGGGATGTAAAACTGGAAACCGTGAAGACGGAAAATGGGTAGATATCGATTTTTGGGGTAACGAGTTAACCTTACACCAAACGTCCATGAAACTCCCTAGAGAGAGACATGATGTTGACATGGGTCAGGTTCCAGTTCCACACTTCGGTGTTCATTTAAAAAAAGATATTTTCAATAAAATTAAGGCTAATATAGAGTCTAATAAACTAAATTATATTGATAAACCTTACACAAGGTTTGAAGGAACTGAATTTGAGCAAAATACATTTTTCATAGAAGATCCAAATGGAAATGTATTAGAGTTAAAAACGTTTGATTAATAAATCTCAACTCATCAAAAACAAAAGTCATTTAATTCAATATTTCAACGATGGAATAAAAAATGAAAGCCAACTTAAAATTGGTGTAGAACATGAAAAATTTCTTTTTAATAAAAATGATTTAAAGAGAATTGATTACAACCAAATAAAAACAGTATTTGAAATCTTAAGTAATAAAGGTTGGGAATTACAACATGAAAAGGACAAAGTAATAGGTTTAAAGAGAAAAAATCAGAAAATTACAACAGAGCCAGGATTTCAATATGAGTTATCAGGCGAACCTTTTAAAAATATTCATTCAGTTTGTTCAGAAAATAATACTCATTTTAATGAGTTAAAAGAAGTTTTTAATTCAGTCTCTATAACTACTTCTTCGATAGCTTACGATCCGTTTAATAAGTTAAGCGATATCCCAAATAGTCCAAAAGAGCGTTATAAAATCATGACGGCTGAAATGCCAAAAGGTGGAAGGCTAAGTTTGGATATGATGTATAAAACAGCAGGTATTCAAATTAACTATGATTATATTTCTGAAGATGATTTTGAAAAAAAATTTAAAATTGGGAATTATTTAGCTCCTCTAACAATAGCTCTATTTGCAAATTCTCCTTTTACTGAAAATAAACTTTCAGGTTTTTTATCTTATAGGAGTAAAGTTTGGCAAGAAACTAATAGAGGCGGAATAATGCCAATTACTTTTGAGTCGGTTAATTTCGAAAAATATGTTGATAATGTAATTAATTACCCAATACTTTTTCTTAAAAAGAATAAAAGATATTATTCACCTAATGGTCAAACATTTAATGATTACTTAAATGGTAATTTAAATTTTTTAAAAGGACAAAAACCAACTTTCGAAGATTTTGAAAATCATCTTGGTACTATTTTCACAGAAGTAAGATTAAAACAAGTTATAGAATTTAGATCACTAGATACTTGTAATTTTGGATGTATTTGTAATGGGCCCTCTTTTTTTACAGGACTAATTTATGGCTCAATAGATGAAACTTATGAGATAATAAAAAACTGGAGAAAAGAAGAAGTAATGCAAGCCTATTTGAATGCTCCTAAACTAGGATTAAATGCGACATTGGAAGGTAAAAAGCTAATTGATTGGGCAAGGATATTCTTTGATCTTTCTAAAAAAGGTTTAGAAAAAAGAAATGAGGTTAATAAAAGTGGAAAGAATGAAACGATTTATTTAAAACATATAGAAGAAATAATTGAGAGTAAAAAAACTAGAGCAGAAATGTTGATTGAACAATTTAATAAAACAAAAAACTTGAACTTCCTAGTAAATCATGACGAAAATTTTAGCTATACAGGGTTCTGACCTAAAAAAAGTTAATATCAAAACTGATACAACTATTCTCTTAGCAACTGAAGCACAAAAAAGAGGCTATAAAGTTTATTATTTTAGACCTGAAGATCTAAGTTTTTTAAATGGAAAAGTTGTAGCCTTTTGTAAACATATAAAAATTAACAATAATAAAAAGAATTTCTACTCAATTTTAAAGACTATTAATTTTAATTTAGAAAAATCTAATGTAATTTTAATTAGAAACGATCCACCTTTTAATAGCCGTTATTTGTATACAACTTTCTTACTCAATCATATTTCTAGAAAAGTTAAGATAATTAATCATCCTTTTGCAGTAAGAAACGTATCAGAAAAGATGTTTTCAATTAATTTTATGAAGTATATGCCTCCTACTTTAATAAGTGAAAATCAAAAAGAAATAAAAAAATTTTTCAAAAAACAAAAATCAGTTGTGGTTAAACCTATTGATGGTTTTAGTGGAAACAACGTTATTTTATTGAAATCTTTCAATGCTAGTAAAATCAGAAAATTACTTAAAAAAAATAATCATTTATTTTTTCAAAAGTTTCTTCCTGAAGTTTCTAGAGGAGATAAAAGAGTTTTTATTATTAAAGGTAAGATTGTAGGCGCTATATCTAGAGTCCCGAAAAAGGGGAGTATTTTATCGAATATGAGCAAAGGAGCTCACGCTAAATTAACTAAGCTTACAAATAAGGAAAGAAAAGCAAGTAGAGCTGTTGGGAAGTTGCTCGTCAAAAATAAAATTTATTTCGCCGGTATTGATTTTGTACAAGAGAAATTAATAGGTGATATTAATGTAACTAGCCCAACCGGCCTTGCAGTTTATAGAGATTTATCAGGCATAAACCTTTCAAAAACGTTCTGGAATAACATTTAATAAACATTTGACAAAATGATTATTTATTTGCTATAAACTTTATAGCGCCGAGTTAAGGCAACTTGCGGGCGCTTAAAAAATCCAGCTAAAGCGTCAGAGTCTTTCGGACCACCGCTTTAGTCGGTGGTTTTTTTTTGGAACAATCTAAAATTAAACCGGGTATTTGAACCATATTGTACACCTGGCATATGCCAAAGTACTAAAAAGGAGAAGATGAATAGAATTAAACTTCGTTCATTCTTCTCCAGAAAGACGGAGAAAAAATGTTCGAAACGACAAGAGAAACAGTAAGGGGGAAAATCAATGACTGATTTTAAACATCCGGAAACTATTGGCTTACATGGTAGTGATTACAGAGCTGATCCTACTACAACAGCTGTAGCAGTTCCAATTTACCAAACAACTTCTTACCAATTTAAAAATGCGGAACACGCAGCAAATTTATTTGGTCTAAAAGAATTTGGTAATATTTACACACGTATCATGAACCCGACTGTAGATGTGCTAGAAAAAAGAGTTGCAGCGCTTGAAGGCGGTGTAGCAGCATGTGCAGTAGGATCAGGCCAAGCAGCATCAGCTATGTGTATTCAAAACTTAGCACAAGCTGGAGATAATATTGTTGCTTCAACCGACTTATACGGAGGTACAGTAAACTTATTTAAAAATACTTTAAGACAACAAGGTATTGAAGTTAGATTTGCAGATCCTGCAGATCCAAAAAACTTCGAAAAAGTGACTGATGATAAAACAAGAGCTTACTATGGTGAGACTCTTCCAAATCCTTATCTTCGTGTTTTTCCAATTAAAGAAGTTTCTGATATCGGTAGAAAAAAAGGTATTCCTTTAATTATCGATAACACAGCTTCGCCAGTAATATGTAAACCTTTAGCTCATGGAGCTGCAATTGTGATGCACTCATTGACAAAATATATCGGCGGTCATGGTACTTCAATTGGAGGAATAATTGTAGATGGAGGAAATTTTGATTGGATTAAAGATAGAAAAAGACAACCTCTATTAAATGAACCAGATCAAAGTTATCACGGTGCAGTTTGGGCAGATGCAGTTCCACAATTAACTGGAGCTAATATCCCGTTTGTCATCAGAGCAAGAGTGGTTTTATTGAGAGACTTAGGTGCTCCTTTAAGTCCGTTCAATGCTTTTCAAATCATTCAAGGTTTGGAAACTGTAGCTTTAAGAATGAAACAACACTGTAGTAATGCAGAGAAAGTTGTGAATTTCTTAGATGGTCACAAAAAAGTTAAAAAAGTAATCTATCCAACTAATTATCAAGGTGAAATTAGAGATAGAGCTAAAAAATATATGCAAGGTGGTTATGGATCTTTAATAGGTATGGATCTAGGAACAAAAGAAGCAGGAGCTAAGTTTATTGATAACTTAAAAATGCTTTACCACGTAGCAAATATTGGTGATGCCAGAAGTTTAGCAATTCATCCAGCTACAACAACTCACAGTCAATTAACTGAGAAAGAAATGTTAGCTGCAGGTGTTACACCAGGTTACGTAAGATTGTCGATTGGTATAGAACATCCAGACGATATTGTTGCGGATATCAAGCAAGCTTTAGCTGCTTAAAATATTAATAAGGTGGTCCCAATTCTGTTGGGACCATCATTAAAAAAACTACCTTCTATTATAAATATTAGATTTTTTCGCTATCTCTTCAATCTTAGTAATAATTTTAATTTTTTTTATCGGGTATTCTTTCACAATGTCTGCTGTATTATCTATCATTGCAGTACTTTTTAATTTAATTTGTTTTTTAACAATTGTGCAAAATTCAGACCTTGTTATTTCAAAAGAGGAAATGCAGGTTTCTTTTTTTCTCTCAGGATTTTTTTCCTCTGCATAAGCAATAGCGTGTTCCAAGGGAGTTTTTCCTGTTTGTTTTTTTACCCCATAACTTATCACTGAATTTAAACTGGACTGAACAAGTCTTCCATTCGATGCGCCTGAACCGAGTAATGCTAACGACTCAGCACATCCGTTGAGCAAGAAAATAATTGGTGATAATAGCAGTATCTTTTTCATTATATAGATTTGTATTGATTGGTTTCATATATCTCCTTAATCGTTAAATAAAAGTTAATTGTGTGTGTGGTAATTTTTATTAACACAACCCATGGTGGTTAAGATCTTAAGTTAAAGATAAGATTTGTTTAGAATTAATTAATCTAAGAACTTAATTTTAGATTTTTTATTTATTTTGGGCTGAAGTGATGAAGTAAGGTCTTTTATAGATTTTTCCTTTGATCTCATCAGAATTTTAGATTTAGTTAATTTTAATTGCTTTTTTACTATTGCACAAAGTTCGGAATTAGTTTTTTCAGCAAAAGATAAACAAGGTTCCTTTTTTTTATCAGTATTTACTTCTTCTGCATATGCTACTGCATGTTCAATTGGACTTTTTCCAGTTTGTTTTTTTACTCCGAAATTCACTGCTGAAGAAAGGGCTGCCTGGGCAATATTTCCACCCGTTGCAGCTGAGGAAGTAGGTCCTAATAGAGCTAAAGATTCTGCGCAACCTGTTAGTAAAGTAAATCCTATCAATAAACCTAAAATTTTTTTCATACTCCCTTTTTAAATTTATCCTTATTCAAACAGAGATTTGCTTGTCATTAAACAAACGAATCACTCAAATTGAGTTTATATCTATTACAACCTATAATGGAAGAGCTTATCTATGTAATTAGCCTTAGAGGCTTATTTTTAAGGCAACTTTCAAGATTTTCAATCATTTGCGAATAAAATTTTGAATAATTTTCTGCTGTTACGTATCCAATATGAGGCAACAGCAAAGCATTAGGAAGAAATCTTAATTTATGGTCTTGTGGAAGAGGTTCTTTGTCGTAAACATCTAAACCAACTCCAGCTATCTTTTCGTCTTTTAAAGCTTCAACTAAATCATTTTCATTTATAATTGGTCCTCTCGAAGTATTTATTAGAAAAGTTGTTTTTTTCATCATTTCTATTTCTTTTTTTGTAATTAAGTTTTTATACCTTTCACCTAAAACTAAATGAATAGAGATTATATCTGAGTTCTTAAGTAAATCTTCTTTACTCATGGGCAAAACTCCTAATTCATTTGCATGAGATAGATTTAAATTTTCACTCCAAGCACATACTTCCATTCCAAAAGCTTTAGCAACTTTTGCAACTTGGGTGCCAATTTTCCCAAGACCGATTAAACCTAACATTTTACCTTTTAATTCAAAACCAATGGTTGTTTGCCAATAGCCTTGAAACATATTGTCAATTTCCTGTTTCATGTTTCGGTAAAGTCCTAGAATTAAAGCCCAAGTAACTTCTGCTGCAGGATTAGAATTAATTTCTGTACCACATACAATAATATTTTTATTCTTTGTTGTTTCTAAATCAATAGCTTTATTTCTCATTCCAGAAGTCATGATGTATTTTAATTTAGGCAAGTTTTCTATCAAAGTCTTCGTAATAGGTGTTCTTTCTCTCATGATAAATAAGGCTTCAAAATCTTCTAGTTCAACAGCAGCTTCTTTTTCGTCTACAAAAGGTTCATTAAAAATTTTAAAATCAAATTTATTTTTATGTTTTTCAATATCAACGATCTGTTGAAAAGCATTTTGATAATCATCTATTACTGCAACTTTAATCATTGGGTTTTTCTATTTGATAAATAAATACCAGAAATTATAAAAGTTGCTCCAATAAAATGATAGAATTGAAATTTTTCTTTAAAAATTATAATTGCCATCAATGCACTGAACAGTGGCATTAATTGAATAAACATAGATGATCTGTTCGGTCCTATGAGTTCAATAGCTTTTTGCCAACAATAATATGCTGCGATTGCGGGAAAAATAACTACATACATCAAAATAAACATAAAAGCTTTGTTTATTTTTATGTCTAATCCAATTGATTGTTCGTATAGAAATTGTGGAAACAGAAATATTAATCCTATGGTGACCATTGTTTGAATTAAAGAAAATTGAGATAATTCAAGCTTGCTTTTTTTAAATAACGTTGAATATAAAGACCAGCTTAAAACACAAACTACCATCCATATATCACCTTTGTTAAAACTTAAAGAAATTATTTTTTGAATATCTGCATTTGAAATAATTGTTCCTACTCCAAATATTGATAAGATTAACCCAGATATTTGAAAAATATTTGTTTTTTCAATATTCATAATTGATGAAAAAATAATTATCATCGGAGGGATTGCAGCTAACATTAAAACTGCATTAATTACTTGCGTAAAGTTTAAGGCAAAATAGACAACTGAATTAAAAGTACTAATTGTTAATATGCCCATAACACTTATTACCAAAAAGTTTTCTTTAATATAGTTTCTCTTAGCTACAATTTCTTTAATTGTAAAAGGTATCAATATAAACCATACCATGACCCATCTTAGAAAATTTAGAGTAAGTGGTGGGACTTCAAATAAAGTTGCAAATTTACCAATAATAAAATTTCCTGACCAAAATAAAGCTGCTAAAGTTAGAAAAGAATAAGCTATAAAATTTTTTGACAAATAATTCCTAATTAAATCTTTTTGAGCTGTAAGGAGTTAAATCTAAATTTGTTTTTTCTCCTGCAACTATTCCAGAGATAATTTTGCCTGTAATAGCACCTAATGTCCACCCTAAATGTTGATGGCCAAAGGCGTAAATTATATTTTTATTTTTTAACGACGGTCCTAAAATTGGTAAAAAATCTGGTAGTGTTGGTCTAAATCCTAACCATTCATCTTCATGTTTCCCAAGTTGAGGTAATAACTCTTTCGCACATTCAATGACGTATTCTATCCTTTTTTCTGACGGTGGATTTTCTAAACCACCTAATTCAACTGTTCCAACCGCTCTTAAACCTTGATTCATTGGGGTCATACCAAATCCACGGTCTAAAAATATTACCGGTCTTGATATTAAATGATCCTTTCCTTTAAAATGAACGTGATATCCTCTTTCGGTATCAAGTGGAATATTCTCTCCCAATTGGTCAGTTAATTTTTTTGAAAAAGCTCCAGAAGCAATCACTGACTTTTCAAACTTAAATTCTTCATTTTCTGACTTGATTATTGTCTCATCAAAAGCTGATTGCTCAATAGATTTTATATTTGTTTGAATAAATTTACCGCCTTTATCTAAGTATAATTTAAATATTTTTTTTAAAATCCCGTGGGGATCTCTAGCATGCATAGCGCTTTCGTATATCACTCCTGCATCAAAAACAGGATTTAAATTTGGTTCTAATTCTAAAATCTCTTTCTTAGTTAATAATTTTTGTTCAATCCCTAACTGGTCGCGAATTTTTATCTCTAAATTTCTGCTTTTTAAATTTTTATTTGTCCATACATATATAATTCCTTTCTTTTCAACTAAGCCTGAAATATCAATTTCTTGAAAAATTTCTTCATAAGCATCATTAGATAAACTTAAAATTTGGTGCATATACTTTGCAGTGTGAAACATAGACTCCTGATTACAATTTTTAAAGTAATGAAAAAACCAGTTGAACATTTTTGGGATGTAGTTCCACTTTAAAGCAAGTGGTCCGTAAGAACTTATTAACATTTTCGGAACATCGTATAAGATATCAGGCCGATTGAATTGTAAAACTGCATAAGGTGAAAAGTGACCTGCGTTTCCATAAGAAGCCGGCTTATATTCACTAGATAAGGGATCCTGGCGATCAAATAAAGTTACTGGTATTCCTTTTTTAATAAGTTGGAGGCCAGTACAAACGCCTTGGATGCCTGAACCTATTATACCAACTGATTTACATTTATAATTTTCCATTAGGAAATTATATTGCAAACTTTAGAAAATAAAAGTGCGGTAGATTAGGCTAGAAGTTCTTTGTTTACAACTTCAGGTCTGTCCTCTGTCTCTGAAGATTCTTTTTTGTCTTTTTTCTTGAATAAAAAGTCACCAGTAAGTGTAGTTTTTGATTTATTTGTCTTTTTGATGTAACCGTCAATATCAGCACCGTTTTCAGTTTTAAGATTATTTCCAAACTCTATATCACCTTTTACAGTTCCAGTTGCTCCAATTACAATGTCTTGACCAGACACTTTACCATCTAAGTGTCCGTGAATTTCAACGTGATCTCCCTCGATCGTTCCAGTAATAGAACCTGTTTCTCTTATGATTATCTCTTTTGAAAAAACTGGACCTTTAATTAAGCCTGCAACATCTATAGCACCTGAACTATTGATTGTTCCTTCTATACTAACGGTTTCGCTTATTAACGATCTTTCTGAGTCAGTAAGTTTTTTTTTCTTGTCACCAAACATAATATTTTTCATAAATTAACCACCTATTAATATAATATACAAGTGCCTAATAAAATCAAATTTGACCATATTAGGTTTAAATTAGCTAGTTTACGGGTGTGTCTTTATAGACTTTACAGGACATAACTATACCTAATCCCAACATTATTGCCATCATTGATGAACCTCCGTAAGACAAAATCGGTAAAGGAGACCCAACTATCGGTAAAAGCCCAAGAACCATCATCATATTCACTACTACATATATAAAAAAAGCAGTTCCAAAACCATAACAGAAAAGTTTACCAAAATTACTTCTTGTAACATTTCCGATTTTTATGATCCTCCAAACAATAATTGCATATAAAAAAAGAATAAATAGTGAACCAAAAAAACCGAATTCCTCAGAAAATAAGGTAAATATGAAATCTGTATGTTTCTCAGGTAAATAATCTAAATAACTTTGAGACCCTTGTAAAAAACCTTTTCCGAACAATCCACCTGAACCAATAGCTATTTTGGATTGAATGATTTGATATCCAGCACCTAAAGGATCTCTTTCGGGATTTAAAAAAGTTAAAATTCTTGATTTTTGATATGGTTTTAAAAAAGAAATAGCTATTGGTAATAATGCTAAAAATGCTAGACCTGAAATAGCAAAAAATTTTACTCTTACACCAGCTAGCCAAGCGACAGTAAGGCCACCAGCAGCAATTAGTAACGCAGTACCTAAATCTGGTTGAGTTGCAACTAATATTATCGGAGCAATTAAAACAACAATAGGTAAAAATAAATATCTGATACGATTTAAATTTTCAATTGAAGTACGGTGATAATATTTTGCTAGAAATAAAATAAGACCTACCTTCATTAATTCAGAAGGTTGTAAATTCATAAAGTAAAGGTCCAACCACCTTTTAGACCCAGAAGACGTTAATCCAAAGTATTTAACTCCTAACAATAATACAAAGAACAAAATATAGATTAAATAGCTTTGGCTATGCCAAAATCTTATTTGAATGAATGATAATGTTAAAAACATACCAAAAAAAATGAAGAAACGAAGTATATGACTTTTCGTATGATATTTAAATTCTCCGCCATCTGTAGAATACATAGCTAATATACTAGTAAGTCCAAGAATAAATATCGAAATTACTAAAATATAATCTATTGAAATAATCTTATCTTTTATACTCAATGACGATTGTATGGATCTAGCTCTAAACATTATACTTGCTCTCCTAGTAAACTATCAATTCTCTCTCTTAACTCGTGTCGTTCTAGAACTTTTTTAATTACTTTTTTAGCAATTGGGGCAGCTGCTTTTCCACCTGAGCCTCCATGTTCTACTAAAACACTTATTGCATATTTAGGATCACTGTAAGGTGCATAAGCAACAAATAGTGCATGATCTCTATCTTTGTAAGGTAAACTCTCTTGCTTTACTTCAGCCTCACGTTGAGCTTCAGTAAATCTTTTTATTTGTGATGATCCTGTTTTTCCAGCAAAAGTAAATTTTTTATTTTCCCATCGATGCCTATAAGATGTCCCGCCTGGTTCATTAGAAGAAGAAAACATTGCATCTTTAATTAAATTAATATGTTCTTGATTTTTAAAAAGAGGTTTAAGTTCAAAATTCGATACTAATAAATCTGTCGGAAGAGGGTCATTAGGATTTTCATTTTTATATTTGATGTACTCTCTTAAATTGTTATTCTTTTTATCAAAGATTATTCTTGGTTTTATTTCAAATCCACCATTTGCAATTTGCGCAGTCATTAAACAGAGTTGTAAAGGAGTGCTTTGAAAATATCCTTGGCCGATACCGGAGTGCAAAGTTTCACCTAAATACCAATTTTGACCTATAAATTTTTTCTTCCATTTAGTGTTAGGTACGACACCTGCCCTCTCCTCAATAAAACCATCAAGAACTTTTTTTCCAAGACCAAATTTTTTAGCTGTTTCAGATAATCTATCTACTCCTAATTTTCTTGCAACTTCATAAAAGTATACGTCGCAAGATCTTTGAATTCCTTTCCTTAAATTTACTATACCGTGGCCATCTTTTTCCCAACAGTGAAATTTTTCTCCGTAAAGTTCAATTTTTCCCTCACATTTAAAAGTATCTAGTGGTTTTATAACTCCATTCTCTAAAGCACTTAAAGCAACAAGAGTTTTTATAGTTGATCCAGGCGGATATAGACCAGCAATAGCTTTATTTGTAAGTGGTTTCATTTCATTTTTTATTAAACTGTTCCAATAATTTTTATCCAAGCCGTGAACGAACTCGTTAGGTTGAAAAGTTGGAGAAGAAACAAGAGACACAATATCTCCATTATATACATCCATAACACAAACAGCGGCAGCTTTGTCTTTTATAAGCTCACTTGTGAATTTTTGAACTTCAAAATCTAGAGTTGTTTTGAAACTTTTTCCTGCCTGGCCTTCATTAATCAAAATTTGTTTAATTCTTTTTCCATAGGCATTTACCTCATATCTTTGAAATCCAATTTTACCTATAATTTCCTCATCTAATTTTCTCTCAAGACCAGTTTTACCAATACTCATTCCTGGAACATGTAATTCTTTTAAATATTTCTTTGTTTGAAGATCTTTAGCGCTTACCTGAGAAACATAACCTAAAATATGAGCAGATGAATTATCAGGGTACATTCTGGCGACCGATACAATAGGTTTTACTCCCTCAAGTTCGTGTAAGAATAAATTTAATCTGGAAAATTCTGACCATGTTATATTATCTGAAACTATAATAGGTTCCCAAGGTTTTTGCTTAGCAATGACTCTTCTAAGATAAAATAATTTTTTTTCAGTAATATTTAGAATTGTTTTTAGTCTAACAAATAGTTTTTCAATATCTTTAGAGTTCTCTGGTATTAAATGAACTTGATAAACTTGTTGATTTGATGCTATTTCTTTATCAAAAAAATCTCTAATTACACCTCTTTCAGGTGCTAATTTCCATTCTCTAAATCTATTTTTGTCGGATAAAGTCTTATATTTGGTTCTCTCATTAATTTGTAAAGATACTAATCTACCTATAATTCCAAACGTTACAATTGCTTTTGCAGCAGTAAGTAAAAACATTCTTCTACCAATTAGTTTTGACTTAATAACAGTATTTCCAGAACTTGGGCTAAGCATCTCGATTACCTATAAATGTCAATTGATAAATATTAAACAACAACCAAAATATAGGAAACATAAAGAGAGTAAAAAACATGTTGTATCCTATTTTGGAGTAAGTGAAAGAAAGATCAGAAAAATTGTTTAATAATGAAAAGAAAAGTATGTTCGAAAAAATCATAGCCATAAAAAATGTGAACCAATCTGAGGCTATTGTAGTATTAACGCTTTTATTTCTTACATATGTTCCAACAAAAATTATAATTAAATATGACAATGAGCTTATACCTAAAGGAAATCCCATTACGACATCATTAATTAATCCTGCTAAAAATACATGTCCGTTAGCCATAATATCTGGTCTTTTAAGTACCCAAAAATAAATTAGGATAATCTGAAAGTTTAGCGTAAAGATTTCAAATATTTTTTCAAGATTTGTGTCAACTTCGCTTATGCATAAATAATATAAAAGAATTAATGGGCCAGCATTGAATATTTTATTTATAAAAGAACTCTTAGGCATTATAATTTTTCTTTATTTTGAACATTTAAATTAACCGTTACGAAAGAGAGCTGATTTGGATCAATGAAAAGATCTACTGTGCCTTCAGTGTTTGTAATTCCAATAGGTGTACCAGATGTAAATATCCCATCTTTTCCCGATGCAAAAACATTTATATCTTCAATTGTTTCGTAATCCTCCGGTAAATATTCTAAAATCGGCTTATTTGTCCCGCTACCAGATAATATAGCTTGCGCGCCCTGATTTAAAGTTACTGGAATTCTGCTATTCAGATCATTTAAAAGTAAAACTCTTGAAGACAAATAGTTTGTTTCAACTACTCTTCCGACTAAATAATTATCTTTAGTTACTGGCATTCCTTTCAAAATACCCGCACGCGTCCCCTTATTTATGATAATAGATTTTAAAAAAGGACTATTCTTATCGACTAAGACTTTTGCTAGTATAATATTACTTAAATTTTTATTAAAATATTCAGTTTCTAAAATTTTTTGTAAGTTTTTGTTCTCATCTGTTAAAAATTCAACATTTAATTCAAGTGACTTATATTTTTCTAATTCTAACTTTAATCTTTCATTTTCCTCTTTTACATTGAAAAAACTTGAAATGTCTTTACCAGCTTGAGGTAAAAATCTTGTTGGAGTAGAGGCTAAAAAAGTTACACGATAAACAACGTCATTTAAAAAACTTCTGACTGGTTTAGTAAATTTAACTCCATATACATCTAAAAAAAATATGATTAGAGCTAAAAAAATTAAAGAGAGAACTGAAAATTTTTGAGCTCCTCCTCTTTGAAGAAGAGCAGAACGAAAAGCTATACTAAAATCATCTCTACTAACTGACATTTATTCATTTAAATAAATTAATACTCAGATAACATAGTAGAAAACAATTCTTCATTTTCTAGAGCTCTTCCAGTTCCTATAGCCACACATGATAGTGGGTCGTCAGCTATAGTTACAGGTAAACCGGTATCTTGAGAAATTAATTTATCAATATTTTTTAATAAAGCACCACCTCCAGTTAAAACCAGACCCATGTCGATTAAGTCGGCAGATAATTCTGGCGGAGTATTTTCTAAAGCTTCTTTTATACCGCCTAAAATTTGATTTAATATAGGCATCAAAGCTTCACAGGCGTCTTTTTCTGTAAGTTCAATTTCTTTTGGAGTTCCTGATCTTATATCTCTTCCTTTCATTAAAAAGGTATTATTTGTTGAAGGTATAGCAGTACCTATTTCTTTCTTAATTTTTTCTGCCGTAGAATCTCCAATCATTAAGTTCATTTTCTTTCTCATATAAGCAATTATAGATTGATCAAGTGCATCTCCCGCTACTCTTAAAGATTTGGAATAAACTACCCCGCCTAATGACATCACTGCGATTTCTGTTGTACCTCCGCCGATATCAACAACCATTGAACCAGTTGCTTCTGATATAGGAAGTCCTGCACCAATTGCTGCAGCAATAGGCTCTTCAATAAGTTGAACTTTTCTGGCACCTGCTGCTAATGCAGAGTCTTGAATAGCTTTTCTCTCAACCGGAGTAGATCCAGTTGGAACACAAATTAAAATTCTTGGATTGGCAAAAGCATTTTTTTTATGAACTTTCTTAATAAAGTGCTTAATCATCTCCTCTGTTACTACGAAATCAGCAATGACCCCATCTTTTAAAGGTCTTATTGCAGAAATATTTCCTGGAGTTCTACCTAACATTGTTTTTGCTTCATCTCCCACTGCGAGAACTGATTTTTTACCCGCATCTTCAATAACTGCTACCACTGAAGGCTCATTTAATACAACACCTTGATCTTTAAGTACTACTAAGGTGTTTGCTGTGCCCAAGTCGATCGCCATATCTTGTGACCAGAGTGATGTTAATCCCGTTAAACCTTTAAACATATTTACCTTTCTATATTTGAGCGCTTAGATTTTCATCATCTGGCGCCGTTTTTTTTCTTTTAATAATTAATTTATTTAAAGCACTTAAATAAGCATTAGCTGATGCAACTAATGTATCTGTATCAGCTGCTTGACCTACTGTAGTTTTACCTTTCTCTTCTATCCTCACACTTACTGTTGCCTGAGCATCAGTGCCTTCAGTAACTGCATGAACATTATATAATAAAAGTTTAACATCATGAGCATAAAGTTTTTTAATACATTTAAAAATTGCGTCTACAGGACCATCTCCAGTATCTGAAGCACTTTTTACTTCGCCAAAAATTTCTAAAGTCATTTCTGCTTTTTGAGGTTCACCAGTTCCAGCAAACACCTTTAAGGATTTTAATTTAATCAAATTATCTTCTGTTACTAAGCTATCGTCAACTAACGCAGCAATATCTTCATCGTAAATATGTTTTTTCTTATCTGCTAAAATTTTAAATTTCCCAAAAGCAGTGTTAATAATATCGTCAGTTACATCTACATAACCCATATCAGATAATTTATCTCTAAACGCATGTCGGCCTGAATGTTTTCCCATCACTAATGATGTTTTTTTTACTCCAACGCTCTCTGGTGTCATTATTTCGTAGGTATTTCTATTCTTCAACATTCCATCTTGGTGTATGCCTGACTCGTGTGCAAATGCATTCTTACCTACGACTGCTTTATTAAATTGAACAGGAAAACCTGTTGCATTTGAAACAACTTTTGAAGCCTTGCTTAAAAGTTTTGTATTTATATTTGTAGTGTAAGGCATTAAATCATGTCTTGTTCTCATAGCCATAACAACCTCTTCTAGGGCAGCGTTACCAGCTCTTTCTCCAATCCCATTAATTGTACACTCAATTTGTCTTGCTCCAGCCATAACTCCCGCTAAAGAATTTGCTACTGCTAATCCCAAGTCGTTATGACAATGAGTAGAAAGAATTGCTTTATCAATATTTGGAACTTTATTAATTAATGTCTCTATAATTTTTTTAAACTCAGATGGGACTGTGTAGCCGACTGTGTCTGGAATATTAATAGTTTTGGCTCCACATTTGATAGCAAGTTCCACAGTCTTACACATATAGTCCATATCTGTTCGTGTTCCGTCCTCGCATGACCACTCGACATCGTCAGTAAACTTTCTAGCATAAGTTACGCTTTCTTTAATTGATTCTAAAACCTGTTCAGGCGATTTATTTAACTTATGTTTCATATGAAGAGGACTTGTTGAAATAAAAGTATGAATTCTAAAATTTTTTGCATGCTTTAAAGCTTGATGACAAGCATCAATATCTTTTTTTGTAGCTCTAGCAAGACCTGCAGGAATTGATCTTTTTAAAGTTTTACTAATTTCTGTGACAGCTTCAAAGTCTCCGGGAGATGCTATGGGAAAACCTGCTTCAATAACATCAACTCCTAATTCATCAAAGACTCTAGATATTTGTAGTTTCTCTTCCAAACTCATTGATGCACCTGGAGACTGTTCCCCATCACGCATCGTAGTATCAAAAATTATAATTCTATTTTTTTCTGTCATAACTAAATAATTGTAAAAATTAAAAGCTTCTCATATTACAATCAAAGCTAGAATTTGCAAATAATTATGTGGTTCAAGATAGTGTTTTGGACTCAGATCGGGTTAATTTTTATCTTTATCGACTAGCTTATTTTTACCAATCCACGGCATCATAGCACGAAGCTCTTTTCCAACCTTTTCAATAGGATGTTTTGCCAAATCTTGCCTCATTTTCAAGAAGTTTTTTTGACCGGATTTATGTTCATCCATCCATTGTTTAGTAAATTTTCCAGATTGAATGTCTTTGAGAACTTCTCTCATTTTTTCTTTAGTCTTGTTATCTACAATTCTTTTCCCTGAAACGTATTCACCATATTCTGCAGTATTTGAAATTGAATAATTCATATTTGCAATCCCACCCTCATAAATAAGATCAACAATTAATTTTACTTCATGAAGAGTTTCGAAGTATGCCATTTCTGGTGGATAACCAGCTTCTGTTAAAGTTTCGAAACCATTCTTGATTAACTCGACCAAACCACCACATAAAACTGTTTGCTCTCCAAACAAATCTGTTTCGCATTCATCTTTGAAAGTAGTTTCTATTATACCAGCTTTACCACCTCCAACAGCGGAAGCATAAGATAAAGCTAAATCTTTTGCTTTGCCTGAGCTGTCTTTGTGAACAGCCATTAAACAAGGCACTCCTCCACCCTTTTGATATTCACTTCTCACAGTATGACCTGGGCCTTTGGGAGCTACCATAAACACATCAAGATCCTTTCTAGCATTAATTAAATCAAAATGAATATTTAACCCGTGAGCGAAAGCTAAACTTGTTCCCTCTTTCATTCTTTGCTCAATATGATTTTTGTAAATCTCTGATTGAAGTTCATCAGGTGTTAACATCATTACCACATCAGCCCATGCGGCTGCATCTGATAGAGACATTACTTTTAATCCTGCGCTTTCTGCTTTTTTAATACTTGAGGACCCTTCTCGTAAGGCTACCACAACTTCTTTCACACCACTGTCTTTAAGATTTAACGCGTGAGCATGTCCTTGGCTTCCGTAACCAAAAATTGCAACTTTTTTATTTTTAATTAAATCTTTATTAGTATCTTTATCGTAATAAGTTTTCATAATTAATTAAATATTTTTGGTCCTTTCGTCATTGCTACTGCACCCGTTCTAGAAGTGCTTATAAGGCCTAAACTTTTTAAATCAAGAGCTAATTTATCAATTTCAGCTCTTAAGGCGGTAACTTGTATTACAACAGAATTATTTGTTTTATCAAGAATTACAGGATTAAATTTTTTGCAAATTTTTCTTGCTTTTTCTATTTTTTTTGAATTTCCTAAAATTTTAAACAATGCTAATTCCCTAAAAAGAATATCTTTTTCACCTCGTTTGAAATCTGCCACCTTATGAACTGGCACAAGTTTTTTAAGCTGCAAATTAATTTGTTCAATTACTTGTGGAGTTCCCTCAGTAACAATTGTAATTCTAGAAATATGTTTTTTTTTATCAACTTCTGCAACTGCCAAAGATTCAATATTATATCCTCTTCCAGAAAAAAGTCCTGCTATCCTGGCAAGTACACCGGCTTCATTATCAACCCATACAACAATTATATGTCTCTCGATTTTGCCAATTTTTCCAGGGACGCTATAGGCGGATTTAGACTTTGCCATTAAACTAAAATTTTCCCTTCATCAGATATTTCTTCATCTTCCTCTGGGCCTAAGATCATTTGGTTATGTGGCTTACCCGAAGGTATCATTGGAAAACAATTTTCTGCTTTATCGACAACACAATCAAATATTACTGGTTTATCAACATTAATCATCTCTTTAATTTTGTCGTCCAATTCTTCAGGTGTTTTTGCTCTTATTCCTACACAACCATAAGACTCAGCTAGTTTAACGAAGTCTGGAAGAGCAGCAGTGTAACTTTCAGAATAATTTTTTTCATGTAAAAGTTCTTGCCACTGCCTTACCATTCCCATGTATTCGTTATTTAAAATAAATATTTTTATTGGTAACCTGTATTGAACAGCTGTAGACATTTCTTGCATAGTCATTAAGACTGATGCCTCTCCTGCGATATCAACAACAAGTTTTCCAGGATTTGCAATTTGAACACCAATTGCTGCTGGAAGTCCGTACCCCATTGTCCCAAGTCCGCCAGATGTCATCCATCTGTTAGGTTTATTGAATTTATAATGCTGTGCTGCCCACATTTGGTGTTGACCAACCTCTGTCGTAATAAAAGTGTCTTGGTTTTTTGTTAGTTCATACAGCCTTTGTACTGCATGTTGAGGTTTTATAACCTTATTGCTATTTATAAAATTTAAAGACTTTTTTTCTCTCCATTTTCCTATTTGCTCCCACCATTTTGATGTTTTCTGTTTGTTAGAACTTACAAAGTTTTTATTTTTCTCTTTGAATCTTTTATTTAAAGACTTCAAAAGCTCTGTAACATCGCTAACTATAGCAAGGTCAACTTTTATGTTTTTTCCAATTGAAGAAGGATCAATATCGACATGAATTTTTTTTGAACCAGGTGAAAACTCATCAACCTTTCCGGTAATTCTATCATCAAATCTTGCTCCAATGTTTATCATTAAGTCACAGTCATGCATCGCGTTATTTGCTTCATAAGTTCCGTGCATACCAAGCATACCCAAAAATTGTGGATCATCGCCAGGATATGCCCCAAGTCCTTGTA